>SHWL01000135.1 GCA_009693865.1 Acetobacteraceae bacterium | reverse complement strand
CATCCTCCGGCATGACCGGAGGATCCGAAGCGGCACAACGCATCGCTTTTTGGCGCTATGATACGCGGATATGTGCCGCTACCGATCCTCCGGTCACGCCGGAGGATGACGAAAAAGCAAGCGTCAGCGCCAAAATGAGAATTGCTGGTCACCGCCGCGCCGATTCGGATCAGATCGAGCGGCCGTGCCCCAAGAAACGATCTCCAGCCCAGACCGCTCATGACGAAACAAGCCGCGACACCCAGAAAAATCGGATAGTCCATCATATGAAACAATCCGTACGCCCATACTCCCTGAGCGAACAGAATGACGATTCCCAAAGCCGATAATGGCAGCGTGGCCCGGAACAGCAGGCCCGCCGCGATCGCCGCCTGCAGCCACTCCGCGGCGGCCGAGCTGGTTGTCAGCTCCGGTGTCAGAATGATCCCGCCATGCGCCCAGATCGCGACGAAGAACGCGGCCGAGCCAGCGCGGATCAGGGTGTCGATGGCCCCGCGAATCGGCGCGAAAACCTCATCCACCGAGGCCAGCAGTTCCTCCCCGGTCGCGGTTCGCTCCAACGCGCAAAGCGCCCAAAGCGCCATGAGCGTGAGAACCAGCAACCCCATGAAGGTCGGATTGAGAACGCCATGGAGATCGACCGGCGTTTTCGCCACGTCATAGGGCGCGAACCATTTAACATGGGCGCGCGCGACCCCCGGCAGGAACAACACCGTCACGCACAGCGCCGTCAGAAACACTCCGATCAGCGTATCAAATTTCACATGGAACGATTTTTTTCGCATTGCCCCACCTGGTCGGCGCCACTGCAACCGCGGCTGACCATACCCGGTTAAGTTGAAACGTTTTTTTAAGTTTTACCGGCTATTCCATCGATATGAGTATGCTGGAAGTAAAATTCCCATGATTGGCGTGGTCGCGTCCGTGGTTTTCATCGCCGCCGCCGCGATCGTTTCTGGAATCGAACACCGGAAAAGGGATTCACTTCGCTCGCGCCGGCTGATCGGCCTCGCGTTTGTAATCGCTCTCGTACTTCTTGGACTCGCGCTTCCGGCGGTAATTTGACACCGTCCGGTCAGCATTGGCGGATGGATCGCTGGAAAGTGCGTCTGAAACGAACGTCTACCGCGATGACGTTGACGGCTGGCGTATCCGCCGCCGGGCTGGCGGCCGACGCGGAGCTGATCGGTCAGCGCGGCCGTGAATTCAGCCCCGATGCATTGACTGTCGCGCCAGGCACGATGGTGCGAATCGCGAACGACGACCGCGTCACCCATCATGTCTTCGTCGATCAACCCGAAATGAAATTCGACTCGGGTGAGCAGGATGTCGGCAATGCGGTGACACTCACGTTCGATCGGGCACGTTCGATCGGGAGGGCCGATTCCTGCTTCGTCGCGCGATTCATCCGACGATGCGGTTGACCGTGACGGTCGCGAAGGCGAAATAACCCGAACCGCTGATCAACGGGGCAAAGCCGGGACCGCGAATGGCACCGGTTAGCCCGTGAGAGTTTCCAGGAATTCCCGCGGGTCGCGTTTCTCGCCGGCGCTCAGGCCCAAAGGCCGGATCAAAACCGAACGGCGTCGCCGATCGCGCGCGTGCCGCCCTCGATCCACCTGTCGAACGGGGCACGCGATGCCACCACCGTCCGTTCGAACGTCGCGACCGCCTGTTCGACCTGGGTTCGCGTGACCAGCCCCTCCCTCGGCACCCCCGGATACGCCGCCGCGAACGCCTCGACATGCCCGGAATTCGCGACAGACGGCGGAGGATTTCAGCCTCGGCGATGTTCATGATCTGGGGGTTGAGCATGGGGCCGAACACGACGGTCTCCAGCGCCGGGAACTTGCCGTCCCACCCGAGCGTGGGAACCCAGGCGATGTCGATGATCGGGGGTGTATGCCACTTCATGCGTCCGGCGCCTTCCGCCAGCGTCAGACCATCGGTCCACGACAGAGCCGGATTGTGGCAACTCGCGCAGGACAGCGTGCCCGGCGCGGACATGATGGGATCGAAAAACAGCATCCGGCCAAGCTTCTCCTTGGCGGGGACCAGGGGTTTTCGGGCGGGAAGGGGGATGCTGTCCGGGCGGCGGTAACGGTCCCGCGTCTCCGCGGAAACCTCCGTGGGCTCGCCAGTTCCGGGAACGGACGAAACGGTGAAGGCCAGGATCGCGATGACGAAGGCCAGCAGTGGACCAAGCCACGCATCACGCCGTCCGTCGCGTGAGAACGTGACCGTCCTGCCGCGCGGGAGACGCGATCTGTCCATTGGTGGCGGCCTCCGCATCGCAGGGGCCGTGCTCCAGGGTTTCCCCGGCCGCCGGCAGGACGACTGTCACGCGGGTACCCTCGTTGACCCGGCTCTCGATCTCCAGCCGTCCGCCATGCAGTTCGACAAAGATCTTGGTCAGCGGCAGGCCAAGACCCGTGCCGCCATGCCGGCGTGCCTGGCTGGCGTCGACCTGAACGAAAGGTTGCAGCGCGCGCGGGATGTCGTCTTGCGCCATGCCGGTCCCGCTGTCGCGGATTTGCAACGCCACGCCCTCGGGATGACGCCTGACCTCGGCGTCGATCGAGCCGCCCGCCGGCGTGAATTTGATCGAGTTGGACAACAGATTGAGTAATACCTGCCGCAACCGGACCGTGTCCGCGTCGATGGCCGGCAGATCGTCCCCGATATGGGTCGTCAGCCGGATATTCGCGTCGCGCGCTTTCTCATACACGATCCGGATCGCCGCGCGCATCACCGCCTCCGGGCGGATCGTCCGCGTCCGCAATTCGATGGTGCCGGACTGCGCCTTGGCGATGTCGAGGATGTCGGTGATCACGTCCATCAGATGCCGTCCGGCGTGCAGGATGTCGTCGGCGAACTCTTTGTATTGCGGCTGACCGACGGGGCCGAAGGTTTCGCCCGCGATCATTTCCGAGAACCCGATCACGGCGGACAGCGGCGTTCGCAACTCGTGACTCATATTGGTCAGGAAGTCGGTCTTTGCCCGATTGGCGGCCTCGGCTTCGTCGCGCGCGACACGCAGGGCTTCCTCACGCTCTTTGAGGAACGAGATGTCGCTGGCGATCAGAACGAAACCGCCTTCTTTCGCCGGGCTGTGGGTCAGCCTGATCCAGCGGCCGTCCTCCAGCCGCATCTCGCCGGTTGGCTCGGCCAGCGCCTCGTCGACTTCGGCCGGAACCCGTTCCCCGGCCGCGAACGCGACGCGCGGGCCCGGGAAGAATTGGCGAATCCGTGAATTGGCGGTCAGCACGCGGTCATCCTGACCGATCAAAGCCACGCCACTGCGCGCGCCCTCGATCGCGTCGGCCAATTGGCTTTGCGCCGACCGGCGGGCCGCGATCTCCCGTTCCCTCATCTGGCGGATATTGTCGCGCATGACCGACATGGAGACGAGCAGCTGGCCAAGCTCGTCCTTCCCGCTGGGACGGATGTCGGTGTTGAGCTCGCCCGCCGCGATCCGGCCCGCGGCCTCCGAGGCGGCGGCGATCAGCGTGACCATCTTCCGCGCCAGGGTCAACGCGACCAGACAACCGATCAGCAGCACCTGGATCGTCGCGAAGATGCTCAGGTTCCGGTAACGCTCGATCAACGCCAATGAGCGTTCCCGATCGCGGAAACCATCGTCCGTCGTCAGCGCACCCAGCAAATCAAGGGATTCCAGGACGCGCTCCGTCTGCTCCGCCAACGCCTCCTTCTGTCCGGGCGCCGCGGGCGCCGCGCGCAGCACACACCAGAGGGCGAATGCCTGCGACGCGGTCTGGGCCGCGGCGGCCGATGCCGGCGTGGCGGAACGTTCCTCGGCGAACCCGATATTGGCCTTGACCGAATGCTCCAGCTGGTCGATCCGCGCGTCCCGTTCGACCGCGATCCCGAAATCGCGCGCACGGCGATCGATCGCCAGCTCCAGCGCATTGAAATCCGCCTGGGCCAAACGCGCGTAACTGATCGCCATGAGCGGCTTGTCGTAGGTGCGGACCACGAGGCGGCCGGACTCGACGACGCAGTTGACCGCGTAAAGGCCGAGGCCTCCCGCGATCGTCGCGAGCACCGTGAAGGCCAGCATGATCTTGCCGCGAATGGTCAGGAAAAACTGCCGGGAGAGCCAGGAAGGCGCCATCGTTACCGTGCCAGAATGCGAAGTCGTGATTTTTTGGCGCGCGGCGTTACAATGCGGTATCGATCTGGCGACTTTCAGAGCGTTTCCCAACTGGGCGCATCGCCTCCTCCCGTCATCGCTCTCCCCCGACTTGATCGGGGGATTGACCGGGCCATCCGTTGCGGCACATTGCCGGACCAGATGGCCCGGTCACGCCGCATAAGCATCAGGATGACGCTGGGTGGGAGATAAATGTTCCCCTTTTCGCCGTCATGGCCCGGCTCGTCCGGGCCACCCGTTGTGGCACTGTGCTGGAATGGGTAGCCCGGACGAGCCGGGCCATGACGGCGAAAGGACGGAGATCTGATACAGCCCGATCGGAACACACTTTATTGGTCTTGAGCAGAGTGACGCGTATGACAAGAACGGAGCGACGCCCATGACAATCCAGGCCGGCCGTGTTCTCAGCCCCGATGCGTTGCGCGCGTTGCAATCGCGATCGAACCCCCGGGGATGGGCGCGGCTGGGGGTTCATGGGCTGTGTTTGGCGGTGGCGGGCTGGTGGGTCGCTTCTGCCTCCGGATGGATGATGCTGCCGGCGGTGTTTGTTCTCGGCCTGGTCCAGGCGGCGCTGTTCGCCCCGGCGCACGAGACGATGCACCAGACCGCGTTCGCATCTCGCCGCGCCAACCAGATCGTGGGGTGGCTGACCTCGGCACCTTCGTTACTGAACGCGCAATTTTATACCGCGTTCCATCTGGCGCATCACCGGCACACGCAGATTCCTGGGCTTGACCCGGAGATGCTGACGCCACCACCGGAAACACCGGCCCGGTACGCCTCGCGCGTACTGGGCTTTCCTTTCTGGCGCCTGCGGTTGCACGTCGTTTTCGATTGTTGGCGCGGCGATCTGAGCGCGTACCCCTACATCGCTCCGGCCGCCGCACCCGCGATCGTCCGAAGTGTCCGGGCGATGAGTTTGGTCATGGTGGGCGGCGCGATTGGCTCGGCGCTGCTGTTCGGTTGGACAACACCCTTCTTGTTCTGGATCGGGCCGCAGCTTCTGGGCCAGCCGCCATTACGCGCCTATCTGCTGGCCGAGCACACCGGCTGCACACATGACGGCGACGGCCTGACCAACACCCGCACGACCCTGACCAATCCTTTGGTGCGGTTGCTGATGTGGAACATGCCGTTTCATGCGGAACATCATTTGTATCCCTCGATCCCGTTCCATCGTCTGCCGGAGGCGCACGCCGCGATTCGCGGGCGCCTCGGCTTCCTGCAGCCCGGCTATGCGCGATGGAATTTGGATTTCGTCCGGACCTTGCTTCGCCGCCGCTCAGATCGCCCCGTCACGCTTTAACGCCGCGACCTCGTCCGCGCTCAGACCGAGCCAGTCGCCATAAACCTCCTGATTGTGCTGACCGAGTGACGGACTGGGCACCGGCGCGGGCCGGTCCGCGCCATGCAGCCGCAACGGAGAGTTGGGCAGGATCACGTCGCCCAATGAGGGATGATCGACGTGCTGCAACATACCGCGCTCGTGCATGTGAGCGTCGTTCATCACCTCGATCGCGTTGCGCACGGGCGCGCCGGGAACGCGGGCCCGCTTCAGGATCGCGGCGACCTCGGTCTTGGTCTTCGTCGACGTCCACTCGGCGACCACGGCTTCCGTCGCGTCCATGTTGGCGACGCGCAGCGGATGGTTCTGAAACCGCGGATCGTCGAGCAGGTCCTCGCGGTCCATGGCGCGCAACAGGTTCGGCCAATGCTCCTCGGTCACGACGTGCACGACGACATGGCCATCGGTGGTGGGGAACGCGTTATAGGGCGCGCTGGACAGGCCGGCCTGGCGATTGCCCGCGCGAGGCGGCGCCTTCCCTGTCCGGCGGTAATAATCGTAGCTTGAGGCCAGCGTCGGATAGACCGTTTCCTGCATCGCGATCTCCACCAACTGGCCCTCGCCGGTGGCCATGCGGTGGAACAGAGCCGTCAGGACACCGGCGTAAAGGTGAATTCCGCCCATGAAATCGACCAGGGTTGGGCCGGCCTTCATCGGCGGACCCGAGGGATCGCCGGTGACACTCATGATCCCCGAATTGGCCTGAATGGTGAAATCCATCGCCAGATTGTCGCGATCCGGGCCGGAGATGCCGTAACCGGTGCCGGTGGCATAGATCAGCCGCGGGTTGACGGCCTTAAGAACCTCATAACCGACGCCAAGATCGTCCATCGTCCCCGGTGAGAAATTCTCCAGCAGCACGTCAGCGCGTTTCACCATCTCGCGCAGCAGGTCCTTGCCGCGCTCCGATTTCAGATTGAGTGTCACACCGCGTTTGTTGGCGTTCAGCATCGCTATCGGCAGCGTGGTATCGCCACCGGCCGCGATCACGCGCCGGCGCAACGGCTCGCCCCGCGGCGGCTCGATCTTGATCACATTGGCGCCGCCCTTGGCCATCAGCAGCGTGGCATAGGGGCCTTGATAGATCTGGCCGAAATCGAGCACGGTGATGCCCGCCAAGGGAGTCGTCATCCTGGACCTCTTCACTGTTCCATATATCAGGATAGAGTGTTCCGCCCGGTCTGGCGAACAAACCACGAGGATAACGTCCGATGAGCCTGATTGGTCTGCTGAAAGCCGTGCACGTGTTGTCCGCCGTGATCTGGGTCGGCGGCATGTTTTTCGCGTATCTCGTGTTGCGGCCAAGCCTTTCGGTGCTGGAGCCGCCGCAACGCATGGCGCTGCACAGCCAGATCTTCCGGCGGTTTTTTCTGATCGTCTGGCACGCGATGCCGCTGATCGTCCTGAGCGGGCTCGCGATGATTTTCGTCGTGTACGGCGGCATGGCGGCGTTGCGCTGGAACGTGCATCTGATGCTGCTTCTGGGTCTGGTGATGTCGGGCCTGTTCCTGGCGATTTTCTTTGGCCCGTATAAGGCATTCCGCGCAGCCCCCGGTCCGGCCTCGCTCGATGCGATCCGGAAACTGATTGGAATCAACCTGGTGCTCGGACTTGTCACCAGCGCGATCGCGGTTTTATGACAGACGAAGTGTTGCCTCGAACATGCGTGCCTCGGGGTTTGACCAAGCCTCGCGTTTCGGACGATACCGCGCTTTTGGAGCAACCCTGAGAAAGCCGGCAGATTTTACCGTCGGATTGGGAAGATACCATGGGAAGCCGATCGGTGTCCGGCGCGCGAGTTCGTACGTTATTGTGGTTCGCGGTGGCCCTCGCCGTCATGGCCGGGGCGGCTCGCGCGCAATCCGTGGCGAGCGACCGCGACCTCGCGCGGATCCGCCATATCCTGATCATCTATGCTGAAAACCGTAGCTTCGATCACCTGTACGGAATGTTTCCCGGCGCCAACGGCATCGCCAACGCCACCGGCGCGCAAAAGACCCAGCTCGATCACGACGGATCGAAGCTTCCGTTTCTGACGGTTTGGAAAAGCGGTAAGCCCGACGAGCGATTTCCGAAATTGCCGAACGGGCCGTTCCGCATCGACGCGGATCCTGTCAACGCGAACCTGGCCGATATACTTCCCAGCCCGATCCACGCATTTTACCACAATGCCGAGCAGATCAACGGTGGACAGAACAACATGTTCGCCGCCATGTCCAACGTCGGTGGCTGGTCGATGGGTTACGTCGATGGCAGTCGCTTCAAGCTGTGGCGATGGGCGCGGGAATTTACCCTCGCCGACAATTTTTTCATGGGCGCGTTCGGCGGCTCTTTCCTGAATCACCAATATTTGATCTGCGCCTGCGCGCCCGAGTTCAAGACCGCGCCCGAGGAAATTGTCGCGTTATTGGATTCTGATGGGCGAATGAAGAAAGCATCCGAGTCGCCATCGGCCACCATCGGCCCGGTGAAGATTTCGGGGCGAACGCTGGTGTCGCCCGACCATTACGCGGTCAACACAATCCAGCCTCTCTACCAGCCCAGTGGCCTGGTGCCGGCGGAGGGCGGCGATCAGGCACTGGCGGATTTAAAGGGGACCGAAATGCGCGGCCCGCCGCTGCCGCTTCAAACCGCGAAAACCATCGGCGATACGCTGAGCGCGAAGGGTGTGAACTGGGTCTGGTATGCCGGCGCGTGGGATGAGGCGGTCCAGGACGGACCGCGCCCTTTGGACCAGCGCAAGGTCATCTACAAAGGCAACGGCGCGCCTTCGTTTCAGCCGCACCATCAACCCTTCAACTATTTCCCGCGGTTTGCACCCGGAACGTCTGACCGCGCGCGACATCTGCGCGATGGCGCGGAGTTGATCGCGGCCATCGCCGACGGCAGTCTGCCGCCGGTGGCGTTCTACAAACCCGCCGGTCCTTACAATCAGCATCCGGGTTATTCCGACCTGATCAGCGGCGATGAGCACATCGCCGGCGTGCTGGAAAAACTCAGAGCCAATGCGAAGCTTTGGGCGGAGACTCTGGTGATCGTCACCTATGACGAGAATGGCGGGTTCTGGGATCACGTGCCGCCGCCGTCCGGCCCAGGGTGGGGCGATCGCTGGGGTCCGGGCACGCGGGTTCCGGCGCTGATCATTTCGCCATTCGCACGAAAGGGTCATATCGACAACACGAGTTACGATACTGGCGCGATTCTGAAGTTGATCGCACGGCGGTTCGCGCTGGAGCCTTTGCCGGGGGTGCGTGCGAATACCGGCGATCTGACGGGGGCGTTGACGTTCGACTGACTTATGCCAGGTTGACCGTTACACTCCGGTTGGTTCCCCGAACGGCATTCGGGCCTTGTGCGCGATGCTATCCGGAAACCGATCGGGATCATCACCAGCGCGATCGCCGTGCTTTGATGGAGGGGGAGGGCAGCATGACAGATCGTTCGCACTGGGATCCGGAAATGGCCGCGTTCAGTGCCGCGGGCGAGGCGGAGGCGAAGGCGTACCCGCCGATCCGGCTGGAAATTCCGTTGGAACCGCACCGGCGGGTCAACGATGCACTTTCGATGCGGACCGCGAAGGGCGGACCGACGGTGGCCGAAACAACGGATCGTTGGGTGGCCGCGCGGGGACGCCGTATCTGCTGCCGGGTATATCGGCCTACGACCGACAAGCCACTGCCGGTACTGGTGTGGTTTCATGGCGGCGGCTGGGTCTGGGCTTCAATCGATACGCACGACCGGCTGTGCCGCGAATATGCCGCCGCGGCCAATGTCGCCGTGGTGAGTGTCGATTACGCGCTGTCGCCAGAAGCGAAGTTCCCTCAGGCGGTCGAGGAATGCGCCGCCGTCGTCCGCCACGTCGCGGAACACGGCGCCGATTGGGGGCTGGACGGTTCACGGATTCTCCTCGGCGGTGATTCCGCCGGCGGCAATCTGGGTCTCGCCACGGCGCTGCTGTTACGCGATACCAACGGCCCGGCGTTGCGCGGGATCGTCGCGTATTACCCCGTGTGCGACAGCCGCTTCGATACGCCGAGTTACCGGGAATACGGCGCCGGCGGATATGGGCTGAACCGGCAACGAATGGAGTTTTACTGGAGCGTTTACGCATCCCACGAGGGCGATCGTTCGCATCCTCTGGCGGCGGTTGGGCGGGCGGATTTGACAGGGCTGCCGCCGGTGCTGGTGCACCTCGCGGAGTTGGATGTGCTGCGGTCCGAGGGCGAGGCTCTGGTCGTGAAATTGCGCCAGGCCGGTGTGACCGTGGAGACGGAAACCTTCAAAGGCCTGGTGCATGGTTTCGTGCGCGCGACCGAATTCGTCAGCAAGTCGCGCGAGGCGATGAGCAAGGCGGTCGCGTTCATGAAACGGGTCACGAACTGAAGGCTTTGTCTCGGCGCATTGGCGGACGCGCCGTGCCATGACATTCGTGCTATCGTGCGAGGCTCGCGACAGCGCGGAAGGAGAAACCGATGGCGGACGGCGGCATCACCAACGGAATCGGCGCACCGGTCCGCCGGCGTGAAGACCTTCGGCTGCTGACCGGTCAGGGCCGCTTCGGCGACGACCTGACGTTGCCGGGCCAGGCGTACGCCACGATGCTGAGGTCGCCGCACGCCCATGCCAGGATCGGAACGATCGACACCGCGGCGTCCCTCGCGGTGCCAGGAGTGCTGGCCGTGTTGACCGGACAGGACATGCTGGCGGACGGGTTGCGGCCGATTCCGCACGCGATCTGGTCAGGCCACCCGGCGGAAATCGCGCTGCCCAACACGGACGGCTCCATCGCTGCCGGCCCACCGCATTTCTGCATGGCGACCGGTGTGGCCCGCCATATGGGCGACATCGTTGCTGTCGTGATCGCGACCTCGCGCGCCGCGGCCCAGGATGGGGCGGAGCGCGTGGCGGTGACGTACGAACCATTGGCCGCCACCGCCCGCGCCACCGACGCCATTGTCCCTGGCGCCCCCTCAGCCTGGGCTGAATCTCCCACTGCGAACGTTTGCATCGACTCGCTGGTCGGTGACGCCGCGGCCACCGATGCCGCGTTCGCGGCCGCCCCTCATGTCGTGCGATTTGAAACGTGGGTGCAACGTGTCGCGGGCGTGCCGATGGAGCCTCGCGCGGCGATCGGCGAATACGACCCGGCCACCCACAAGTACACGCTCCACGCCGGTGCCGGCGGCGCGGTGCGGCCACGTAACGACCTCGCCGCGATCCTGGGTGTGCCGCAATCCGATGTCCGCATGGTCATGCACGATGTCGGTGGCAATTTCGGCACCCGCGGCGCGTTCAATCCGGAATTCGCCCTCGTGGTCTGGGCTGCCCGCCGGCTTGGCCGCCCCGTGAAATGGACCTCCGACCGGTCCGAGGCGTTCCTGTGCGATTACCAGGCCCGCGATCTGGCGGTGACCGCCGAGCTGGCGCTTGACGCTCAAGGCACGTTTCTGGGACTGCGGTGCGACAACCTGAGCAATCTCGGCGCCTATCCGGTCGGGTTCAGCCCGTTGCAAAAGGGCACCGCGATCGTCTCCAGTATTTATCACGTGCCCGCGGTACAGGTCCGCGCCCGCGCCGCCTTCACCAACACCGCGCCGACGCGCCCGTATCGCAGCGCCGGCCGGCCCGAGGTGATGTATGTGATCGAGCGGCTGATCGATCTCGCCGCGGGCCAGACCGGGCTCGACCGGATCGAGCTGCGCCGCCGCAATCTGATCCCGGAATCGGCGATGCCCTATCGCAATCCGTTTGGCCTGCTCTACGACAGCGGCGCCTACCGCACCGTCATGGAAACCGCGCTGCGTCTCGGCCGTTGGACCGATTTTCCCGCCCGCCGCGCGGAGGCCGCGACGCGAGGTAAATGCCGCGGCATCGGGGTCGCCAATTACGTCGATACCGCCACCGGCGTGCCGCGGGAGCGCGCGGAAGTCACGATAAAACCCGAAGGCGTGGTGGAGATCGTGATCGGCACCGGCTCCCAGGGCCAGGGCCATGAAACCAGCTTTCCTCAACTCATCACCGAATGGTTGGGCGTGCCAAATGACAGCGTCCGGCTGGTCACCGGCGATACGGACCGCGTGAAATGGGGCGGTGGCGCCCACTCCGGCCGCGCGCTGCGTCTGGGCTCTATCGTGATGCACAAAGCGTCGCTGGAGATTATCGAGAAGGCCACACGGATCGCGAGCCAGGTGCTGGAGGCGGATCGTTCCGACCTGGTGTTCGCCGGGGGACGGTTCACCGTCGCGGGAACCGACCGCTCGATCGGGCTTTTCGAAGTCGCGGCGGCGGCGCTGACCCGGAACGATCTGCCGGAGGATCTGTCAGGCGCGCTGGACGCGATCAGCGACGAAACCATCGCCGATGCGAGCTTCCCTTATGGCTGCCACGTGTGCGAGGTCGAGGCCGATCCCGAAACCGGCGTCGTGACGATCATGAACTATACCGCCGTGGATGACGTGGGCCGCGCGGTGAACCCGATGATCGTGCATGGCCAGGTGCATGGCGGAATCGCCCAGGGAGTGGGGCAGGCGTTGTGGGAGCAGGTGGTTTACGACCGGACGACGGGCCAGATGCTGACAGGCTCGTTCATGGATTACGCGATGCCGCGGGCGTCGGATTTGGTCTCCTACGCGACCGAACTGAGCGAGGTGCCCTGTCCCACGCATCCGTTGGGGATTCGTCCCGCCGGGGAGGGTGGCACCACGCCCGCTTTGGGCGTTGTCGCGAACGCGGTGGCCGACGCGTTGTCGGTGTTCGGTGTGACGCATGTGGAAATGCCGATGACGCCGGAACGTGTCTGGCGGGCGATTCACGGGCGTCAGGGGTGATACCCCGTGCGCGCCATCGTGGCACCTGCGATCGACAGGAACCTCTCATTGTCCTGCAGTGAAAGATGAACGATCCAGTCGCCCGGCAATCCCTGACACATGAAGGATAGGAGTCCTGTTGCGAGCACGGAGATTGAAATTAATGCGTGGCGAAATTCAACAAGATACTTATTCCATAATTCATCAATTATTTCGCACAGAAACAATAAACAAATCGACGCAAGGCGCGGTCTGAACCATTCAGCAAACCGTAAATCATGAATACTGCACACTTATACCGGCGCGCTTAAAGATTGACTCTCGGCTCGCCCCCCATCGTCATGGCCCGGCCCCCGCCTTCGCAGGGGCAGGCTTTGTCCGGGCCACCGGCCGTGGCACTGTGCTCGAACGGGTGGCCCGGACAAAGCC
>SHWL01000134.1 GCA_009693865.1 Acetobacteraceae bacterium | reverse complement strand
GGGTCACCTGCTGGCGCTGTTCCGAGGTCAGGCTCCGGACCACTTCCAGCCACGCTTCGAATGCTTTGTTGTCCATGGGTGTCGACCGCCGTTCCCAAGCCGCCATTCGCGGTTAACACTTCCCAATAAATAACGCAATGAGAGCCAAAGGATTAACGGCGGTCTGAACGGCCTGGACAGCCGGCGTACCTACCTTGCCCGCGCCAAGACCGCACTGGCGATGATGCCGGGCGCCGCGGTGGGCACGGCGCTTCCGCTCTTGCGGAGGGGAGATTCCGGACCGAACGTGCGGACCCTGCAAGAGAAATTGAATACCCATGGCGCGGCTATTGGCGTCGATAGCGACTTCGGACCCGCCACGCTGAAAGCCGTGATCGCATTCCAAACCGGCGCGGGTCTGGAGGCCGACGGAATTGTCGGCGAAGCGACCTGGGCGAAACTGGGTTGATGCCCGGGACCGGCTGACCTTCACCCCGCCATTCCTCCACCAGCCCCGCCGGGTCCCTCCAGCGTGTTTTATCCGCCATGACAGCATGCGCTGTGCGGCCCCTGTTGAATGGCACCATTCCTAACTCCCCAACATGATACCCGATATTACGCTACGTAACGAAGGTCTTCGTGATGAAAGTAGGCTCTGATCCGATGCGGCTTGCGCTGTAGCGCGCGGAGCACCGACGAGGTGGTTGGGAGCAGTTCCGCCCGTGTGTCCGGCCTGGGCAAGTTCTTCAACTGCTGCTTCGGATCATGGTTCAGATACTCGTCTGGGTTGAGCGCGTGACATGCCTTCCCACCAGGCGCAGGCTGAATGTCTCACGCAACGCACTGGCCCACCATCATGCCGATATGCGAAGCCGATCCCTGGCGGTTCCAGTATTTCGAAAACATCCCCTGCCCGGAGGATGTCCTGATTTCCACCGAGGACGCGGACTCCTGGACCTGGTATCCCGCGCATCGCTGGATCTATGACAAGATGGCGGTCGCGCTGTCACAGGGGCTCGAAGCCGCGCCGCATGGGGTCATGCCGCCCTCGTTCCCGGTGTTCTCCAAGCCGATCACCAACCTCCGCGGCATGGGTACCGGAAGCCAGGCGATCGCGTCCGAGGCAGACTACAAGGCCGCGCTCACCGCCGGGCATTTCTGGTGCACGCTGCTGACCGGCGCTCATGTGTCCTCCGACGTCGCGCTGGTCGATGGCGAGGCGCGGTGGTGGCGGCACACCACCGGGGCCGCCACCGAGGGTGGAACGTTCGACCATTGGCACATCCACGCCGACTCCATACCCGCCATCGAAACCTGGTGCGGCACCTGGGCTCGGACCCATCTTCGCGGCTACACCGGGATGGTGAACTTCGAAACGATCGGCGGCCGTATCATTGAGGCTCACCTGAGGTTCGCTGACCAGTGGCCCGATCTTTACGGGCCCGGCTGGGTTGAGGCGCTGATCGCATTGTACAGCAACGGCACCTGGTCGTATCCCGACACCGCGCGGACTGACGGTTTCAGTGCCGTATTGTTCCTGCCGCATGGCCCGCGTTACCGGCATCCGGCGCCCGAAACGATCGCCTTGGTGCGAGCCATGGACGGCGTTTCCAGCGCGCAGATCACGTTCCACGAGGACAAGGATCCCGCGCATCACGCGATGCCGCCAGGCGGGTTCCGCGTGGCGATCGTCAACGCGCATACGCTGGCGGCGGGCCAGGCCGGACGAGAGATTCTGCGGCGCGCGATCCTGGAGGCGTCGGGTCTGGCAACGGCCGGGATTTCCGGCTGATCCGCCTCGCTGGATTTCGTTAACCGTTCCTCAATCAATTCCGCCGACCAATGGGGGCACATGCGCCCTCCTCGCCCACGACACCCAGGAAGTCCGGTCCATCGAATTGTGGACACGCGCGGTGGAACTCCAGGCCACGCGCGACGAACGTATGTCGCGAGAAACGGTGGCTTATACCAAGGGTCCAAAGGTTTGACTCTTACCGCTCAACGTCTTCCACGGGCTCGTCCCGTGGACCGGTCGCGGTACCCTGCCGCTTCGGGTCCCCGGAACAAGTCCGGGGATGACGTGGAAAGGGAATTGCCACCGGCCAAAACTTTGGGCTGCTGGTATTGCCTGAGACCACTGAAGTGGTCGCTCCGCGTGCGTACCTGGTGTCTCGCTCTCGTTCTGAGCCTGCTGATCGCCTCCACTTGCGACGCGGCCGAGTTGAAAGTCGCGACCTGGAACCTCAACTGGCTGACCGCGCGGGAAACCGGATTGCCCGCCGACGTCAAAATCCGCGTCGCGGACGACTTCGAGCGGTTGCGGGCCTACGCGCTGGAACTGGACGCCGATGTCATCGCGATCCAGGAGGTGGACAACGCCGAAACCGCCAGGCGCGTGTTTCCGAAGGAGACGTGGTCGATCCACATGAGTCGCGACCGCGTGCGCCAGCGGGTCGGCATCGTGGTCCGCCGAGGCCTTCCCTATGACGTCAACCCCGATCTGACCGCGATCGCGATGGACCCCTTGGCGCGGCTGCGCAGCGGCGTCGACATTACCCTTAAACTTAAAACCGGGTCGTTGCGCGTGCTGGCGGTCCACCTCAAACAAGGCTGCCAGAACCTGAGCTTCGGCCGCGCCCCGAGCAACACCTGTTTGACCCTGATGACGCAGTTCGACATCGTCGCCCAATGGGCCGCGGCGCGCCGGGAGGACGGTGTGCCGTTCCTTATTCTGGGCGATTTCAACCGCGGCATGGATAAAAAGAGGGATCCATTCGTCGCGAAAATCCGCGCCGCGGCTCCGTTTACCCGCGCCACGGCGGGCTTCAGCAGCCCCTGCTGGGGCGCTCATGAAACGTTCATCGACCACATCCTGGCGGGCGGCGAGGCGATGACCTGGCTCAGGCCAGGCACATTGAAGGTGCTGACCTACCGGGAAACCGACCCCGCCTGGAAGGAACGTATCTCCGACCATTGCCCGGTGTCCGTCAGGCTCGCGGTGCCGGATTGACTCTTGCCGTCCGCTGGTCCGCCATGACGTAAACGCGGGAATGACAACCATGCTGAAAGAACCACCTCTTCGACTGCATCACCACGCCTATGCCGTCAAAGACCAGGAAGCCAATCGCCACTTCATCGAGGACATCCTCGGCATCCCCCTGGTCGCGACCTGGTGCGAACGGACCTTCCGCCCCGAGGTCGGCCGCGAGGTCGATTATTGCCACACGTTTTTCGAAATCGCCGACGGCGGCGCGCTCGCCTTCTTTCAGTTCGCCGACGAGGAGGCCTGGGAGAAGAATCGCGCGATTCTTCAAGACGTTGGCGGCTCCTGGCACATCGCGCTGAAGGTCTCCCGGGCGTCGTTCGACGAGTTGGAAGGGCGCTGCGAGGCAGCCAAGGTCCCGCTTCGGATCATCGATCATGGTTACTGCCGGTCGATGTACCTGAAGACCCCCGACGGGTTACGGTTGGAGTTCACCGTTGACGCCCCCGACGTGGAGCGCATCGCCGCCATGCGCCGCGCCGACGCGCACACCGAGCTGGCGCGCTGGCTGGCCGGTGACCGGCGTACCAACAACGGTGACCGTCCGCACTGATCCCCCCACTGGTCGCTTGTCTTGGCTGGGGTGCTCCCCTAGGTTCCGCCGCCTCATCCCAGGAGAACCGCGATGGCCAAAATCCTGATCGTCCACGGCGCCGGCATGAACATGCGCGGCAAAGTCCAGATCGAAATCTTCGGCAAAATGACCTTGCCGGAATACGACGAGAAAATTCGCGGCTACGCGGCGGAACTCGGCGTGGACATCGAGATTTTTCACTCGAACATCGAGGGTGAGATCGTCAACAAATTCTACGCCGCGAATGAAGCGGGCGTGGAGGCGGCGATCTTCAATCCCGCCGGGTTCTCGCGCGGCTATCCGGCCCTGACGGCGGCGATCGGGCAGGTGAAATTCCCGACGATCGAGGTGCATATCTCGAACCCGCTGCGGCGCGGCCCAGCGTCGGACACGTCGGGGGTGAGTCTTGGGTTTGTCGCGGGGTATGGCGTGGCTGGGTACTACCTGGCGCTGCGCGGGTTGAAGGACATGCTCGCGGCAAAATGACGGGTTCTCGGCTCCTCGGTTTTGGGTTCACGTTCGCGGATCTCGCGGCACGTGACGGGTTGGCTCGGCTGGACCAGGCATTCGTTGCCGGTCTGGCGGAGGCTGACCCGGCCCAGCATTTGCGCCTCGTGGCCGCGCGCGCGGCTCCTGACGCGTTGCCGGGCAAGGATGAATCCGCGCTGATCGTCGATCTCGGGCCGCATCTGGACACGTTCGTCGCGGAACTGTTCGGTATTGGCGCGGAGACAGCGGCGTTGATGGCCGCGACGCTGGCACTGGACCCGGTGCATGCCTGTAAACGGCTGTTCGTGCAGCGCCAGGCGGTGAAGAAATACGCCGATCCTCAGGGCTTCGATGGACCGGCGTTGCGTGCCGGCCTGGAGCAACGGTTTGGCCAGCCTTTGACCGAACCGGTTTTCGCGTCGTTCGTGGCGTTGTGGGAAAAGGACAGCAACCCCGAAGCCCTCGATGAAGCCCTGCGCTACGCCGCCTGGGCCTCCCTGACCCCGGCGGGCCGCATCGCGCATCGCGATGGCACGATGTTCCGCGTACCACAGCGGGTCGATCCTCAGCATCTTGTTGCGGTTGAAACCATCGTTCGCGACGGGGTGACCATGCTGCGGTTACCCGAGCACGACTGGCGGCATCGCGACGGTTTCGCTCTGACCGATCATGGCATGAGCGGCCAACAGGCGCTGGATCAGATCAACTACTGCATCCTGTGTCATACGCAAGGTAAGGACTCCTGCAGCAAAGGCCTGACGGACCGCAAAACAGGGGCATTCCAGAAGTCGCCCTTTGGCGTTCCGCTGGCGGGTTGCCCGTTGGATGAAAAAATCAGCGAGATGCACACGCTGCGCGCCGCCGGTCACGTCCTTGGCGCCTTCGCGACGATCGCCATCGACAATCCGATGATGGCGGCGACCGGTCATCGTATCTGTAACGACTGCATGAAATCCTGCATTTTTCAGAAGCAGGAGCCGGTGGATATTCCGCAGGCCGAGACCAACATCCTGAAGGATGTGCTGGCTTTGCCATGGGGGTTTGAGATTTACGCGCTGCTTACGCGTTGGAACCCGCTGGACATCCGACGCCCTTTGCCTCGCCCTGACAGCGGCCGCAAAGTGCTGATCGTCGGGCTGGGTCCCGCGGGGTTCACGCTGGCGCATCACCTGATGAACGACGGTCATGCCGTCGTCGCGGTCGATGGGTTGAAGATCGAGCCGCTTGGCTTCGATGCCCTCGCGCCGGTGCGCGACACGGAAACATTGTTCGAAAACCTTGACGACCGGGTGATGGCGGGCTTCGGCGGCGTCGCGGAATACGGCATCACCGTGCGGTGGAACAAGAACTACCTGAAGCTGGTGCGGCTGTTGCTGGAACGGCGGGAGACATTCGCGCATTTCGGCGGCGTCCGTTTCGGCGGCGGCGCGACTCTGACGATCGACGATGCCTGGGCCATGGGGTTCGACCATATCGCGCTGTGCATGGGCGCGGGCAAGCCGACGGTCCTGGACATTCCGCATGGCCTGGCGCGCGGCGTGCGCCAGGCCTCGGACTTCCTGATGGCGCTGCAACTGACCGGCGCGGCCAAGACATCCTCGATCGCCAATCTGCAATTGCGTCTGCCGGTCGTGGTGATCGGCGGAGGGCTGACAGCGATCGATACGGCAACGGAGAGCCTCGCTTATTACGTCCGCCAGGTGGAGAAATTCGCCGCGCGGCACAATGCGCTGAACGCCGCGGTGCGCTGGACTGAGGAAGAGCGCGAGATCGCCGAGGAGTGTCTTTTTCACGCGGCGGCGATCAAGGCGGAACGCGAGGTGGCTTTATCGGAGGGCCGCGCGCCTCGCCTTGCCGCGTTGTTGGATTCCTGGGGTGGGGCGACCATCGCTTATCGCCGCCGCCTGATCGACAGTCCGTCGTACACATTGAACCACGAGGAAGTAGCAAAGGCGCTGGAAGAAGGCGTGCGTTTCGCCGAGGGGCTGACACCCCGCGCCGTCACGCTGGATCGTTTCGGTCATGCCACCGCGCTGGAAGTCACCAACGCGGAGGGTACCGCGCTCACGCTGCCCGCCAAAGCGGTCCTCGTCGCGGCGGGCACGCAACCGAATACGGTGCTGGCGCGCGAAGACAGGCGAATCGAACTCGACGGGCGATATTTCCAGGCCGTCGATGAGAACGGCGGGAAAGTCACGCCGGTGCGCGGTCTGGCCAAGCCGGAGGTGAACCATGTGCTGATGCACAAGGCCGCGGATGGACGGTTCATCAGTTTCTTCGGCGATCTGCACCCAAGTTTCTTCGGCAATGTGGTCAAGGCCATGGGCGGCGCCAAGCGCGGCTATCCCGTGGTATCGCGCGTGCTGGCCTTGGCGCCCGCGTCCGGTGTTTCCGGCGTGGAGCTGATCGCGCGTTGCCGGAACGATCTGACGGCGACGGTGCACGCGGTCAGTCGTCTGACCCCTACCATCGTCGAGGTCGTCGTGCACGCTCCCGCGGCCGCCCGCGCGTTCAGTCCGGGGCAGTTTTACCGGCTACAGAACTTCGAGGTTCTGGCACCAAACGTCCCAAATACGACGCTGAACATGGAAGGCCTGGCGATGACGGGTGCCTGGACCGACCCCGCGCGTGGATTGGTCAGCGTCATCGTCCTGGAAATGGGCGGCAGTTCCGACATTTGTGCCGTGCTGCGGCCTGGCGAGCCGGTGATTCTGATGGGCCCCACCGGGATGCCGACCGAGATTCATGCCAACACCACCGTCGCTTTGGTGGGCGGCGGTCTGGGTAATGCCGTGCTGTTTTCCATTGGCGCGGCAACCCGCGCGGCTTGTTCGAAAGTCATATATTTTGCGGGATACAAACAAGCGCAGGACCGGTATAAGGTCGAGGAAATAGAGCGCGCGGCGGATGTTATTGTCTGGTGTTGCGACGAGGCGCCGGGTTTCACGCCTTCGCGCCCTCAGGACAAAACCTTCGTTGGTAACATCGTCGAGGCGATGTGGGCTTATGGCTCCGGCGGGCTTGGCGATCAGGCGGTGGCGCTGAAGGACGCGACCCGCATGCTCGTGATCGGCTCCGACCGGATGATGCGCGCGGTTGGCGCGGCGCGGCACACGATTCTGGCGCCGCTGCTACATCCGGATCATGTGGCGATCGGGTCGATCAACTCGCCCATGCAATGCATGATGAAAGAGGTCTGCGCGCAGTGCTTGCAGGCTCATGTCGATCCGGTCACGGGCGAGCGGACCGTTGTGTTTTCGTGTTTCAACCAGGACCAGGCGCTCGATCGCGTCGATTTCTCTGTGCTACGGGAACGGCTTGGACAGAATGGCACGCAGGAGAAACTGACAGCGCTGTGGATCGATCGCGTGCTTCGCCATGAGAAAATGAGGGTGTGATGCCGCCACCTGTTGGTCCCGAGGTCGATGCCACCCCGCGTCCTTTGCCCGCGCGTATCGCGCTGCGGGGTCAATACGCGGTCCTGGAACCGTTGCACAAGCGGCATGCCGAGGAGTTGTGGCGGGCAGCCCAGGGAGCGGATGAAAGCTGGACTTATCTGGGTAATGGTCCGTTTCCGAGTCTGGCGGCGATGACCCAGTACATCACCGCCTTCGCCACCGATCAGCTTCGCGTCGCATGGGCGGTGCGCCCTGTCAGCACTGGTGCCGCCTCGGGGTGGCTGTCGCTGCTGGACATTCAGCCGGCGAACGCGGCCGCGGAACTGGGTAATATCTGGTTCGCGCCGGTCATGCAACGAACGCGGGCGGCGACAGAGGCGATGTTCCTGCCGCTGAAACATATGGCCGACGATCTGGGATACCGTCGTTTGGTCTGGAAGTGCAACGCACTCAACGCGCCGTCAAAACGCGCGGCGGAGCGCCTGGGCTTTACCCACGAAGGTCAGCACCGGATGCATGCGGTGTCGCGGGGCCGCCGCCGCGATACCGACTGGTACAGCATCATCGAAGACGAGTGGCCCTCACGGCGCGATGCGTTGCAGGCGTGGCTGGCGCCGGAGAATTTCGCGGCGGATGGCACGGCGCGGCGTGGGTTGGCGGAGATCAGGGCTTCGTTGGCCGCCTGATCGGGGTTACACCGGCACGCTTAATCTCGGCTCACCCGCCCCGCCCCCCGCCGTCATGGCCGGGCTCGTCCGGGCCATGACGGGAAATAGGACCGCACATCACTCTTAAAGCGCGGCAGGACTACTGATCCACCATCGACCCATCCACATGCGGCCGCATCACGATTGGCCGTGGACGGTACGGAAATTTCTTCACCACATCGGGCACGAGTTCGACACCGATCCCCGGCGCATTGGGAATCGCGATGAAGCCTTCCACTTGCTCCGACAGTCCGGTCGCGAGGTCGTTGCCCAATAACTCCTTCCCGCCATCCAGGTCCGGCGTCCGCGACGGATACTCCTGGATCGCGAAATTTGGGATGCAGGCGGCGATTTGCAAACACGCCGCGGTGCTGACCGGGGACAGTGGGTTGTGCGGCACAACCCACGCATCATGCGCCTCGGCCAACGCGGCGATCTTCTTCGCTCCGGTGATACCGCCGCACAGACAGACATCGGGACGCAGATATTGCACGGCATCGCGCGTGAGAAGCGTCTGGAACTGATACAGGCTGGTGAAACGTTCCCCGGTCGCAATGGGAATATCGATGTGGCGCGCGACCTGCGCCATCGCGTCGAAACTATTCGGCCGCAGCGGATCCTCGTAGAACATCGGTGTATATTTCTCGATCCCGCGCGCCAGGGCGATGGCCTCCGGCGGAGTCAAACGCCGGTGAATTTCGATGCAAAGATCGACATTGGGCCCGACCGCCTCCCGCAGCCGCCGGACATTGTCGATCGCGCCTTCGATCTTCGCCGCGTGGGATTTGTAGTACGGCTGGTCCACGTCCTCATCCAGCAGCGGATTGAGGTGTCCAAGCGCGGTGAAACCAGCCTCTTTCAGGCGGATCGCTTCCTCCACGAGTTTCTCGATCGTGCGTCCTTTCACATGGCCATACAGCCGGGCCTTGTGGCGGACTTTGCCGCCAAGCAACTCGTAGACGGGCACGTTGAAGAATTTTCCTTTAATGTCCCACAACGCGATATCGATCGCCGAGACCGCGCCGGTGATGGCGCTGCCGGTAAAATGGTTGGCGCGCAGCATCACATTCCAATGATGCTCGATCGGGAAGGGATCTCTGCCGACCAGGTACTCGCCGTACTTGACGATCGCCGCGGCCGAGGATTCCAATTGCCCCCAGGTTCCGGACTCGCCAAGCCCCACGATCCCGCTGTCGGTATGAACCCGCACATAAAGAAACCGGTCGACGAGCAGTGGCTCGACCTTGGTGATTTTCATGGTTCGCTCCCTTGCACCGGCCAGACTTCGGGCAGTTTCGCGGCGATCCATCGTGCCAGATGCGCATTGACCGCGACGGGATTTTCCTGCGCCATCCAATGCCCGGTCGGGACCACGGCTTCGGTCAGGTCCGGGCAGCCCGCGCGCATCGGCTCCGCGAGGCGCGAAGTGATCGTCTCGCAGGTGTAATCGTATTCGCCATGCAAGAACAACACGGGCATGTCGATCCTACCGTTATTGACGGATGCCTCGGCGTAAACGGCATTGACCTCGGGGTTCATGTACCAGGAATCCGGCCCGGAGAATCCGTTGCGGGTCAGCGCGGCGGCGTATACGTTCATATCGGCCTCAGTCAGAACATCGACATCGAGCGGCAGGTCGGGCGCCGCGGGCCTGCCGCCGAACCAGCCGCCATCCTTGCGGACGAACGCGGTGCGCGACGGCTTGCCTTTGCCCGCGGGGTCGCCTTTGCGAAACAGCGCCTTGACCGTCGCCGGCACGTTCGCCTCGAACACGGTATGGGCCTTGTCGAAATTCTCCCGATAAAACAACTGATACTCCCATTGTCCCGCGGGAAATTCCGCTTCGGGGTAAACCGAGCGATCGATCAGTTCGGCGACCGCGCGCGGTCCAAACCCTTTCGGGAAATAGGGCACGCATAAATTTGCCACGCCGTGGCAACGATCCGGATGGTGGCTCGCGATGCTCCAGACCACTGGGCTTCCCCAGTCGTGCCCCACCCAGATCGCTTTCTCCCGCCCGAGACTGTCCAGCAGTTCGATCATGTCGGCGGCGATGTGTTCCAGCGCGTAATCCGCCTGGCGCGGATGCACTGTGGACCGCCCGTAACCGCGCATATCCGGCGCGATGGCGCGGAACCCCAAAGCGGCGAAGCACGGCAACTGATGCCGCCAACTTACCGAAAGCTCAGGCCAGCCGTGCACGAACACAATCAACGGCGCATTCCCGGCGCCACAGGAGAGATAAAAGCTGGTGTGCCGCGCCGTCTTCACGGCATGGTCCGTGACCGGAAACATTTTCCTGGCTCCCCTTCCCGACGGTGTGGCGCGAGCATACCCAGGCGGCGCGGCCTTGAGCAATGACTGCGGCCCGCGCACACTCGACCGACCAAGCCGCCGAAAGGAACGCGCGATGACCACCCCGATCGAACTTCGCATCACCGATCGCCGCCCCTTCGCGAACGGGCACGTGTTCGGCGAGACCGGCGCTTATGAGCGCCTGTCCGGCCGCGTGGTCTTCGCGGTCGATCCATTGGCGGAAGCACAGCGCGACGTCGTCGATCTGGACAAGGCGCCGCGAGACAAAGACGGGCTGGTTCGTTTCGAAGCGGATTTCATGATCCTGAAGCCCGTCGACCTCAGGCGCGGCAACCGGCGCGTGTTTTACGACTACGGCAACCGCGGCCATAAACGCGCGCTGCAATTCTTCAACGATGCATTGCACAGCAACGATCCCCTGTCGCTCGACCATGCCGGTAACGGGTTCTTCATGCGCCGCGGCTATTCCGTTGCATGGGTGGCCTGGGAGGGCGACATGCTGCCCGGCGACGGCCGGTTGGTGCTGGATGTGCCTGTCGCGACCGAGCACGGGCAAACCATCACCGATCGCATCCGGGTCGAGTTCATTCCGGACGGTCCGGGCGCCTCTTGCTATCCGCTCAGCGGCCGCGTCGCCGCGCATTCCTACCGCACGGCGTCGATGGACACGCGGGACGCGGTCTTCACGCGCCGCCGCTATCCCTACGATCCGCCGGAGGTCATTCCGCACGACCAATGGGCTTTCGCGAGCGAGATGCTCGGCCTCGGCGCCGAAACCAAGGTCGCGGAACGTGCCGTCGCCCCCTCTGACTGGCACATCCATTACGCCGCCGGGTTCAAGCCGGGCTGGATATACGAACTACTTTACACCGCCAAAGATCCGAAAGTCATGGGACTGGGCCACGTCGCAGTGCGCGATTTCTGCGCCTTCCTGAAATACGACACCTCCGAGGCAAACCCGTTACGCGGCACCGAAAAGGCCTATGCCTGGGGCCGCTCGCAAACCGGGCGCTGCCTGCGGGATTTTGTCTACCGAGGCTACAACGCCGACGCGAAAGGCCGCCGCGTGTTCGATGGAGTCATGCCGCATGTCGCGGGCGCCGGACGCAAATGGATGAACCACCGGTTTTCCAATCCGATCGTATCCGGTGGCCAACAATACGAGGATCACTTCAACATCGCGGATTCGTTTCCGTTTTCGTACGCCTGGTCCACCGATCACCTGACCGGTAAACGGGATGCGATTTTGAAACGGCCGGAGACCGATCCGCTGGTGTTTCATACCCAGACCTCGACCGAATACTGGGTGCGGCGCGGATCGTTGGCGCACACCGACACCCAGGGCAACGACCTGCCGCAGCCCGACACGGTGCGGCTCTATTGCTGGTCGAGCTCGCAACACTCCGCCAATCCGTTGCTGAAAGCGCCGGAGCGTGGGATCGGGCGGCATTATTCCAACAACGTCGCCACCTCCATGTTCTTCCGCGCCATGCTTGACGCCATGGACGCCTGGGCGACCCGAGGCGAGCGGCCACCGGACAGCCGCGTTCCGTCGCGCGCGGACAACACGCTGGTCGACCATGCGACCTGGAAAGATCAATTTCCGAAAATCCCGGGCGTCATGACACTCGCCTGTCCGAACGCCCTGCCTTTGCTGGATTTTGGACCGGACGCGGACAAGGGCATCTTGCGGGAGCCGCCGGTGCTGGTACATGGCCGTAACGACCCCGACGGGCCAGGGTTGGGTTACACCGTGCTGGTGCCCGCGGTCGATCGTGACGGCAACGATATTCCGGGCGTGCGGGCGCCGATGGTCGCCGTGCCGCTCGGGACCTACACGGGCTGGAATCCTCGCGCGCATGGACATGGGCACGGCGTGCAATGGCGGTTCGAGGGCAGTTACATCCCGTTCCCCGAAACACCGGCGGAGCGCGCCGCGACCAGCGATCCTCGCGCGTCGATCCTGGAACGCTATCCGGCGAAGCAAGTTTATCGAGATGCGATCGTCGCGGCGGCGCGGGAACTCGTCGCGCAGGGCCTGATGCTGGAGGAAGACGTGGAGCGTTGCGCCGTGATGGCCGCCGATTGGGGGCGGCCACGGCACGACGTCAGTTTGTAATGCGAGCCGTCCCCCTTGTCAGAGCAAGAGCGGGGACTTCAGAAGGGTTATACATACCTTGGATCACTACTGTCCGGTCAATAGCTGAATAAATTCAATTGGTTATCGTCCATGACATGTTCGGAACTGTCAGCTGTTTGAGAAATCACAGATTCTATCGAGGCCTTTTCAAATACTGTCACCGAAAACACCTGCATCAATGTGTAGAGG
>SHWL01000133.1 GCA_009693865.1 Acetobacteraceae bacterium | reverse complement strand
CCGGCGTTCATGAGTGAGCCCTCCCCGGACAAGGGTCGGGCAAACCGCCACCAACTTCAAACCGACACCACCCAAAATCGTCGAAAAACCGTTATAGGTCAGACACTTCGGAACGGTTCGTTCGGAAAACTCCGGACAGTAGTGATCGATGATATCATCAGGTTCGTCGGGGAAATGGAATGGCAGACCAACTTGTACGCCTTGTCGACGAAGAACTGGTGCGCTCGCTCAAGGATCGAGCGGGGCGTAACGGTCGCGACGTGGACGCGGGGCATTGGGCCATTTTGGCAGCCGCGTTGGCCCGGCCTCACAAACGCGCGTTCGCGGAAGTTCTGGCGTCCATGCGGGACGCCGGGGCCGACGCGGATTTCGGGCGAATGGAGTCCGCTGGCGACGCGCCACGTGTATTCGATTGATCCCAATGTCGTCGGCGAGGCGCGGAACAAGGTGGAGGCCAATCCGGGAGTGACCGGTGTCTTCGCGCGGATCGCCACGGCAATCCAACCGGTTTGTTGACCGATCATAAGGAAACCCCTTTCGTCATGACAAAACCCATCGTCATCCATGGCATCAAGGCCTGCGACACCATGAAGAAGGCGCGGACCTGGCTCGAAGCGCATCATGTCGAATACCGTTTCCACGACTACAAGATCGCCGGCATCGAGCGAGCGATGCTGGAACACTGGGTTCGTGCGGTGGGGTGGGAGACATTGCTCAATCGCGCGGGCACGACGTTTCGAAAATTGCCGGAGGCGGATCGGTCCGGCCTCGACGAAAGCAGGGCGATCGCGCTGATGCTGGCGTCGCCGTCGATGATCAAGCGGCCGGTTCTGGATACTGGTGAGCGGTTGATTGTCGGATTCAAGCTGGAAATTTACGCGGCCACTTTCGCATAGTGTCACCCAGCCAAGCGCGCGCCGCGAATGGCATGTATCCGGCGTGAGCGGTCATCCGGTCGGATTGTAAATGAGGCGCGGGGGGAAATCGAGTGACCCGCGGCATCACCAGCAAGCCGCCAGGGACAATCGAATGCGAACAGAAGATCGGACCCGTCAGGAACGCCGGGGCCGGCGTTCGCGATCTGCGCGGCGTGCCACCCTGTTCGCATCAATGACCCGGCCGAGCAGCCATCGCATGTGAAACGAGGGCGCGATCGACGGTGACCAGACGCAAGCCCTCGACCTGACACTGTGCCAGCAGGAGCCGATCAAATGGGTCGCGTGTCAGTGGTTCAGGTTGAGCGGCCGCCAGGACGTGATGTTCATCGATCGCGAGCAGCCGGATTCCCATGTCCCGGATCAGGTCGGGCAATGTGTGGAGCCCAGGCGCGAGATGCAGCTTCCCCAGTCGCCACTTGATCGCGATTTCCCAGAGGCTCGCCACGCTGACGTGGAATTCGCTCAGGGGATCGGCGATCAGGCGCCGCACAGGCAGAGGAAAACGATTGGTCCGTTGCTCAATGGTGGCCAATAAAACATGCGTGTCCAGAAGAAGCCTCATGAACCGGGCGGCAACCTGGACAGAAGAAAATCCTCCGGCAACGGATCGTCGAAGTCGGCGGCGATGGCGGTCACGATGGAGGCGATGCCGTGCCGTTCCTTGAACGCGTCAATCGCCTCAAGGCGTAGTCCTCTGTGGGCCTGATGCGGGACCAGATCGAAAATCGGCCTCCCGTTGCGCGTGACGACAATGGTTTCTCCGCGCTCGACCTGCCGGGCGAGCTCGGTGAGACGGTTTTTCGCGTCTCGAATGGATACGGTGCCCATTGTCAAATTGTGGCTGCATGTAGCGCCATTGTCAAGGTTAGCGCTGCCGGAAGGCGAGCATTGGCGTGCGCCTGGGTCTTCGTCCGGTATCCATTATCTCGCGCTTTTTTCACGGGGTATCAACGTGTGCGTCCATTTCAGTGACGGGAGCACGGACACGCTCAACTCGCGCCCATTCAGGATGCGGCTTCCTCAACCGCGGGAGCTTCAACGCGATTGCCGCGGAACACCAGAAGCGCCGTGGCCACCGCCGCGATCAGCGCGAACGCGCAGGCGCTGAGGAAAATCAGCGTCGGTGGCAGGCCGCGCGCCAGCAGATAACCCGCCAGTACCGGCGCCGCGATCCTGCCAAGCCGTCCGATACCAAGCGCCCAGCCAAGGCCGCTGGTGCGCATGCGCGCCGGAGATGGTTTTCCACGTGTCCCGTTGAGGCCGGTCTGGCTACCAACAATCGTCATTCCGGCCAGGAAAATCATGAGATAGAGTGGGCATCAATCGGGTGACATACGATATCGCCAGCAAGCTGCCGGGGACGATTGATTGGGAGTGAGCTAACCGCCCGCCGGCGCCCCTGCTCCTACGGCTCCAGTCCGACGTAGACCTGTGAGCCGGGCCCGCCTGGTTGACGCCGTACTTGTTGGCGCAGCCGTGGATCGAAGCTGATATGTATGCAACGGTTTTTCTCATATATCAACTGATCGAACTTTAACCCGCTATCGCGAATTTGTTTCGCCACGCTCAGGTCTTCGAGCCCGTCGACATGAAAATCCGCGGCATGGCCGAGAGGGTGCGCCCCGGTGGGCTCACCGTGCACTGCCGCGTTCACCGCCGGGTTCCGGTAAGCGCTCGTGATCTCGATTGGGCGATTGAACATTGCCCGCACTGTCTCCATCCGGTCGGCCAGATGCCGCAAATTCAGGAGGTGAGCCGGTGTGGGTTGGTTCGGGTCGCCCATCGAAATTGCCTTGCTGGAATGGGTGAATTCTTCCAACGAGAAATGCGTGGTGAGTTGCAAGACATATCCCCATTGATTTGAGTCGTTGGCGTTCCCACGGGGAACCCGCCTTTATCGCAACCTTTGACAGGTCTGACCAGCATCGTCAAGTTCGCGCCGCGGCCAGTCATCGCCGGTCAACGCGGCCGCGCGCGAAAATCCTCCCCCGATGCCAAGTCCGGTGGTGAACCGCGACACACTCATCGGGCCAGGCAAACGTCGGTTTGGTGCCTGCCGGCGCGGGTTCCGGGCCAACTTCGACCGGGTCCGATCTCGACGAGGACAGCGAGCCGCGCATGTCGTGCGGACAGCGCGCGAGCCGCGCATGTCGTGCGGACAGCGCGCGAGCCGCGCATGTCGTGCGGACAGCGCGCGAGCCGCGCATGTCGTGCGGACAGCGCGCCAGCCATGCTGTAAGGTGCGGGTCAACGCGCTCGTTTCGACCGCCAGTACAGCAATGAAAGCAATCGAGATGACCAAGCCCCGTGGCCGCCAGTTCTTCGCCAACCCCGGCCCGACCAACATCCCCGACAGCGTTCTGCGGGCCATGGACCGGCCCAGCATCGACTTCAACGACCCCGACTTTCAGGAGGTCTACGCCGACAGTTTCGAGGGCGTGAAGCGCGTCCTGCGCACATCCCACCATTTGTTCATGTACAACGCCTCCGGCCACGGCGCCTGGGAGGCAAGCCTGACCAACCTGCTGTCCCCCGGCGAGACGATCCTTGTGCTGGAGACCGGGTTCTTCTCCGACCAATGGGCTGAGATGGGGGAGGGGCACGGCCTGACCGTCCGGACCCTCCCGGCCGACCGGCGCATGGGCATCGACCTGGAGGCGTTGCGCGCCATGCTCGCCGCCGATACCGCGCGAGAGATCAAGGCGATATGTGCGGTGCACAACGAAACCGCCACCGGCCTGATGCTGCCGATCGACCGAATCCGTGGGTTGATCGACGCCACCGGACACCAGGCGCTGTTTCTGGTGGACACGATTTCCTCGCTCGGATCGCTGGACTTTCGCATGGACGAATGGCAGGTCGATTGCGTCGTCGGCGGCAGCCAGAAAGGCCTGATGCTGCCAACGGGCATGAGCTTCACCGGCGTTTCCGACAAGGGCATGGAGGCGCACGCGCGCGCAGGTCTGAAACGGCACTATTTCGACTGGTCGATGATGCTGAAACGCCCGCAGAAAAGCTTCATCGGCACCCTGCCTGTGAACCTTTTTTATGGCCTGCGCGAGTCAATCCGCCTACTGGAAGACGAAGGCCTGGACAACGTCGTCGCCCGTCACACCCGCCTCGCCGAGGCGACCCGCCGCGCCGTCAAGGTCTGGTCCGGCAATAACGGCCCACAACTTTATTGCCTGAACCCCACGCGTTATTCCGACTCGGTCACCGCCATTCTGATGCCCGAGGGCCACGACGCCGAAGCGCTTCGAAAAATCGCCCGCGGCCGCTTCAATGTTTCCCTCGGCGGTGGCCTCGGCCCGTTGAACGGCAAGGTGTTTCGAATTGGCCATCTGGGCGATCTGAACGAGCCGATGCTTCTGGGCGCGCTGGCGGCGGTGGAGATGGCGTTGCGGATCGGTGGCGTGCCGCACGGACGCGGTGGGGTGGACGCGGCGATGGAGTTCCTCGAGGGGTGACCGCCCTCAGCAGGCCATCGCTCTGAAAAGCCTCGACGGCGCCACGAACTCCTCCTGCGCCGCGACCATCTGGATCTCCCGGGCGCCCGCCTCGGCGGTATGCCGCAACAGGCCATGCACGGACGATCCCGCCGCCTCCAGCGCCACCACGGCGCTGCCGGTACGGAGACGGTGATACAGGAACAGCGCCGCGATCGCGTCGCCCGCTCCATTCACCGACACCGGCAGCCTGGGCGTCCGCAGCAGGTGGAACGCGCCGCCCTCGGCCACCATCATGTCCAGGTGATCGCCGGGGGTCGTGTCAGTTTCCAGGCTGGTCATCAGGACGCAGCGCGGCCCCTCCGCGCGCATCCCGGCGGCCAGCTTCAGCACCGCGGTTTTCGCCGTTTCCAGCGTTGAGCAGTCGAGGCCGGTCAGCCGTTCCACCTCGAACCGGTTCGGTGTCGCGATATCGGCCTGGGGCAGGGTCTGGTCCCGGAGAAAGGCCTCGATCCCGGGGCGGACGTAAACGCCGGTATCGGCGTCGCCAATCACCGGATCGCAGCAATACACCGCGGCCGGGTTCGCGGCCCGTACCCGGTTGACCGCATGCAAGATCGCGGACCCGATCGCGGCGTCGCCCATGTAGCCAGACAACACCGCGTCGCAGCGTTTCAGCACGTCGCGGGCCTCGATCCCGTCCACCAGCTCGCGCACCGACTCGCCGGAGTAAACCTGCCCGGTCCAATGGCCGTAACCAGTGTGGTTGGAAAATTGCACCGTGTTGATCGACCACACGTCGCAGCCGAGACGTTGGAGGGGGAAGACGGCGGAGGCGTTGCCGACGTGGCCGTAGGAGACCCAGGACTGGATAGAGAGGATGTTCATGGTGGGACCTTGATTCGTCGCCGGACCATAGGATTCCTTCCGGCGGCACGAAACCGGAAATCGAGGCGACCGGGAAATGTGCTTTCTCCCGGTTGATTTTGGGCACATGATGTTGGCGAATTGGTAAGAGGATCACATGCCAGACCAGGTTGCCGCACGGGCCGTTGACGAGGTCTCCGATCCAGGTGCGCGATTGGAAGCGGCGTTTCGCGAAGCCGCCACGAATGCCATCCATCAGGCGCACGAAGCCAATCTCCCCGTGCCTGTCGTGGATGACCATGGTCAACTGGCCTGGCTACATCCCGATGGCGTCCAGCGGCCAACGCGCGACCCGGTTCGTATCGACACCAAGGCATAGGTCATTCCTGGACCCATCCTGGTGATTGTCGCCGGTCCGAATGGATCGGGGAAAACCACGCTTGTGCGGAGCGGCGTATTGGCGGAACTTCTGGAAGTTCCCTCCATTTCGATCAACGCCGACGACGTCGCGCGACAACTGGCGAACGGCGGCCAGCCATCCAATGCCCAGAGTTTGCGGGCTGCGCAAATGAGCGACGCGCTGCTGGACGAGCGAATTGCCGCGGGAGACTCGGTAGCCATCGAGACTGTGTTGTCATCGGACAAATTCAAGAGCCGGGTTCTCGTTGCGCGCGCGGCCGGATTTCACGTCATTCTGATCTACGTTACCGTCCGTATCGCCGATCTGAACGTCGCGCGCGTCGCCAACCGCTTTCGTCTGGGCGGGCATGACGTGCCGATCGAGAGAATCATCGCGAGGCGAACGCGCTCTCATGAATTGTTCACCTGGTTCGCCAACGAGGCAGACGAGGTTTACGTGTTCGATAACAGCACCACCACTCCGACTCTCGCGGCGTTCAGGAAGGGGTCAGGGTGGGAGCTGACAGGCGTCGCGTTGTTGGCGGATGATCTTGCGGAAACGATACGAGGTCTCGCGCGTGGCGATACGCCGGAGCCAAATAGGGCCTGACAGGTGGCCGGTCTGCCCCAGCGCGGCCCGAATGTTGTGATCCGGCGCCAGACCCCCTATGGGCGGGAACCAACACAATCGTACCGCTCAGGATCACGCCCCCATGCCTACGCCGCTGCTGTTTCAGCCGATCGCCTTCCGCTCCGTCACCGCGAAGAACCGCATCGTGGTGTCGCCGATGTGCCAGTACAGTGCCGTCGACGGTCTCGGCGACGACTGGCACATCCAGCATCTGGGCGCCCGGGCCGCCGGTGGCGCGGGGATCGTGATGGCGGAGGCCACCGCCGTTTCCGGCATCGGCCGGATCACACCGGGGTGTCTCGGCGCTTATGCTCCCAAACATGAGGCACTTCTGACGCGTCTCGCTGCCGTGATAACCCAGTGCGGGTCGGTCCCCGCGATTCAGCTCGCCCATGCGGGGCGGAAAGCCTCGTGCGACGTGCCGTGGCAGGGCGGCAAGCCGATCCTGCCCCAGAACGGCGGCTGGGTGCCGGTCGCCCCCAGCGCTATCCCGATGGCCGCGGGAGCCGTCGATCCGCATCCTCTGTCCGTGGACGAAATCAGCGGCATCGCGTCGCAGTTCGCCGCCACCGCCCGCATGGCGCGGGAGGCCGGGTTCAAGGTGCTGGAACTGCATTCGGCACACGGCTATCTGTCGCACTCCTTCCTCTCGCCGATCTCCAACCACCGAAACGACGCCTATGGCGGCGGCCTGAACGGACGCTCGCGCTTCCTGATGGAAACGCTGGACGCGATCCGGACCGAGTGGCCGTCCGACCTGCCGTTGTGGGTGCGCCTGTCGTGCTCGGATTACATGCCGGGCGGGCTGACAATCGACGACATCGTGGAGGTCGCGAAAAACATCGCGGCGCGCGGCGACGTCGACCTGATCGACTGCTCCTCGGGCGGAGTGTCGAACGATCAGAAGATTCCGTCATTGCATCCCGGGTATCAGGTGCCCTTCGCCGAGGCGATCCGCCACCGCGCCGGCATCGCGACCGGCGCGGTGGGGATGATCGTCGAACCAGCCCATGCCGCCGAGATCGTCGCCAACGGCCGCGCGGATGTCGTGCTGCTGGCGCGCGCGTTGCTGGCCGATCCGGCGTGGCCATTACGGGCGGCGAAAGCACTGGGCGTCAAACCCGATCTGCCGCCGCAATACCTCCGCGCGGCATTGTAGGCGGACCGCGACATGGCTCTTCGCAAATTGCTCCGCCTGGCCGCGCTGACCCCGATCGCTCTGACCCCGATCGCTCTGGCGCCGGCCGCGTGCGGGCCCGAGAAAAACCAGTTCGCCCCGGCTTGCCCCGTGCCCGGCCTTGTCAAGCCGCTCGCGGAACTGACGCGGTTTCGCGGCGCCTCGCAGGACATTCGCGACCTGGTGGTGCGTGCCCGGGTGATCGATATCACGGGCAAGTGCAAACCCGGCCGCACGGCCGCCAGCGTGACGGCGACGGTGCAGATCGTGGCCGATGTCACGCGCGGACCGGCGCTGGACGGTCTGACGTTCACCCTCCCGGTGTTTCTCGCGATCACCGACTCGGGCCAGATTCAAGATAAGAACCTGTACGCGATTCCCGTTGAGTTTTCCCGCAATGTGGACACCGCGCGCGCGGTCAGCGCCGAGATCGAATTGGAGTTGCCCGTCTCGGCCGGAAAAACCGCCGCCGCATATGGTATCATCGCGGGCTTTCAACTCACGCCCGATGAGATCGCCGCGTTTCGCCGCAACCGCCGTTGATACAGGGCCGCCGCATCGCGTGAACCGCCAAATAGCGAGGGTCCGCCACGAGACTCACTGGCCGGAAGGATCGTGATCAGGCCACCCGGCGCCGTCCGGTGGGATCCGGCCGCGGGCCCCGGACGCGACGCGATTGCGCTGACCACCCAAAACTCTGCTATGGTTGTCCGATGAGTGATGATCCTTCGAACGGTGATCCCCCCAAGGACCGTCCCAGTCAGGGAAGGCGTCGAGGCATGAAAAATCAGGATTGGGAAATTCCGCGCAACCTGCAACCGGCGCCGGACGGTTACTCGTTCGATCTGGAACGCGCGTTGAAAGCGGTGGTCGGGCTGAAAACCTACGTGCCGGCGGATGCTTTCACCGCCAATACCCTCGGCACCGAGCGCGCGGGTAGCGGAGTCGCGATCAACGACAAGGGGCTGATCGCGACGATCGGCTATTTGATCACCGAGGCGGAAACGGTCTGGATTACCTCCAATGATGGTCAGGTCGTGCCAGGCCATGCTTTGGCCATCGACCAGGAAACCGGGTTCGGGCTGGTGCAGGCGCTTGGCAAGCTGGATTTGCCGCATCTGGACATTGGCGATTCCGACAGTCTCAAGGTCGGCGACCAGGTGATCTTCGCGGCCGGCGGTGGACGCCATCACGCCATCGAAACGCGGCTCGTCGGCCGTCAGGAGTTCGCGGGGTACTGGGAGTATGTCCTGGACGACGCGCTGTTCATCGGTCCCGCCCATCCGTTCTGGGGCGGCTGCGGCCTGATCGGCACCGATGGCAAGCTGATGGGGATCGGCTCGTTGATCCTGCAACAGGGGGACGGGAAGGGCCGGCGGCTCGACATGAACATGGTCGTGCCGATTGGCTTGCTGGCGCCGATCCTCAAGGACCTGTTGAGTTATGGCCGGGTGAACCGGCCGGCCCGGCCTTGGCTGGGAATGTATGCGACGGAATCGGGCGAATCGATCATCGTCGGCGGCCTGTCCGAGACCGGACCGGCGGCGCGGGCAGGGGTACGCGCGGGCGACAAGATCCTGACGGTTAACGACGACGACGTGCCTGATCTCGCGGGCTTGTGGCGGCGCGTCTGGGCGTCCGGCAGCGCCGGGGCCGAGGTGCGGTTGCGGATCGAACGTGACGACGCGCCGCGCCGGATCAACGTGCGGTCGGCCGATCGTGTGACCTTCCTGAAGTCGCCAAAGCTGCATTGATGTCCGATACGCCGGAACCCCGGTTGCGCGGCGCGATCGTTCCGGTCACGCCGTTCCAACAGAACTGTGCCATCCTTTGGGACGACGCGACGAAGCGGGCGCTGATCGTCGATCCCGGCGGCGACGTCGATCGTATCCTGGCGGCGATCGGCCAGACCGGCGTCACCGTCGAACGGATACTCCTCACGCATGGTCATCTCGATCACGCCGGTGGCGCGGCCGAGCTTGCTGAGGCCTTGCGGGCGCGGCCCGATACCGCCAACGTTCCGATCGAAGGTCCAGACCGGCGCGACGCGTTTCTGCTGAGCGGACTCGCCGCGCAAGCCGCGAGTTACGGATTTGAGGCGCGCGACGTCACACCTGACCGTTGGTTCATCGAAGGCGACTCGGTCGTCCTGGGTCCGCATCGTTTTGACATTTTACATTGTCCGGGTCACACGCCTGGGCATATCGTGTTCGTGAACCACGCGGCGCGTTTTGCTTTGGTGGGGGACGTATTGTTCCAGGGCTCGGTCGGGCGGACGGATTTTCCTTATGGTAGTCACGACGCGCTGATTGGCGCGATCCGGTCGAAGCTGCTACCATTGGGTGACGAGTTCTCGTTCCTGTGCGGCCACGGCCCGGGATCGACGATTGGCGCGGAACGGCGGACGAACCCGTTTCTTCGCGCATGACGCAAATGGGACGGCGCGCGTGCGACCTCAGCATGTAGCGGACTCATGCGAAAGTCGCCGAAGATGACTTTGCGTTATGATTTAACACAAATCAGGCGGATGCATGGGAATCGTCACGGATCGTAACACTTGAATCTTTATCCTTCGCGCGCGCGATCGCAGGTCCGTGTTGCATCCGGCTCGATCTTTGTTATCATGCGGATGCCGGCCGTCAGGGGAAAGTCGCGTGAACTACGTGCCACCGTTCGAAGCGATCAAGGCGCTTGTCAATTTCGCCGCCGTGAAGGGAGAACTGACCGTCAGCGCCTCCTATTCTCAGTTCACGGCCATGATCCGGATCCTGCTTCAGGGCATCGACGTGGATGAGGACTGGTATCGAGCCCAGTACCCGGACGTGGCGGAGGCAATTCGCGATGGGACCGTGCCCTCCGCGAAAGAGCATTTTCTGGCCGATGGCTATTTCGAGGGACGCATGCCGTTCCTGATCAAGGTGGATGAGAAGTTCTACCTGGAACAGAATCCGGGGATCGCGGACTATGTCGCGCGCGGCGAGTTGGAATCGGCGCAGCAGCATTTCATCGATAACGGGTATCGCGAAGGCCGCCAGCCTTTTCCGCCGCCCTGATCGTCGTGACGGCGCCCCTTTCGCCCGGTGCTACGCGCGCGATTGCGTCACGGCAGATCGAGCCTCACCTCAACCGCGGCACTGGCGATGATGGCCACGTCGCCCCCGGCCTGATCGGGGATGTCCAGACCGCCCTTCACCGCTTTCACCGTCGCGATCCCATGCGGCAAGGTCACCCGCACCGCCTCGATATCGACCTTGTCCGGCTGCTGCACGCCGATCGTCACCGACACATGCATCTGGGTTTTTGAATCAATCCCCAGCGAGCGCAACATGCTCAGCGAACTGTGATGGATCGCGTCCTGCACGGCTCGCAGCGCCGCCTTCGTGTAATTTCCGCCATGCAGGTCGTTGCCGGTCCCCATTTCGAGGATGACTCTTTTCAACGCCATCGTTCCGTCCTCCTCACGCCACATCCAGCCACACGACCGCGCCCGCCTGGGCCAGTAAAGTGACGTTGGTGCCTTCATCGTTGGGAATTTCCAGGCCGCCCTGAACCACGGTCACCGTGCCCGTGCCATGCGGCAGGACCGCCAGAACCTGTGCCTTATCGACCTTTTCGGGGTGCGGGGTGCCGATCGTGACCTCTACCTTCATCGAGTCGACGTCGAGGCCGAGAGCGGCCGCGACGCTCAATGAATTATGCCAAAGCGCGTCACGTAACGCGCGTACCGCGGCTTTGGTATCGTCGCCGCCTCGGATATCCGTGCCCATCCCGATTTCCAGGACCATGCGCTTCAGGGCCATGCCCGGCTCCTTCTTGTTGCCGCTGCGATCTTAGGCCCACCAGGCGGCGCCGTCATCCCTGCGACAGTGGGGCCGGGCCAAAGAGACGAATATGCCGCATCCGTGTCCGCCTCACTGCCGCCATGATCGTGGCGCGTCCGTCCCGATGCCCCGGCTGGCGCCCCGGCGCGGGCCCCCTTAAATTCATGGTGAGAAGCACAACGGAGGCCGTGTCACCATGGACGTGGGGCTGCAAATGGTGTTCGCCAGCTATGGCTGGTCGAACGTGTCCGACCGTCAGGTATGGGACGAAGAATTGCGCCTGGCGCGACTCGCCGCCGATCTGGGGTTCGATGTGCTCTGGGCCGTCGAGCATCATTTCAACGATTATTCGTTTTGTCCCGACAACCTCCAACTGATGACGCACCTGGCCGCCGTGTGTCCCAACATCGACCTGGGCACGGCCGCGGTCATTTTGCCGTGGCACGATCCGCTGCGCGTGGCGGAACAGGCGGCGGTACTGAATTACCTCAGCAACGGGCGGCTACGTCTGGGCATGGGGCGCGGCCTCGCGCGGCGGGAGTTCGCGGCGTTCCGCGGCACGATGGACGAATCCCGGGAACGCTTCGACGAAGCGGCGGCGATGATCCTGGCCGCGCTGCGAACCGGTTTCATGGAAGGCAACGGCAAGCATTACAAACAGCCCAGGATCGAGATCAGGCCGCGGCCGGATCATGCGATGGAGGGAAGGGTGTACGCGGTGGCCTCCAGCGACGATTCGGTCGTTTCGGCGGCGAAGCTGAATGCGCGAATGGTGATGTTCGCCGACCGCCCCTGGCCGCTGCGCATGCCCGCGATCGAGAAACACCGCGCGCTCACGCGGTCGCTGCATGGGGTCGAAGCGGCGGCCCCTCTGTTGGCCGATTTCTGCGTTTGCACGCCCACGATGGACGGCGCCGAAGACAAGGCGCGGCGTTACATGGGAAAATTCATTGAGAGTAATTTTTATCATTATGAACTTCTGGGCGAGCACTTCGCGACCGTGAAGGGCTACGACGCCTACGCGCAGAAGATCGCGATGGCCAAGGAAATCGGCATGGACGGCATCGTCTCGGCGTTCATGCAAGCGGCGCTGTGGGGCACGCCCGACCATATCCTGCGCACGATGGAGGAGCGGCGGGCGCTGGTGGGCGATTTCGAGCTCGCGACCTCATTCCGGTTCGGCGGCACTCCGTACGATCTCGCGGAACAGGGGCTGCGGCTGTTCGCGAAGGAAGTGCTGCCGGTGGTCAAAAGCTGGACCTCGGCGGCGGCCACCCCGGCCGCCTGACGAGGGGTTGCTTTACGCGTGATTTTTTCAAGCGGCGGGTTACCGCCACGATGACGCGGCGGCGCCGGGTTCTTTAACGGGCAGTCACATATTTCGCCGTTTCAGGCGCTATGCACGGGGATAGGCCAGCAGTTCTCATTATGGCCAATGGTAGGGTTGGGGTTGAGGGCGTAGCGGAAATCGATTGTCAGAATGGCCTTTTCAGGAAGGCAGTGGTGGCGGTCTGATGAAGGCCAGGGTTGCCAGGATATCCTCCCAGGCAGGAAAGA
>SHWL01000132.1 GCA_009693865.1 Acetobacteraceae bacterium | reverse complement strand
GGAGTCCGCTTCATACTGGAAGCCGAGAACGCCTTGTGCCACGATCGCGCACCCCGTTGGTGATGGTTTCTGATTCGCAAACCGAGACTATCTCCCTGATTCGTCAGGGCCAACGGGGAACTGATGTTTTTTTGATGCGGAATTCAGGCCAGGGTCGGGAAGGACCAGGCGTTCGACGCGCAACGCCTCCAGGTCGGCAAGGGTGGGCTTTTTCTGCGGAACGCGGAGTTCGGCGGGTCCGTGACGTTCCAGAGTGCGCATGTCGAGGGACAGATGGCCATGGATGGCGCCAAGGTCGGGAAGGACAAGGCGTTCGACGCGGAAACCCTGCGAGTGGTCGGCCACGCATTCCTTCGAGATGTCGGGTTCGGCGGGCCGGTGGACCTTATCGCCGCGAAATTTGAACGAAATCTGGACCTCCGCGGGAGTTCGATCGGTCGCTTCGATCTGAGTGGCGCGTTCATCGGCGACGACCTTGTTCTCGGCGGACTAGTCGGCGATGGAATCTTATGGGAGGCGAAATGGACCGGTTGCGGTCAGGCGCGCGTGTGCCTCAACCTGCGGAATGCCAGGATTGGCAATCTCCAGGATACCAAACAATCATGGCCCGCCCGTATCAACCTGGAAGGGTTCACCTACACCCACCTCGGCGGTTCTGGCGGTGACGGCGATCAGGACATGCGAAATCGCGACCTGGCCTGGTGGCGCGAGTGGCTCGGACGGGATCCTGTCTATAGCCCGCAACCCTATGCCCAACTCGCCGGAGTCCAGGCCGCCGCCGGCAATCGCGATGCCGCCGCTTTTGTCCGCTTTACCGGGCGTGACCGGGAACGGTTGGAGGCCGGCAGTGGTTGCGGTTGGTTGCAATGGCTCGGATTAGTGGACGCGCCATCCAGGGAACGTCCCTGCCATGGGGACGTCTGGCTCGGCCTCTCGTTGCTTCAGAGTGGAATAGGCTATGGCATCGGCGCTTACAGTTTTCGCGTGGTAGGCACCGCCCTGGCGATGACAGTGACAGGCACCATCATCCTGTGGTTCGCCCCCGGGGTGCGCGGCGCGGTCCTGACCAAATTCCCGGCACGGCGCGGACCGCGGCGGAAGTCCGCCGTGTGGTGCGTAGGCGCGAGCCTCAACCGGCTGCTGCCATTGGTCACCATCAGCCAGGAGTTTAACGATTTCTTCAACGATCCCAACCGGGAACGTCTGCGTGCCTGGCAGCAAATCGCCTTCGCCATCCTTGCGTTTTTCGGGTGGGCGTTGGGCCTGTTCGTGGTCGCCGCGTTCTCCGGCCTGACGCAATCGTGATGCCTGAACCACGCTCCGGCCTCCCGGGCCCGGGCAAACTTACCTCGCGGCGGAGAACGCGCTATATCTTGTTTCAACGAACTCGATACCGGCCGATGAGGCCGCGCCCAAACCGGAGGACACCATGAAAATCAAGCGCGTGGAACACATCGCCATCGCCGTCGACTCCATCAAGGAATCGCTTGGCCTGATGCGCGACACCTTCGGGCTGGACATCGAGTATGAGGAGCAGATCGGCCAGACCAAACTCGCGATGCTGCCGGTCGGTGACTCCTACATCGAACTGCTGGAGGGCACGGGCCCGGACTCCGGCGTCACCAAATGGATCGCCGAAAAAGGCACCGGCCTGTTCCATATCTGTTTCGAGGTCGACGATATCGAGGGCGCCATCGCCGAACTCAAGGCCAAAAACGTGAAACTGCAAAGCGAGACCTGGCGAACCGGGCATGGCGGCGCGAAAATCGTGTTCCTCGACCCCTCGGCCACCGGCAACTGTGTGATCGAGTTGGCGGAACTCGTGGCGGGGCATTGATCATGGCGGACTTCGTTCATCCGGAATTTCTGGTCGAGACCGATTGGCTCGAACAGAACCTGTCCGATCCGAAGCTGGTGGTGCTGGATTGCACCACGCATCTGATTCCCAATCCGGCGATCACCTACGACGTGGTGCCCGGCCGGGAGGATTTCGGGAAAGGCCACATCAAAGGCGCGCAGTTCTGCGACGTGTCGCGGGATGTGTCGGACACGACCCAGGTGTTGCGGTTCATGCGCCAAACCCCCGCTGATTTCGCGGCCGCGATGCGCCGGTTCGGTATCGGCGATGACACGAAAGTCGTGACCTACAGCACGACCAGTCCGCAATGGGCGTCGCGCGTTTGGTGGCTGTTGCGGGAATTCGGTCATGACAATGCCGCGGTGCTGAATGGCGGCTGGCAGAAATGGTCGCGGGAGAAACGTCCCTCGGAGACCGGACCCGGCCAGGCGCGCGCGGCTGGAACGTTCAGCGTCAAGCCGCCGCGGAACCTGATGGCGGACAAGAACGCGGTGCGGACCGCGATCGGAGATGGCGCGATTTGCACACTGAATGCGCTCGCGGAAGCCCAGCATAAGGCGACGGGCGGGAATACGTATGGCAGGCCGGGGCGGATCGCGGGCAGCGTCAATGTCCCCGCCGCGCATCTTCTTGATTCCGCGACGAACGCGTTCCTGCCGGCGGACGAGTTGCGGCGGAAGTTCGAAGCCGTCGGCGCGATGGACCGCGAGGTCATCGTTTATTGCGGCGGCGGAATCGCGGCAACGGCGGACGCGCTGATCCTGACGATGCTCGGCCATGACAAAGTCAGGGTTTACGACGCGTCGATGTCGGAATGGGCGAAAGACGATGCGTTGCCGATGGAAACAGGCTAACGAAGGACCTTCATCATGTTGCTCCCGCTCAAGGACCGGAACATTGCTTACGATCTGATCGGACCCGAGACGGCACCGGTCGTGTGCATGACCCATTCGCTCGCCTCGGACGGCGGCATGTGGGCGGAACAGGTGCCCGCGCTTCTCGGCGGCGGGTTCCGCGTGCTGCGCATCGACATGCGCGGCCATGGCGGCAGCGGCCCGGTGGATGGGCCGTATACCATGAGCCAACTCGCCGGTGACGTGGTGGCCGTGCTCGACGCTCTGGCGATAGCGAAGGTACATTTTATCGGCCTGTCCATCGGCGGCATGATCGGTCAGGCCTTCGCGCTGGAACATGGGGACCGGCTGCTGTCGGCGATGTGGTGCGACACGATGCCGCGCACGCCGCCCGGCTCGACCCAGGCGTGGGAGGACCGGGAAAAGATCGTGCGCGACGCGAACTCGCTGGAGCCGCTGGCCGATCCGACTGTGGAACGCTGGCTGACGGATGGGCACAAGGCTCGCAACCCCAACCGCTACCAGCAAATCCGCGACACCATCGCCGGCACCTCGCCCGCCGGTTACCTGGGCTGCACCGCCGCGATCAAAGATTATGATTTTATCCCCGGTCTGCCGTCGGTGAAATTGCCCGTGCTGGTGGTCTGCGGCGCCGACGACGCGGGCACGCCGCCCGAGGGCAATCGCCGCATCGCCGAGCTGGTCGCGGACGGACGTTACGAGCAAATCGCCGATGCCCGGCATTTTCCGAATGTCGAGCACCCCGAAACGTTCAACCGCATCATGATGGGCTGGTTGAAGGCGCGCTGATGACATCCCCACCTCGTGACCTGGGGGCCCGTGCGACATGTCGCGCCTCCGCCCAATGACGTGAGATAAAAAAGGAAACGGCCATGCGACTGCCAAACAAAATCGGGATCGTCACCGCCGCGGGCTCCGGCATGGGCCGCGCGGGCGCCATTCGTTTCGCGAAGGAGGGCGCATCCGTCGCAGTCGTCGATCTGAACGGCGATGCGGCCAACGACGTGGTGAAGGAGATCGAGAAGGCCGGCGGCAAGGCCATCGCGCTGTCGGGCGATCTGACCGATGACGCGTTTGCTCGCAATATCGTGCGCGAAACGACCCGGGCCTTCGGGGCGCTTGATTTCGTTTGGAACCATGTCGGTCATCCCGGTCCGGCGGCGGTCGAGGGGCTGGACTGGAAAGATTACGATCTGGCGATGAACCTCAATGTCCGGACGGTGCTTGTCACTACCGAGGCCGCATTGCCGGAACTGCGGGCGCGAGGTGGCGGAGCATTGCTGTATACCGCGTCCACGTCCGGCCTGACGGGTTCGCAGTTCAGCCCGGTTTATAACATCGCCAAGTTTGGCATCGTCGGGCTGGTGCATGGGCTGGCCAAACGGTACGCGCGCGAGAAAATCCGGGTCAACGCGGTGTGCCCGGGACCGACGGATACGCCGATGCTGCGGGTGTTCGTGGCTCGGCCGGACAGTCAGATGCCGGCTGGGGAAACCGCGGAATCGCTGATCCTCAGGCGTGCCGGGCAGACCCCGATGGGCCGTCCCGCTCAACCGGAGGAGATCGCCAACGCCGCGCTGTTCCTGATCTCCGACGAGGCGTCCTACATCACCGGCGTGGCCCTGCCGGTGGATGGGGGCGCGACGGCGTAAGGTCGCACGGAAATATTACCGAATCGACTGGCATGCACCTCTCTCTCCCGTCATGGTCCGGCTCGTCCGGGCCACCCATTCCAGCACAGTGCCGCGACGGGTGGCCCGGACGAGCCGGACCATGACGGGGAAACCGGAGGCATCTTGAAGCGGTAATATTTGCGCGATCCCGATCCCCCTGACCACTCTGTCCAACCTCCGCCGCCCGCGCTAAATCCGCGCCGCATGTCGGATCTCGAAGCAACCAAGGCGGCGGCCCGCGCGTGGGTGAAACGCGAGCAGCGCGCCGGGGTTCGCCCTGTACGCCCGGTCATCGCATTGGGATTGTTGGGAACGGTGCTGGCAATCGGCCAGGCATTCTGCATTGCCTCGATCCTGACCGGAACCCTGGCCGCGCCAGCGCTCGCCGGATTCGCGGTCTTCGCCGTGCTCCGCGCGGGCCTGGGTTACGCCGCCGACAGATACGCGTTCGCCGCCGGTGCCTCTGCCCGCCGCCGTCTCCGGACCGATATCCTCACCCGCTTGTTCTGGGCCCGTCCGACGTTGGCGCGCGCGCGGCATTCTGGAGACCTCGCCGCCATCGTCGTGGACAAGATCGAGGCATTGGACGGGCTGTTCGCCCGCTTCATCCCCACTGCCGTCCTGGCGCTCGCGGCGCCGTTGCTGGTGGCGGCCGTGGTGCTGTTCCTGGATCCCACCGCCGGCGCGATCCTGGTCCTCACCGGACTGCTGGCCCCCGCCGCCATGGGCCTCTCCGGCCTGGGCGCCGCCGCCGCCGCGCGCGAGCAGTTCGTCGCCATGACCCGCTTGCAAACGCGGTTCCTGGATCGCATCCGGGGCATCGCCACCATCGTCCTGCATGGCCGCGGTGAGGATGAGGCCACCTCCCTTGGCCGCGCCGCCGATGAGTTGCGCGTTCGCACCATGCGGGTGTTGCGGCTGGCGTTCCTGTCCTCGGCCGCGCTCGACCTTGCCGCCGCGCTGGCGCTGGTGTTGCTGGCGTTGCGCTATGGCCAGCAATGGCACGAGGGAACGCTGACCGATCCGCGGATCGCGCTGATGGTGCTGTTGCTGACACCGGAATTCTTCGCTCCGCTACGCGCGGTGTCCGCCGCTTATCAGGACATGTTCCACGCCACAGCCGCCGCCGAATCGCTGGTTGATGTCCCGCCGGTTCCCGCGCCGCCGCCAATTCGAGACATCCGCACCGTCGAGACCCACGGCGTCAGCGTCCAGTTTGAGGACGTGCGCCTGACCTGGGACAAATCCCGCGGCCCAGCGTTGAATGGCCTGAGTTTCCGGGTTCCGGCCGGGGAGACGGTCTTGCTGGCGGGACCGTCCGGCGCGGGCAAGTCTTCGGCGATCGAGCTTCTGATGGGTTTCGTCCGGCCCGACAGCGGGCGAGTGGTCATCAATGGGCGAGACATCGCCGACCTCGTGCCACAGGCTTTGTCAGCCATCACTGCCTGGATCGGTCAGCGGCCCGTGCTGTTTTCCGGCACGATCCGGGAGAATATCCGGTTTGCGCGGCCGGACGCGACCGCCGAACAATTCGCCGAGGCCCTTCGCGCCGCGCGGGTCGATGGGTTCACGGAACAGTTGCCGGACGGGCTCGATACTGTCGTGGGGGAGGGCGGGTACGGCCTCTCCGGCGGTCAGGCGCAGCGCATCGCCATCGCCAGGGCCTTCCTGAAGAACGCCCCGCTGTTACTGCTGGACGAGCCGACCGCGCATCTGGACCCCGCCACGGAGTCGGAGGTGTTCGACGGTCTGCGGCGCCTCGCGGCTGGCCGGACGGTGATTCTGGCAACGCATGCCGCCGCCGCGCGGACGTTTTCCGGCCGGCGGCTGGACATCCGCGATGGCCGCATCCAACCGGCGCGAGGCGCCGCATGATTCTCGACATTCGCCGGATACTGGGGTTGTGGCGGGGACGATTGGTCTGGCTGGCCGCGGGTGTCCTGGTGTCGCTGGCGGCGCTCGCGGCAGGCGTTGGGCTGATGGTCTTCGCCGGGGCCGCGCTGGCCAGCCTCTCGCTGTTCGCCCCTTTGATGCTGCGAGGTCTTGGCGTCGCGCGCGTCGTGCTGCGCTACGCCGAGCGGATGGTCACGCACGCCGCCATGTTCCGCGCGCTGGCCGATTTGCGGGTCTGGCTGTTCCGCCGGCTGACGATAAACGCGGCCGGTGGGCTGGGGTTCCGCCAGGCCGGCGACGTGCTGTCCCGGCTGGTGAACGACGTGGAGGCACTGGACGGCCTCTATTTGCGCGTTCTGGTGCCCCTGGCGGGCGCGGTGTTCGTGTTGCCGTTGACCGTGATCGTGATCGCTCCGCGCATGCCTTTGCTGGCGCTTGCCGTCGCCATCCTGTTCCTCCTCGCCGCCTTCCTCCTGCCCTGCGCCGCGCTGCGGTCGGCTCAGGACGCGGGGACGCGGCTGACGGGCGCGATGGGGCAATTGCGGATCGCGGTGCTGGATACGATGACCGGCTGGCGGGAAGTGCGGGCGTTTGGCGCCGAGGGCCGGATGTTGGCCAACGTCCAGGCGCGCGAGGCGGCGCTTCTGGGCGCCCAGGATGCGCTGGCGCGTCGGACCGCGTTCGCGGGGGCGGGAGCGTTCCTGTGCGCGCAGGCCGCGGTCTTCGCGGTGTTATGTGCGGCGGGCTCGAATTCCACCCGCATGATCGTCGCCGCGTTTCTCGTGCTGGCGGCGTTTGAGACGGTTGGCGGCCTACCCAGGGCCGGGGCGTATCTTGGCCACGCGGCGGCGGCGGCGCGGCGGGTGCTGGAGGCAGCGGACGCACCTGTGGCTGTGCCTGATCCGGTCTCGCCGGTCGCGCTGCCCAGGGGAACCCGGTTGGGGTTCGATGGGATCCATTTCCGGTGGCGGCCGGAGTTGCCGCCGGTGTTCGATGGGCTGACGATGGACATCGCGCCGGGCGCGCGGGTGGGCATTCTGGGGCCCTCGGGGTCCGGCAAGTCGACGCTGGCGGCGCTGGCGTTGAAGCTGGCGGCGCCTCAGGCCGGACAAATTCTGCTGGGCCGGATTGATATCGCAACGCTGACCGCGGCGGATGTGCGCTCGCGGATCGGCTGGTTGAACCAGAGCACGCATCTGTTCGACGACACGATCCGGGCCAATCTGTTGCTGGCGCGTCCGGACGCCGATGACGCGTCCCTCTGGGCGGCTGTGGATTCAGCGCGCATCGGTGAGGTGGTGCGCGGCCTGCCCGAGGGCCTCGACACCTGGGTCGGGGAGGGCGGCGCGCGCTTCTCCGGCGGCCAGGGGCGCCGCCTGGCGCTGGCTCGCGCGCTGCTGTCGCCCATGCCGATCCTGATCCTGGACGAGCCGTGCGCGGGCCTTGACGCCAAAACCGAGCGTGAATTTCTGGCGACACTGAATGAGGTGGGCGAGGGCCGGACCGTCATCCTGATCGCCCACCGGCTGGTGGGGGTCGAGGCCCTGGATCGCATTTACCGGCTTTCCGGCGGTAAGGCGGTCGCAGCGGCCGGTTGACCGAATCTTAACCAATGGGCTGGTAATGGGTCGACCCGCCCGAGGACGCCCATCCGTGCCCGATTTATCCACGCCATGACCGATCCGATGTCCATGGTTTTCGTCATGACGCGGCCCGTCCGGGCGATCGGTTCCGGCGCCGTGACGGGCCGGGTGGCCCGGTCAAGCCGCATTCGCATCAGGACAGGGGCGGGCCTGAGACGGATATTCTCTTTTCATCATCGTGGCCCGGTATTCTATGTTCATCGTCATGGCCCGGCTCGTCCGGGCCACCGGTCGCGGCACGGCGCTGGTATTGGTGGCCCGGACACGGCGGGCTATGACGATTTAAGACAATGCCACCCACATCTCAGCCTTATCCCGATGCTTATTCGGCCATGCCGCGCCATGACGATTCCTGGGCGGGGTTCCCGCTGATGCTGCAAACCCGTATCCAGGACGAACCGGCCGCGATCCTTCGCCGGGTGTTCGGCTTTCCGGGCTTTCGCGGCTCGCAGGAGGCGGTGATCCGCCACGTCGTGGATGGCGGCGATGCGCTGGTGCTGATGCCGACCGGTGGCGGCAAAAGCGTCTGCTACCAAATTCCGGCGCTGTGCCGGCCCGGGACCGCCGTCGTCGTCTCGCCGCTGATCGCGCTGATGGACGACCAGGTCGCGGCCATGCGCCAGTTGGGCGTCGCCGCGGGCGCGCTGCACTCGGAACTGCCGCCCGAGGAAGCCCGATCCGTGTATCGTGAGCTGGTCGACGGCCAGCTCGACCTGCTGTACGTCTCCCCGGAACGGCTGCTGGGCAATGGGCTGTTCGACGTGCTCGCCAAGTTGGAATTGGCGCTGTTCGCGATCGACGAGGCGCATTGCGTGTCGCAATGGGGCCACGAGTTCCGGCCCGAATTCCGCGAGCTCGCGCGACTGGGCGAAATGTTTCCCGGCGTGCCGCGGGTCGCGTTGACCGCGACGGCGGACGAGGCGACCCGGAAGGACATTCTGACCGCATTGAAAATGGATCGCGCGGAAGTCTTCCTTTCCAGCTTCCATCGCCCCAATCTGCATCTGGCGGCCGAGCCCAAGGTGGGGGAAACCGCGCAATTGTTGTCGTTCCTCGGGCGGCATAAGGGCGATTGCGGGATCGTGTATTGCGGTAGCCGCGCCCGGACCGAGCGGGTGGCGGCGAAGCTGGTGGAAAAAGGCTTTCCCGCCGTGCCGTTCCACGCCGGTCTCGATCCGCTGGAGAAACGGGCGTCGGCGCGACGATTCCGCTCCGGCGAGCCTTTGGTCGTGGTGGCGACCATCGCCTTCGGCATGGGTATCGACCGGCCCGATGTGCGATTTGTCGTGCATCTGGACATGCCGGACAGCCCGGAAGCCTATTACCAGCAGATCGGCCGCGCCGGGCGTGACGGCGATCCCGCCGATACGTTGCTGCTGTTCGATGGCCAGGATGTCGCGCGCGCCCGGCATTGGCTGGCGCAGTCGTCCGCGCCCTCCGCGCAGCAACGCGTGATGCGGATGCGGCTGGAGGAAATGGTCGCGCAAACCGAAACCGTCGGGTGCCGCACCCGCGGCCTGCTGACCTGTTTCGGCGAAGAAATGGAAGCGGCTTGCGGGCATTGCGACAATTGCGACGACCCGCCGGTGACCTCGGACGCGACGGTCGAGGCGCGAAAACTGCTGTCGGCGGTGTATCGCACCGATCAGATTTTCGGCGCCGTCCACACCATCGCCGTGTTGCGCGGTGAGAAGACGGAGGCGGTGTCGCGGCACCGCCACGACCGGTTGTCCGTCTTTGGCATCGGCGCCGATCACTCGGTGCCCTGGTGGCGCGGCATGGTCAGGCAATTGATCGCGATCGGGGCGCTGGACGTCGATACGCAGGGCCACGGCGGGTTGTTCCTGGTGGAGGAAAAAGCCCGCCCGATCCTGCGTGGCGAAACCCAGGTGCTGGTGCGCCAGACCTCGCCGCGGAAAGCCGAGGTGGACCGGCCCTTGCGCGGCATGGTGGCCGCGGCCGGAGAGTTCAGTCAGGCGTTGTTCGACGCGCTGCGATCCTGGCGGGCGGGCGAGGCAAAGTCGCAGTCGGTGCCGCCTTATGTGATCTTCCACGACGCGACGTTACGGGAAATCGCGGCGGCGCGGCCGGGGAGCATGGAGGAACTCGGCTCCATCAAAGGCGTTGGGGCGTCGAAGCTGCAACGTTACGGTGGGCGGGTGTTGCGGTTGCTGGGGATGTCGTGATGGCGGTGTTGACCTTGCGGCGAATGCCATCTTTTAATCGCGGCGTGTTGAAATTGAGCAACAGGCCGCCCCGAAGCCTCTGAAAGGATATAAGGGTATGCGTTTCGCGATCGCCGCCGCCAGTGTCCTGATACTGGCCGGGTCCGTCTGGGCCCAGTCGTTGCCGGGCGGCCTGACGCCGGAGCAGATGAAGGCGATCCCGCCAGAGGTCCTGAAAAGCCTTCCGCCAGATGTTTTGTCGAAAATTCCTTTGAAGACGTTGATGGCGCTACCGCCCGACCTCTTCAAGAACATCACGCCTGACATGCTGGCCAAAATTCCGCCCAACGCGGCGGCGATGACGCCGGAAGACGCCAAGGCATATTACAAAGGCCTCGATCCCGCGCAGAAGCAGGCGCTGAAGGAACAGGCGAAACAAATCAAATCTCAGATCGAGGGCGTTCCCGGGCTCATGGATCAATTGAAGGCGTTGTATAAATCGTTTCGGGGATCGTGACCGGGGCCGCCAACGAGGCGGCCGCCTGCCCATCAGAGCCAGAACCTCTTCAGCGAAACGTCTCGCGCTGTCAGGACCGCGCCACGAAGCAGTCTTGTCCCGAGGCTCGCATCCATGTGCACAGCGACCGCGCGTCCTCCAGCGTTTCAAACCCGGCGGTGCGCACACGCCAGTAAACCGCGCCGTTCAACCGGAACCGAATGACCAAAGGCTCGCGCACGCCCAGGATGGCGGGGTACTGCCGGACAAGATCCTCCCAGAACGACTGGGCGGCTTCCTCGGACGGCGCGGCAGCGAACTGCACCGCCGCGCCGGACGCCCGACGCCGTGCGATGCGCGTCAATGCGGCGGCGGTCGGATTGTCCGGCTCCCGCGCGACCGTGGGGAGGGCCGCGACGGCGCGGGGAGCGGCGGCGACCGGGGGTGCGGCCACGACGGGTGGCGCGACGTCGACCGGGGGTGCGGCCACGACGGGTGGCGCGGCTGCGACCGGGGGTGTGACCACGACGGGTGGCGCGGCTGCGACCGGGGGTGCGACCACGACCGGCGGGGCGGAGGCGACGGGTGGCGCGGCCACGACAGGCGGTGCGGCAGCCGGAGCCGCCCAGAGCACCGGGACGCCCACGGGAATCCGGGCGGGCGGTGCCTGGACCTGAGCCGCCGGCGGAGGCACGCCTGGTGGCGCGGCCACGACAGGCGGTGCGGCAGCCGGAGCCGCCCAGAGCACCGGGACGCCCACGGGAACCCGGGCGGGCGGTGCCTGGACCTGAGCCGCCGGCGGAGGCACGCCTTGTGGCGCCACTCGCCCAGGACCAGCGGTCGCCACGCGCTCTGGCTCGGCCACAGTCCTGGCAGCGGGTTGCGTCAGCGGCATCGGCACGACCACGGGGGCCGCGGCCACCGGGGGTGGAGCGCTCGCGATCGGCGGCGGTTCCTTGAACGTGGGCAGCGACAAGGCCCGCTGGTTTGCCGCCGCGACCGCCACAGGTTCCACGGGCTGCGTCACCGGCGCGATTGGTTCCTGAATCTCCGCGAGGCGTGGCCGGACCACGGTGGGAGGTGGCGCCGCGGCAGCCGCGGCCCTCACGCCCGCGGCTGGCCATGTCACGGGCTGTGTCACATCGGGCGGAATTCGCTCATCCAGCGTCCGGACCGCCTGCGCCGTGGCGCGGTTGATGTCCGCCCGATCGGGCGCAAGACCGCGTGCCGTCCGGGTCGTGTTGCTCGTCACGCCGTCAAGCACCTGTCGCACCTCGGCTGGAGACAGGCTCTCCCCCAGTACTCGCTCCGCTTCGGCGCGATTGCCAGCCATTGCCAGGACGATCGCATAGTCGTGCCTGACTTTGACCGTCGCTCCTGGAGCCGTCGCCACAGGTCTCAGCAGCTGAACCGCCGCCGCGCCCTGGCCGCTCATTCCCAGTGACAGCGCCATGTTCACCTGAGCCGCGGTCAGAGCGGGATCGATCGCCAGCGCCTGACGGTACGCCGTCTGTGCCTCGGGATGGCGGCTTTGCAAATCGCGCGCGATCCCGAGATTATTGAGCGCGGTCAGATTCTGTGGATCCCGCTTCAGGACGCGCAGAAACAGCACCTCCGCGGCCGCCGGGTCTTTCGTCAGCGTGATCCGGCCCAAACCAGTATTGGCGCGGATTGACGTTGGGTCTTTCTCCAGCAGCTTCAGAAAGATCGCCGTGGCGTTGTCGAACGCGCCCAGCAGCGTGAGCGAGTCGGCCTGGATTTCCATCGCGGCGATGTTGCCAGGGGTCTCGCGCAGAATGCCTTCGCTGACCTGCAAAGCGACCTGGCTGGCGCCGCTTCGCAACGCGGCTTCCGCGACGTTCACACCCGGGAGGCTCGCGCCAGTACCCGGAAAGGTCGCGGTGCCGCACCCATTCATGGCGAGAATAAGGGTCAGAGCGGCCGCGCGAACAGGCGATTGGATGATCAACGATTTCGCTTCCACCGTGGGCTCAGGATACCTCGAAAGATCAGGTCGCTTAAACTCCATCGTCCGGCGAGGTCGAACCCCACTAAAGCACGATGTTCCGATTCCCTGAAACGTCACGTTGCCGTGTCCAGCAATTCTCATTATGGCGCTGACGCTTGCTTTTTCGTCATCCTCCGGCGTGACCGGAGGATCGGTAGCGGCACATATCCGCGTATAATAGCGCCGGAAAGCAAGGCGTGGTGCCGCTCCGGATCCTCCGGTCGCGCCGGAGGATG
>SHWL01000131.1 GCA_009693865.1 Acetobacteraceae bacterium | reverse complement strand
AGTCCGCTTCATACTGGAAGCCGAGAACGCCTTGTGCCACGATCGCGCACCCCGTTGGTGATGGTTTCTGATTCGCAAACCGAGACTATCTCCCTGATTCGTCAGGGCCAACGGGGAACTGATGTTTTTTTGATGCGGAATTCAGGAAGCATGGCCGCGCTGCCAGACGACGCCCGAGGATGACGTTTGAGGATGACGTTTGAGATCCATGCTCGCCGTTTGACTCCCACCGCCAACCGCGCCAACATTCCCTCTTAACCGAGGGGAGCCCCGCCGATGGGGCTGAGAGGCCGCGAGCCCGGATTCAACCGGCGGTGCGGAAACCCTTGAACCTGAACCGGATCATGCCGGCGGAGGGACGGGAGCGATCAACGCACTCTCCATCCGTCCGGTCGATCTGTTTATGACGATGAGGAGATGCCAATGACCGTCCAATCCAGGTCCGCCGCCCGCCCGAGTGCCGTCACGACCGGCCCGATCGTCGGCTCGCACAAAATCTACAGCTCGCCGGCCGGCCGGCCCGACGTCCGCGTCCCGTTTCGCGAAATTCCGCTCGATCCCTCCGCGCGCGAGGAACCCTACCGCGCTTACGACTGCTCGGGCCCCTACACCGACACTGGCGTTGCCATCGACCTGGAAGCCGGCCTGGCGCCGATCCGCGCCGAATGGCTCGCCAAACGCGGCTTCGACCGGATTGTCCCGCGCGCCGTGAAGCCCGAGGACAACGGCAACATCGGCGAGGATAAGCTTGTTCCGGCCTGCCCAGCGGAACTGCCGATTTACGGCGGGAAGGCCGGCCAGTTGGTCACGCAGTACGAATTCGCCCGTGCCGGAATCATCACGGAAGAGATGATTTATGTCGCCCACCGCGAAAACATGGGTCGCGACTCGATGATCGCCGGAGCTGAGGAACGCGTGGCCGATGGCGAAAGCTTTGGCGCCGAAATCCCGGCCTTCATCACCCCGGAATTTGTCCGCTCCGAAATCGCCCGTGGCCGCGCCATCATCCCGGCCAACATCAACCACCCGGAGCTGGAACCGGTCATCATCGGCCGCAACTTCCTGGTGAAGATCAACGCCAATATTGGCAACTCCGCCGTTACGTCGGGCGTGGCCGAGGAAGTCGAAAAGCTGGTGTGGTCGGCTCGCTGGGGCGCCGACACCGTGATGGACCTGTCCACCGGACGGAACATTCATAACATCCGCAGTTGGATCATGCGCAATTCGCCCGTGCCGATCGGCACCGTTCCGATCTATCAGGCTCTGGAAAAGGTCGACGGCGATCCCGCGAAGCTCGACTGGGAAGTGTTCAAGGACACGCTGATCGAGCAGGCGGAACAGGGTGTCGACTACTTCACCATCCATGCCGGCGTGCGCCTGAAATACGTGCCGCTGACGGCGAAGCGCGTGACCGGGATCGTATCCCGCGGCGGTTCGATCATGGCGCGCTGGTGCCTGTCGCATCACAAGGAATCGTTCCTGTATGAGCGGTTCGACGAGATCTGCGACATCATGCGCAAATACGATGTTTCGTTCTCGTTGGGTGACGGACTGCGTCCCGGTTCCAACGCCGACGCCAACGACGCGGCGCAGTTCGGCGAACTCGAAACCTTGGGCGAACTGACCAAGGTGGCATGGAACAAAGGCTGCCAGGTCATGATCGAAGGCCCCGGTCACGTGCCGATGCACAAGATCAAGATCAACATGGACAAGCAGCTGCGTGAGTGCGGCGAAGCCCCGTTCTACACGCTTGGCCCGCTGACGACCGATATAGCGCCGGGTTACGATCACATCACCTCGGCGATCGGCGCGGCGATGATCGGCTGGTACGGCACGGCGATGCTTTGCTATGTCACGCCAAAGGAACATCTCGGCCTGCCGGATCGCGACGACGTGAAAACCGGCGTGATCACCTACCGGATCGCGGCCCATGCCGCCGATCTCGCCAAGGGTCACCCCGCCGCGAAGCTGCGCGACGACGCCGTCTCCCGCGCGCGCTTCGAGTTCCGCTGGGAGGATCAGTTCAACCTGGGCCTCGATCCGGACACTGCGCGAAAATTCCACGACCAGACCCTGCCGAAGGAAGCCCACAAGGTCGCGCATTTCTGTTCCATGTGCGGGCCGAAATTCTGCTCGATGAAAATCACGCAGGATCTGCGGGTCGAGGCCGAGCGCATGCTCGGCATGGAAGCCAAGCGCGAGGAGTTTATCGCCAAGGGCCAGGAAATCTACGTGCCGGAACAAGCGGCCGAGTAAGGGCTGGTAGCCAATGTCGGATCCCAGGGATGCTCTCGATGCGATCGGGACTCTGCCGGACACGGAGATCGACATTGGCGACGCCGCCTTGCAGTTCGCGCGGATCGACGCACCTGAGGCGAATTGGGAGGCGGCCCGGGTACATCTGTCCGACCTGGCACGCGCCGCGAGCGCACTGGCGGAAACCATCGACGAGACGGACCTGGCCGCTCGCGCTGTTGGTCTTTCCGGCCTTCTGGGCGCGCGCTTCGGCTACCGCGGGGACCACGAAACCTATGACGATCTGGCGAACGCCAACCTGATCCGGGTGATCGAGCGCCGCCGCGGTCTGCCGGTCGCGTTGGGCGTTCTGTGGTTGCATACGGCGCACGCCGCCGGATGGGCGGCGCATGGGGTCGATTTCCCCGCCCATTTTTTGGTGGCGATGCCAGGCCCGGGCGGGCAATCCGTGCTTGACGTGTTCCATGGTGGCACGCCGCTTACCAGCAAGGATCTGCGCGCTTTGTTGAAGCGCGTGGAAGGCGTCGCGGCGGAAATCCGTCCGGGACTGCTGCGTCCGATGAACGCGCGGCGCGTCCTGCTACGGCTACAGAACAACATCCTCACCCGGCGGTTGACCGCCAACGACGTCGAGGGTGCTCTGGCCTGTGGCGAGGACATGCTGCGGGTCGCGCCCGATCACGCCAGTCTCTGGCATCAGGTCGCTCTGCTGAACCAAAAACTGGATCGGATCGGCGCGGCCCTGCGCTGCTTCGACCGGTTCCTCGCGCTGGTGCCGGAGGGTGAAGTGGCGCGCGAGGCGAGGCTGGCGGCAGGCGCCTTGCGGGGGCGGCTGAACTGATGCCTATACGTCTCCATGCGAGAGACTTTTCCGCGTGAGGCCGCGAGCAGTCCCGAACCATTCACGGGCGAGCGGCTGACCGCGTCCATCCACGGACAGGTGGAGATCGAGCACTACCATCGTTATTTATTTGCACGCGGCCTTTGCCGGGATCGGGACGTTCTGGATGTCGCCAGCGGGGAAGGTTATGGCGCCGCGCAACTGGCCCAGGTGGCCCGGCGCGTGGTGGGCGTGGAGTGTGCCGGTGCGACCGCGCGGAACGCGGCGGTGAATTTCCCCCGGGACAACCTGCATTTCATTCAGGCCGATGCCCGTTCGTTGCCTCTTTGCGATGCGTCCGTCGATGTCGTGACGTCCTTCGAAACCATCGAGCATTTCGACCGGCAGGAGGATTTCGTCGCGGAGGTTCATCGCGTGATACGCCCGAACGGGTCTTTCGTCGTCAGCACACCCGATCGCGATATCTACAGCCCGCCGGGAACGCCGCCCAATCCGTTTCACGTTCAGGAATTCGACCGCACCGAATTCCTCGATTTATTGTATCGTCATTTCAAATATGTTTCTTTAATCCGGCAGCGCCCCATTCTGGCCTCCGCGTTGATTCCCGAGGAACCCGCGTCGGTTTCGCCGATCATTTTCGAGCGGACGGACGATCTGGTTTTCTCGTCCGATATCGTCCTGCCGAGGGCTCCATATCTGATTGCCATCGCTTCGGACCTCGCGCCGATGGTCGCCCCGATAAGCCTGCTGGTCGAGCGAAGCGATATCGACAATGTCCGGTTCGCCGATCGGATCGCGGACCTGGAGCGCCAGCATGAATGGGAGGCCGCGGAACTGGAGCGCATGCGGGTATCAGGGGCGGAGGAACTGGAGCAACTCCGTGTATCGGCGGCCGAGGAACAGGAGCGCCTGCGGATATCGGAGGCAACGGCACGGGAAGCCGCGGAACGTTTCGAACGCGAGGCGGAATCGGTCAAGGTCACGCTGGCGCATACCCGCGCTGTGCTTGCCCAGGCCAGTACCGACCTGGATCGCGTGAGCGGCTCGGCCAGGCATTTCATTGTCCAATACATCCCGCGGCTCTGGCGGTATTTCGTTCGATCGTAAATCGTTTGGCAGGGATTTGTTAATCTGTCCCGGTTAGGGTCGCGGCTTCCTCAGAAGGGAGCAGCGGCCGGTCATGCGGGAAAAACTCAGCGCCTTCGTCGTCAGTCATAATCGCGCACCGATGCTTGAAGCCTGTCTTCGGGCGGTCTCGTTCGTGGACGAATTGATCGTGGTCGACAAATCCTCGACCGATGGCGCGGCGGCGGTGGCGGCGCGGTATGCCGACCGGGTGGAGATCGTGCCGTGGTCGCCGACCGTGGAGGAAACCCGTGCGTTCGCGCTGTCGCTGTGCCGGCACGAGCACATCCTGTTTCTCGACGACGATGAGATATTGTCGCCGGAGACCGGTCCCTGGCTGCGCAACGATTTGGCGCGACCGGATGCCGCAATTCACGCGCTTCCTTTGCGGCATTATATTTTGGGCGTGCATGACGAGCAAGCTTGTTACTGGCCGGAAGCGCATCATCGCCTGTTCCGCAAGGGCGCGATTGAGTTCATTCCGACCGTGCACGGTGGGATCGTCTTGAAGTCAGACGATATCGCGACCATCCCGGTCGCGAGCGGCGTTTGCATTCACCATTTGTCGCATCCCGATGTCGCGAGCTTCGTCGAGCGGACCAATCGCTATACCAGCCGTCCGGACCGGGTACGGGTTGCCGGCGGCGAGGGCGACCTGATTGGTTTCGCCCATGACCGGATCGACGACTGGATCGGCCGGACACCGGAGGCGCCGCGGGATGGCTACGTCGCCGCGGTCGCGCTGCTGAAGGCGATTTACGAAGTCGTCGACCGGCTGAAGACATGGGAGGAGACCCGGGGTCTGGATGGCGCCGCGCTGTTCCGGCTCGCACAGGAACAGCTTGTGGCTTCCTCCCGATCGGACGCCCCGAGGGACCGGTAATTCCGGCCAGCCAGTCGGCCCATCTCCCGTCGCGAGAGTGGACGGGAGGTCAATGCTTGAGCGCGGCGTTGGAAGACCGTCGCGCCGGGACGAATTACAGTTTGACGTCTCAACGTTTTCCTGGCAGCCTCGACGTAATCTCTGGAACTCGGTCTCGTTGTTGGGGGAACGAGAATGCAGACCGCGCTAGATGGGATACTACGGCGCTTCATAGCGACGGGCCGATTGTCGGTACACTGGCCCGACGGGAGCGTTAGTCATTACCAGGGCGATGATGGTCCCTCGGCAGGCGTCGTCATTCGCGCGCCCGCGGCGATCCTCCGCCTCGTCCTCAATCCTGGGCTCGCTTTTGGCGAGGCCTATATGGACGGAACCCTGGAGCCGGACGGATGCGGGATCTATGACGTTCTCGACGTCATGTTCGCGAACATCAACCGAAACACCTATCGCCAACCGATCCATCGTTTCCGGACCCTCTTGCGGGAGTTGCGGAGGCGCCTCGACCAATACAACCCAGCCGCGCGGTCGGTGGCAAACGTCGCGCATCATTACGATCTGAATGGCAGACTTTACAGCCTGTTCCTGGATCGCGACCGGCAATACTCCTGCGCTTACTTCCCTCGCGGCGACGAGACTCTGGAAGACGCGCAATTGGCGAAAAAGCGCCACATCGCGACCAAGCTTTGCCTCGACCGGCCCGACCTCAGCGTTCTGGATATCGGCTGCGGCTGGGGTGGGTTAGCGCTGACCTTGGCGCGGGAATATGGCGCCCGGGTCACCGGCATCACGCTGTCGCGGGAACAACTCACTGAGGCCCGGAGCCGTGCCGCGGCGGAAGGGTTGGAGGATCGGGTCAACTTCGAGGCGTTGGATTACCGCGCGGTGACAGAGCGGTTCGACCGAATCGTGTCCGTCGGCATGTTCGAACATGTCGGAATCGGCCATTATCAGAGCTTTTGCGACATGGTGGCGCGCTGTCTCAGCCCGGACGGGGTGGCGCTGGTGCACGCGATCGGGCGCAGCGACGGCCCGTCCGCCACCAATGCCTGGATCGACAAATATATTTTCCCCGGCGGTTACAGCCCGGCGCTGTCGGAGGTGATGCCAGCGGTCGAGCGTTCGGGGCTGGTGGCCACCGATATCGAGATCCTGCGCCTGCACTACGCGCGAACCCTGCGGCACTGGCGGTGGCGGTTCGCCGCCAATCGGGACACGATCGCCTCGATCTACGACGAGCGGTTCTGCCGGATGTTTGAATTCTATCTCGCGGGGTCCGAGTTGGCGTTCCGCCGTGGCGGGCACATGGTGTTTCAGATCCAGTTGGGTGCTCGGCAGGACGCTGTGCCTCTGACGCGGGATTACCAGCACGCGGGTCCGAGCCTAATCAGCATATCGTCCCCGGTATCCTCCTGATCCACAGCCCGTCGCCCGATGCGGCCCAGGCCGGGGGGGACTATAGCTGACGCCGCATGAATTCCATCGACTCGCCGCTGCTTGGACTCTCGCAACGCCTGCCCCCGTCAAATCTGCAGGCGGAGCAGGCGCTTCTGGGCGCCTTGCTGGCCAATAACCGCGCCTATGAACGGGTGTCGGAGTTCCTCGCGCCCCCCCATTTCGCAGACCCGATCCACGGCCGTATCTTCCAGGCGATCTCGCGGCGGATTGAGGTGGGACAACTCGCCGACGCGGTGACGCTAAAGGGCGAATTCGAGCACTCCGGGATCCTGGAGGAGGTCGGCGGCACCGCCTATCTGGCCCAGTTGCTGTCATCGATGGTCGGCATCATCAATGCCAGCGAATATGGCCGCGCCATCCACGATTCCTGGTTACGCCGCCAGTTGATCGATATCGGTGAGACCGTGGTCAACAATGCCTTCGGCGCGGACGCCGAACTCGACGGCCCCGGACAGATCGAGGCGGCCGAGCAATCGCTGTTTGACCTCGCCACCGATGGCGGAGGGAAGGACGGCGGGTTCGTGTCCTTCGAACTCGCTCTGAGCGAGGCGATCAAGGTCGCCGAAACCGCCTTTCACCAGGACGGTCATGTCACCGGGTTGACCACCGGGCTGCGCGACATTGATGGCAAGCTTGGCGGATTGCATCCGTCCGATCTGCTGATCCTGGCGGGCCGTCCTGGCATGGGGAAGTCCGCCTTGGCCACGAAAATCGCGTTCGGCGCGGCGAAATCGCTGATGGAGCAGGCGCGCGCCGAAGGTCCGAACGTGCAGCCAAAGAAACAGGTAGCCATTTTCTCGCTGGAAATGAGCGCGGAACAGCTTGCCACGCGGCTGCTGAGCGAGGAATCGAGGATTTCCGGCGACCGGATCCGCCGCGGCGATATCGGGCAGCGGGATTTCGACAAATTCGTCGAGGTGTCGCGGGAAATCGGATCACTGCCGTTGCAGATCGACGACACGCCCGGGATCACCATGTCCATGCTGCGCACGCGCTGCCGGCGGCTGCAACGGACCAAAGGGCTCGCGCTGGTCGTGGTGGATTATCTGCAATTGATGCGCCCCTCGGCGGGGACACGGCCGGAAAACCGCGTGCTGGAAATCAGTATGATCACGCAGGGCTTGAAGGCGCTGGCGAAGGAACTGGAAATTCCGGTTCTGGCGTTGGCGCAGTTGTCGCGCCAGGTCGAGAGCCGGGAGGACAAGCGGCCGCAATTGTCCGACCTGCGTGAGTCGGGCTCAATCGAGCAGGACGCCGACGTGGTGATGTTCATATATCGCGACGAATACTACCTGGAGCAGCGAATGCCGAAGGAAGTGGCGTTCGATGGCGGCGCGGAGAAATTCAACGCCGCCATGGACGAGTGGCAGCAAAAAATGACGCAGGTCCATAACAAGGCCGATCTGATCATCGCCAAACAACGCCATGGCCCGACCGGTTCCATTCCATTGTTCTTCGAGGGCGTGTTCACGAGGTTCGCCGATCTCGACACCGTTCACACCGATCATGGGCACTGACACCGCCGCCGCGGTGTTGACGGTCGATCTGGGCGCGATCGTCGCTAATTGGAGATTTCTGCAAGCGCAACATCCGTCCGGTGAGACCGGGGCCGTGGTCAAGGCCGACGGCTACGGGCTTGGCGCGCGGCCCGTCGCGGCGGCGCTGGCCGCGTCAGGCTGCCGGACCTTTTTCGTGGCGACCGCGGACGAGGCTCTGTCGTTGCGTGACACAATCCCGGAGGCTGCCCTCGTGGTCCTGGGTGGCCTGTTCGTGGGCGCGGAACAGGAGTTCGCCGCCCGCGGGATTATTCCCGCGCTTGGCTCGCTGGCGGAGATCGACGCCTGGACCAGCCTCGGGCGATGTCTGGGGCGAGTACTGCCCGCGCTCCTCCATGTCGATACTGGCATGTCCAGGCTGGGTCTCGACGCGCGGGAAGCTTCGATACTCGCGGAGGATCACGCGCGGCTGGACGGACTCGATCTACGTTACGTGATGTCGCACCTGGTCTCGGCCGAGGTGCCGGACGATCCCTTGAACGCGATCCAGCGGGATCGCTTCCTGGCCATGCGGGAGCGCTTGGCTCCGGGGCCGGCGAGCCTGGCGAACTCGGCGGGGATGTTTCTCGGCGAGGGCTTCGGGTTCGATCTCGCCCGCCCAGGGTCCGCTCTCTATGGGATCAACCCCACCCCTGGCCGGACCAATCCGATGCGGCAGGTGGTGACGTTGATGGCGCGGGTGCTGGCGGTGCGGGAAATTCCGGCGGGGGCGACGGCCGGTTACAATGCGACCTGGACGGCGGCGCGGGTCAGCCGGATCGCCACTCTGGGGGTCGGCTACGCGGATGGCTGGCATCGTAGCCATTCCAACGCGGGCGCCGCGTATTTTGACGGCCACCCCGTTCCGCTGGTAGGCCGTGTGTCCATGGACCTGACCACCTTCGATGTGACGGATCGGCCCGACATTCACCCAGGCTCCTGGCTGGAATTGCTGGGGCCGCATCGCGCCGCGGACGACGCGGCCGTGGATGCCGGGACGATTGGTTATGAGGTGCTGACATCGCTCGGACACCGGTATCGCCGGGTTTATCGGCCCGAGTGAACCGGGTCTCGTCCTTTCTGGCGGTCATCGGCCGCACGGTTATCGCCGCGTGCTCGGAGACGGGCAAAGTGGCCCTGTTCGCCGGCGAAGGCTTGTCGCATATCGTCCGGCCGCCATTTTACGGACGCCTGTTTCTGAAAGCGCTGCTGGACATCGGCTATTTCAGCCTGCCGGTGGTCGCGCTGACCGCCGTGTTCACCGGCATGGTGCTGGCGCTGCAATCCTACACCGGATTTTCCCGCTTTTCCGCGCAGGGGGCCGTCGCCAACCTGGTCGTGCTGTCGGTCACGCGAGAACTGGGCCCGGTCCTGGCGGGCCTGATGGTCGCGGGCCGGGTCGGCGCTGCCATGGCGGCGGAGATAGGCACGATGCGGGTGACCGATCAGATCGACGCGCTGACAACACTGTCGACCCATCCGATGAAATATCTCGTGGCGCCGCGGCTGCTGGCCGGCATCGTCGCGCTGCCGCTGCTCGTTGTGATCGCCGACATTCTGGGCGTCATGGGCGGGTTCATCGTTTCGACTGTGAAACTGGGCTTCAATGTGTCCGCTTATCTGACGAATACCATGAATTTCGTGCAAACCGAGGATGTGATCTCCGGTCTTGCCAAAGCGGGCGTGTTCGGGTTTTTAATCGCTCTGATGGGCTGTTATCAGGGTTATAACAGCAAAGGGGGCGCGCAAGGTGTCGGCGCCGCCACCACCGCGGCGGTGGTCAGCGCGTCCATCCTGATCCTGGCCTTCGACTACGTGCTGACGGAGATGTTCTTCAGCCGTTGACGTGGATCAGCCGTGGCCGGCGGGCGGGTCGCATGGCACAGTCCCCAGTTCGGCCGGAACCGAAACTTCCAGAATGTCCATTTCATCGGACGTGGCGAGTTCGTTGTGGCGCAGCCCGCCCGGAATCATCATCGAGTCGCCGGCTTTGAGGCGGATCTGACGGCCGTCCTCGAACACCAGATCGACCCAACCCTTCAGCATGTAGATGAACTGCTGGTCGCACACGTGATAATGCCATCCGGTCGGCTGGCTGAGCCCCTCGGTCGCCTTCATCACCTGCGCCCGCATCGCGCCGTTCGTCGCATCGGTGACGCCCAGGTCGTGGTAGTTGAAAAACTCGCGACGGCCTTTCAGGATTTTCGCGGTTTCCGGCGTGACATAGGCCAGCTTCTGCGTTGGGGTGACGTTGTCGTTCATCGGGTGGTCCTTTCCTGACATCGCGGCGTGTCGCCGCACCATCTGACCACCCTTCCGCGAGAAGGTAAACCGTCAATCCGGCCATTGCCGCTGACCCGCCAATTGCCCCCGGGAAGTTCCCCTGGCATCTAACGCGGGATGACTGATCCCATCCCTAAAATCCGCCTGCGAGGCGTGCGCAAACAATTCGGCGACAAGGTCGTGCTGGATGGCATCGACCTCGACGTCATGCCGCGCACATCGCTGGTCGTTATTGGCGGCTCCGGCTCGGGCAAATCCGTTCTCCTTAAATGCATCCTGGGCTTGATCGAGCCCGACTCCGGCTCAATCGAGATCGATGGGCGTGACCTCATGACCATGCCGCGGGCCGAGCGGGAGGCCGCGCGCGCCCAGATCGGCATGTTGTTTCAGAACGGCGCGTTGTTTGACAGTCTGCCGGTTTGGGAGAACGTGGCGTTCGGGCTTCTGGCCCGCCACAAGGCCAGCCGGGCCGAAGCGCCGGAACGGGCGGCAGCGTTCCTGGCCCAGGTAGGGCTGGCGGAAAGCGTGGGGGAGTTGTCGCCGGCGGAATTGTCGGGCGGCATGCAAAAGCGGGTGGCGCTGGCCCGCGCGATCGCCGCGCAACCGGACATTCTGTTTTTCGATGAACCAACGACCGGCCTCGATCCGATCATGGGCGCGATCATTGACGGGCTCGTCGTCGATTGCGTGAAGCGGCTGGGTTCGACCGCGATCGCGATCACGCACGACATGGCCAGCGCGAAGCGAATCGGCGATCGGGCGGCTATGATCCACAAAGGCCAGATCATCTGGAACGGACACGCGGCGGACCTGATGAACAGTGGCAATCCCATGGTGGATCAGTTCACTCACGGCCAGCGCGAGGGACCGATCGGAATGGAGCTGCGCCGATAATCCGGTTTACCTTGATCGCGATGTTGCTTCCCGTGGCTGCCTCCGCCGGACCGGCCGAGGAATTGACCGGTTTGTTCTCGCGCGCCTGTCTGCCGTACGCTGGCGAGCCCGCCGCGTTACGGCAATGGGCCATGCGGGCGAAGCTGCCTGAGGTTCCCGATCCGGCCCGCGGCGTTTTTCTTCATGGCGCGCCGGGCAAAGTGTTCGATGCATCGAATGCCACCGGAAAATTCGCGGTGTTGTCGTCCGACGATGGTATATGCGCGATCGTGACGGACAGCGCCGACGGCAGGACAATCGCGACGGCTTTGGAGGCGACGTTTCGCGACGCTGGCATTTCTTTCCGGCTGGTTATCGAGCGGGACGACAAACTCAATCCCGAATTGCATCATCGGGAGTATCTCGCAACCCGACGCGGCAAGGCCTGGCGGGTTCTGGCCGCCACGGTGCGCGGCGCCACGCCGGGACAGGCAATGCTGACGGCGGCGCCGGAGTGAGGTCACCGCCACCGTAGCAACACGCGCTCCAACGCGCCGATCAGTCCGGCGACCGACAGACCAAGTAACGACAAAACGACGATGCCGGCCATTAACGCATCGGTATCGTACAGGTTCCCGGCTGACAGGACGAAGGCGCCAATGCCCCGATCAGCGCCTATCATTTCGGCGGCCACGAGAAGCACGATCGCGATCGAGGATGTGACGCGGAACCCGCTGAGGATCGCGGGCGCCGCGCCCGGCAGGATGATCGCGCGGACGATCGTGGATGTCGCCAGGCCAAAACTTTGCCCCATTCGGATCAACCCTCGTGGCACGTTATCGACGCCACCCATGGTCGCGATCACCGTCGGGAAGAACACGCCAAACCCCAGCGTGACGATCTTCGAACCCTCGCCAATTCCGAACCAGATGATGAACAGTGGCACGAGCGCGATTTTCGGGATCGGAAACAAAGCCGCCACCACCGCCGCGACAGGCGATCGCGTCGCCGACCACAAGCCCGCCGCGATGCCAGTGGCCACCCCGAAGACCGTTCCGATGATCCACCCCACCAGCAAACGCGCCAAAGAGGCCGAGAGATGCTGCCACAGCACGCCCGTGACGATCAACCGCCAAAGTGTTGTTGCGATTGAAACCGGCGAGGGAAGGAACAATGTCGCAATGAAACCCGCCCATGTGCCGAATTGCCAGAACGCGATCAAACATACCAGCGTGGCGGCACCGGCGCTCCAACGGTCGCGCGGGAGGAAGCCGCCGCCCCGGAACGGCACGGGGCCGTTAAGGTGACGCATCGATCCGCTCCCGTTGCGCGACCGCGGCGTCATCGCGGATGATGTACCACAAATCACGTTCCAGTTGTTTCAAATCGGGATCGTCGGTGGACCGCCCGGATAAAGGCCGATCGAGACGGAAAATTTCCCGAACCCGCCCAGGCCGCCTCGACAGGACGACAATTTGATGACCCAGTCGAACGGCCTCGGACAGGTTGTGGGTGACGTCACTACTGTCCGGAGTTTTCCGAACGAACCGTTCCGAAGTGTCTGACCTATAACGGTTTTTCGACGATTTTGGGTGGTGTCGGTTTGAAGTTGGTGGCGGTTTGCCCGACCCTTGTCCGGGGAGGGCTCACTCATGAACGCCGGA
>SHWL01000130.1 GCA_009693865.1 Acetobacteraceae bacterium | reverse complement strand
CACGGCCGTCCAGGACGCTTCGCGCCGCGAAGACGCGGTGCCCTTCGGGCCTCCTTGACCGCCGCTCCGCCCGTCGGCTTTGGAATGCTCAGGTCGGGACGAAGAAGCGGTCCATTGCGGCCCGACAAAGAAGCGATTGTTGACCAGGGTTGTTTTCGATTTCGCCAATCCCGGCCCTGTTATGGAGGGCGGGCGGGCCGCGCGATCTGGTTCTTTATGACGCGACGCCGCCTGGGACGAAGGGCCGCCAGACGGAGAAAGAGTGACGCAGGCCGTCCGCAACGATGACAGCGGCCGTATCCTGACGGTGTGGCGCCCGGCGCCGGTCCATTCAGACCCGCCGCGCGGTTCCGCCCGTCCCCGGGACCGGTTTGAGGCTCCTGATCCGGACCATGATCCGTCACGCGTCCAACCCGAGCACGGTAACGGCAGTTTCTTTCGGCGTGCATGGCGCGGCCACGGGGGGTTGCCTGATGACGGCGGCGAGCCTCCCTTTGCCCCTCGCGGCGGGCGTCCCGCGCGCAGCTTCCCATGCAATAAATCTGGCCCCGATCGCACCGCCGGCAAACAAAAACCTGCGTGCGGCAGCGGCCACACAGGAACATTCGGCAGGACGCTTCGTCATCACATGCGGCCAGACATGTTCCACTCACGCCGGTATTACGCTGAGGGTCTCCTGGTTCCGGCAATACCGGGACCTCCGCCAGTTTTTATCCGCCGGACCCGAGGGGATACTCACAACAACCGGATTTCGTGGCTGCCCCATCGGGCCATCGTCTGACTTTCGCGCGACATGGCGTCGGCGTAAAGACCGGCCAGCAGGCCCCGCCCTGGCGGCACAGGCCCCGCTCCCGTTGACAGGCTCTCTCGACACTGGCGGGGCTGAAAATCGGCCGGTCATGGAAGATCGCCGTTTAGACGCGGATTCTCACCGCCATCGACATCAGGACCAGGGCCGCGACGAGTTGCAGCGCGAGGCCGCCCAGGACGGTGCGCCACCGGATCTGGCGGCGGTTCTCGCTGACCAACCAGGCGAGGCACAGCAACGCCAGAATCCCGGAATATGCGCGAAGCATGATCGGCTGGTTCTCCTGGGCTGGGCGTGGAGGTTTTGCGGGGTGATCCCGGTTACGCTGATCGCGGCGGGAAGGACAACTCCCGGCCGGGGCATCGTCTGGGTGGTTTGCGGCGGCATAAGCACCTGGCATGGCGGCGGATGGCTTTCCCGCCGTGGCGGGGAGAGGGCACGCCGCATCGGGGTCCGGGGTTTGTCTTCGAAGGACCGGATCACCGCGGCCCGGCGAGGCGACCCACGGGTAGTGGGTCGGTTTAAGGTCGGCGATGGGTGGATAACGGACGTTCCAGAAAAGTCCTCGACCGCATCGCCGATCTCCCGGTCAGACCAGAAGACGCGTTATCGATCGGTCTCCACCGCCAGCAACGCGGCGGGCCGCTGACCAACCGGGTAGGTCGCGAGCGGAGTTAGGCCGCCGGTTTCGCTGTTGATGCGGTACGAGGCCAAACGGCCCGACGCCGTGCCGGCGGCGAAAACGAACTGGCCCGTTGGATCGAGACAAAACGCGCTGGGGACCGCTTCGGTCGCGACACGCCCGGCGGGCGTCAGCAATCCGGTGGCGGGATCGGCTGAGAACCCGGCGATGCTGTTATGGCCGCGGTTGCCGACATAAAGGAACCGTCCCGAAGGCGTTATGTGAATCTGGGAGCAGGTATTCCGTTCCGCATACCCATCGGGAAGGCTCGAGATTGTCTGCAGGGCGGAAAGCAGGCCCGCTGTGGGGTCCAGACGATAACCCGTGACCCCGCTACCCTGTTCGTTGGAGAAATAAACCACGTCCAGAGTTGGATGAAAGCAGTAATGCCGCGGACCAAGGCGTTCGGCGGGCTCGATCCGGAATGGGACATTTTCGGTCAAATGACCAGTTTGGGCGTCAAACCGGAATTGTAATATCATGTTGGGACCCGGATTGTCCCGAGGAGGTTCCAGAACGTTGTCGTTGAGGCGGGCGATGTGCGGCACGAAGGCGAACCGGTTGGACCGATCGGTCGCTATGGCATGGGCGCCGTTGGCCGTGGCCAGCCAGTCGATCGCCTGGGCGCCCACGGTGCCGTCCGCCGCGAGAGGGTGAACCGCGGCGGAACCGCCCTGGTAATAGGCGGACAGCAGGTATTTCCCGGTGCGGTCGAGGGCCAGGAACGTGGGAGCGTGTGGCAGTGCGACCGTTCCCCTTAACGTCAGCCCGCCCGAGACGGGATCGATCTGAAAGCCCGAAATCGCCGGCACGCCGCGATATCCGGCATACAGCGTCCGCTGATCCTGGCTGATCGCCATCACCGACGGGCCTCCCTGCGCCGGTACCTCAGCCCGTGGCGCGAGCGCACCGGTGAAGGGATCCACCGCGAAAGTCGCGATTTTGTTTTCGTCTTGCACGGCGGCGTAAAGAAAACAGGGCATTTGTTGTCCTCCCTTGGGTTGGCGCCGCGGACGGAACCGGTCCCGAAGTCTACGCCGCCCTTGGTGAAAACGAAAACGCCGGGCAGGTCATCCGCCCCGCGTAATGGAATCCCCGCCAGCGATACGGAATCCGATCACCGCTCCACGCGGAATGACAAGTGCGACAGGCTACTCGCGGCTCGAACACCGGGCCAGGATCGCCAGGGGAGCGGTCGAGGACGGCCGGAACCTCGGCAAGCAAGCCTTCTGGGCCAGCGCGGCGTCGCGTTCGGCCTCCCGTTCGTCGCGGCGCGCCTGTAACGTGGCGATGGCGCGCGGAAGTTCGGCGATCTTGTCGCGTCGAAGGGCTGCCAACCGTGCATCGTCGCCTGACTGCCCGTTACGGTGCCGATTTCCAGAATTCCAGAGCGGCGTGCGCACATCGTTCCGGTTGCAGCAGATTCACGCCATGGCCGTAGCCCGCGAACATCTCGACCTTTCCGCTTGGCAGCGTGTCCGCGAACACCTGGATCTGGGCTGAGGAAATCTGGCTTTTGTCGCCACTGAGCAGCAGAACGGGGGCATGAATGGCGGGCAGGATTCCGACGGTATCGACGCCCTCGAAACATTCATGCATCGCCGCGGCGACGGACGCCGGAGTTCGGTCCATTTCCCGTACGACCCAGTCCTGGAGCGCAGTGTCCGCGCGCTCCAGGTCCAGCCGGTATCCGAGCGTTTGACGGCACCATTCGCCGACGCCGTGGACGCGCATAGCCTCGGAGGCGTCGGCCCGGTCCAGCGCGTAGATGCGTTTGATCCGGTCCGGAATGCGCGATGGCGTATTGCACAGAACGAGGCTCGCGAAGCGGTCCGGATACGCCGCGGCGAGTAGCAGACCGATCAGCCCGCCCGACGACTCCCCAACCCAATGCACGCGTGGCAAACCCAGCGTGTCCAACACCGCCAGTATCTGCGCACCGATCGTCTCCGGGGTATAACGATAACCAGCGGGCGGCTGGTCCGAGAGGCCGCAGCCCAACAGATCCGGGCGGTAAATCCGGTGCGTCTCCGCGATCGCCGGCACCCACCGGTTCCAGAACAACGCGTTGCGCGCGAACCCGTGCATCATCAGCACCGGGGTCGAATCGTTCCATGGCCACAGGAAATCGTCGACCGAACAATTGACAGACACGCCTTCCGGCAAGGCAACGCGCGGCATCGGCATCTCCCATGCTTTAGATCCTGGCGGGTAGCGACATCCACGCGATACGCCGCGGCGGCCCGATGATACGCGGGAGACACGTGGGTTGCCAGCATGCGGCAGCCGAGACACGGAACGTCAACCCAGTGAAACGCGCGCGACGAGCCGCGACCGGAAGAGGGTCGAACTGGCGGCACCGGGCCATGGCCGCCTGGAAGCCCCCGCGAGGGGAACCTCTCAGCTCAATTCATACCGTAAAAGCCGAGTGCGCCGCCGGCCATCACCTGATGCTTCGCCTCGGTGGACAACGGCCCCAGCCGATCGCGAATCATCTTTGGCGCCCCCGGGAAGAACCCATCCTGATGCGGGTAATCGGTCGCCCACATGATTTTGTGTGGGCCGATATAGTTGGCCAGCACGCCGATGCTGTTCTCCACGGGCTCGAAGGAGATCCAGCAATTACGTTGGAACAACTCGCTCGGGCGCATCTTTGGCGCGGTTTCGTTGAACCCCTTGTCGTCGAAATGCCGGTCCATGCGGTCGAGCCATGGCGCGATCCAGCCGCCACCGGACTCAAGGAAAGCCACCCGCAGCCGCGGGTGACGATCGACGACGCCGCCCCAGATCACGCTGAGCGCCACCAGCATCATCTCCATCGTGTGGGAGATCATATGCCGCGCCGCCCGATCGCTTTCAAAACGATCGACGCCCACGGTTGGCACCGCGTTGCTCGATCCCTCGTGGAACCCGATCGAGAAGTCGAGGTCTTCAGCCAGTTGCCAGAACGGCTCGTACATCGGGTCGCTGAACATCTTCTTGCCGTGGTACGGGTTGGGCCGCAAAAAGCCTCCTCGCATCCCCAGCGTTTCGCGTGCGTAACGCATTTCGTCCATCGCGAGTTCGACCGACTGCATCGGTAGCATCGCTACTCCGAACAGCCGGTCGGGATACGGCTTGCAGTAATCCGCGAGCCAACGGTTGTAGGCACGGCACATCGCGCCGGCCAGGCCGGGGTCCGGGACCGCCCCGGTGAACAGACCGAGACTTGGGTAAAGGAACGCGGCGTCGATCCCGTCAACATCCATATCGGGGATGCGGGCGTGCGGGTCGAACCCGCCCTTGCGCCCATCCGCGTATTTCAGGCTGTCGAGTTTGACCTCGCCCTGCCGGACACCGACAGAGCCGAGGCTGCCAATGCCCCGCGGATTGCCCAGAAGTATACCCTCGACGGTGAGTCGTTCCTTGCCGTTGTCGTCGATGACGAACCGCGGCCGGCGTTCACGGAACGCGGGGTCGATGTAATCGTCCCACAAAGTGAGCGGCTCGAGAATGTGGCCGTCGGCGTCGACAGTATCGTAGGTCCGGGTCATTGCCATTTCCTCCCGGGGTCGCGGGCCCCAGGGCATGGTAACGCGACGACCACGGCGTGGCTAGTCCGTGCCATGCACACCAGCAATTCTCATTTTGGCCGCGTCAACCCATTTTCGTCATCCCCGGGCCCGTCCCGGGGACCGGTCGCGGCACGAAGCTTCGGCCTTGAGTGCCATTTTGGCCCAGTGCGTGCCACTTCCGGTCACCGGGACGAGCCCGGTGATGACGTTTGCAAAATGAGCGCGGCCTAAATGAGAACTGCTGCATGCACGCGTTCTGGTGGCGTCGGCTGTAGGAAGGCTCTGGGTCGATCGGGGACATTCAAACCGGCCCACTACGGATCCACGATGCCGTTCCCGCTCGGTCGCTTCGGCGGTAGGATTGAGAACGGTTCGGCGAACGTCTGAGCCGCAATCGTCAGGAGGAAATCATGGCCCTCGAAACCGGCGAGCTGCATCCGCTGTTCGTGGCTGAGGCCAGCGGCATCGATTTGCGCCGGCCGCTCGATCCAGCCCAGGTTCAGGCGATCGAACAGGCGATGGACGAATACGCGGTGCTCGTGTTCCGCGATCAGACTTTAAGCCAGGCGGAACAAATCCGTTTTGCAATGTCGTTCGGCCCGCTCGATCTGGGGCTGAGGAAGCTTCCCGCCGGACCCGCTGCCGTCAACCATCGCCTGGAGTTCGAGGCGCTGATCGACATCTCCAACGTCGCGCCGGATGGCGGCGTGGCGAAGCGCGACTCGCGAAAAGTCTTCAGCAACATCGCCAACCAGTTATGGCACAGCGACAGCTCGTTCCAGCGGCCAAAGGCACAATATTCGATGTTGTCGGCGGTGGTGCTGCCGTCCGAGACGGAATTCGCCGACCTGCGCGCCGCGTACGATGCTCTGCCGGACGATCTGAAACACGAAATCGCAACCCTGGAGACCGAGCATTTCGCCCTCCATTCCCGCTTCGCCCTGGGCGATACCGACTATACCGAGGCCCAGATGGCTGCGATCCCGCCGGTGCGCTGGCCGCTGGCGCAGGTGCATCCCACATCAGGACGGAAACTGCTGTTCGTGGGCGTCCATGCCCGCGCGATCATCGGTTACTCGCTGCCCGAGGGCCGGATGTTGCTGTCCGATCTTCTGGAACACGCGACCCGGCGCGAATTCGTCTATCGCCACGAATGGCGGGTCGGCGATCTGGTGATGTGGGACAACCGCGCAACCATCCATCGCGGCCGCCGCTATGACCTGACGGAACGGCGCGAACTACGGCGGTCCACGACCGAGGACCTGCTGCCAGTACGCATGGCCGCGGCATGACGGCCGCGGGATTGGAATGATTTGGATGCCCTGACGCTCTTCGGCCTCGCCGCCGTTACAGCGATGCTGATTTGTTACGCGTTGGAGGACTGGTCGTCCTGGTGGACGCTCGGCTTCGCGGGCGCGTGCGTGGCCGGCTCGGCGTATGGGTTCTTGCAGGGCGCATGGCCGTTCGGCGTGGTCGAGGCCGTTTGGTCTCTGGTCGCGGTGCGGCGTTGGTGGGGGAAACGCTGATCCGCCGTCGCTGGCGGATCAGTGTTCTGCAACGCGCTCAAACCCAATGCGGCTCGACCGGGTCATCTGGGGCGGCAGGGTGCCGCGACCGGTGGCCCGGACGAGCCGGGCCATGACGAAAAACGTAGTGGGACGCGACGAAAAACGTAGCGGGCCACGACGAGAAACGTAGCGGGCCACGACGAAAAACGTAGCAGGCCATTACGACAAACGAACGAGGGCCAGTCGCCTGGCCATCTCGTGTCAGGCGGCGGAGCGCATGCCCTGACGGCCCCTCGGCGGCGGGTTCCGGCGGTTCCGGTCACCACCACCGCCACCGCCGCGTTTCCACGCCGGGTTCGGTGAATCTCCCCGCCCCTGGAACTCGGCGGGGATGTCGCCGACGACCGGGATCTTGTCGCCCAGAAGCCGCTCGATCGCGCGCAAGGTGGCGCGTTCGGTGGCGTCGCAGAAGGCGATCGCGATGCCCTCGGCCCCGGCGCGCGCGGTGCGGCCGATGCGGTGGACATAGCTCTCGGGCTCGGCTGGCAGGTCGAAGTTGATGACGTGGGACACGCCGGTCACGTCGATGCCGCGGGCGGCGATGTCGGTGGCGACCAGCACGCGGGCCCGGCCGTTACGGAAATCGCGCAGCGCGCGCTCCCGTTGCGGCTGACTTTTATTGCCGTGGATGGCGTCGACCTGCACGCCCGTCGCTTCCAACCGCTCGGCCACTTTGTTGGCGCCGTGTTTGGTGCGCGTGAACACGAGCACCCGGCTGAAGCCGGGATGGCTCAGCAGTTCCGCCAGCAATGCCTGCTTGCCGGACGTCGGGACAAAGCGGACGGACTGCGCGATCTTCGGCGCGGTCGCTTCCTCGCGCGCGATTTCCACGCGGACGGGATCCCGCAACAGCCCATTCGCGAGTTGCGCGACGTCGGCCGGCATTGTCGCCGAAAACAGGCACGACTGGCGCCGGGCTGGCAGCGCCGCGACGATATGTCTGATATCGCGGATGAAGCCGAGGTCGAGCATGCGATCGGCCTCATCGAGCACGAAGCGCTCCACGGTCCCGATCGAGAGTTCCCGGGTGTTCATCAGGTCGCGGATGCGGCCCGGCGTGCCGATGACGAAATCGGCGCCACGGCGCATGGCCTCGCACTGCTTGTAACGGCTGGCGCCGCCAATGATGACGACGGTACGCATGCGCGCGCCGGCGGCGAGGCCGCGAGTGGCCTCGTCGATCTGCAACGCCAGTTCACGCGTTGGCGCCAATATCAGCACTCGGGTCTGGAACGGTCCTGGGCGGCGAGGCTCGGCCAGGAGATGGGTCAGGATGGGCAGAACAAAGGCGGCGGTCTTGCCGCTGCCGGTCTGCGCGATGCCCAGGAGATCCTTGCCCGCGAGGAGGGGGGGAATGGCGTCGACCTGGATGGGGGTGGGAACGGTGAATTTATGCGCCGTGAGGGCATGCAACAGGGTATCGGGCAGGCCGAGGCCCGCGAAGTTCAGACTTGTCACGAGGGATGAATGCTCCAGCACCGGGCATTCCGGTGCCTGTTGTCCATGTCCCAGCGCGATAAGTGGGGACGGACGGTCGGACGATGAGAAATTCCCGGAAGACCGCCGAACCTGGTCAGGTCTGGGCCGTCCATCACGCGATCCTGGAAAGACGAGCGGTATATCGTTGTGCGGCGCGGTAAATGCAAGGGGATTCGGCGGGAGGTGGTGGAAGCCATCGTGACATTCAACACGCGGGACTTCGGGAGTGGGAGTTTGGCGTCGCGGTACTGGCGCCACGCGAAGCGGTCAGGAGGATCAGGATATGAAAAAGCCACAAAGTACCTATCCGTTGCGTCTTCCGGTCTCGATCAAGGCCGAGGTCGAGCGGCGGGCGAAAGCCGACGGCATCAGCATCAATCAATTCGTCGCCACGGCGGTGGCGGAGATGCTCGCCGCGAAGAACACCGCCGTGTTCTTCGCCGAGCGGCGGGAGAAGGCGGATTTTACCGCGTTCGATCGGATCATGCGGCGGGAAGGCCCCGTGGGCTGAGGATACGATTGAGTAAGGCGACGCCCAAAGATTAACGAATCGCGCCGCCTTCCTCTCCACGTCATGGTTCGGCTCGACCGGACCATCCGAAGCGGCACTGTACCGCGACCGATGGTCCGGTCGAGCCGAACCATGACGAGGGGAGCCTGGAGCCCGATCGAAGCGTTTATCTTTGGGCGTCGCCTAAGTCCGGCTGGCCGGTGGCCAAAACCCCGGATATGGCCGTCGGGCGGACGCTTCCGGCCGGCGTTACAGATCGAGCATGGTCGCGATCCGGGATTTCACATCCTCAAACAGGGATCGAGGTACATGCTCGATGAAGGCAGCGCCTCGAGCTTGCCAATCGATGCTCTTGAGCTGCTCAATCATGACAAATCCAGATGTCGAGGTGCCGGTCAGAGGCACCCGGGTTCGCCAGGGACGATCGGTGCGCGTGATTGGGCAAACAACGAGAAGTCCGGTGGCGGCGTTGAATTCCGAAGCCGTCAACACCAGCGCTGGGCGGTTTTTCGCCTGCTCCCGTCCGGCTTGTGGATCGAAATTGACCCAAACGAGATCGCCCGCCTCCGGCAGGTAGGCCATTACCAGACTTCGCGACCGGCCGGCGGGCCCCAGTCGATCTCCTCAGGCTTGTCGCCCGGGGTAAAGCCTTCCAGTAGTTCAGCCATGGTCATGCGCCCGCGCCGCGCCGGTTCGATGACCAGACGGCCAGCCTCGACTTTGACCTCGACCTGAGACCCTTCCGCGAGGCCCAGTTGTTCGAGCATCGGCTTGGGGACCCGCAGGCCGACGCTGTTGCCCCAGCGGTGTAGCGTGATTGACATGGAAAGCGTCTCCGAATGGCGGGATAGTCAATAGGTATCCGCGGGTGGCCGGGCAAGCGGTTTCCGCGACCGGTCCGGAAGCGGCGTCACATATGCGCATGCTCTCGCGGACGAACCCGCCGCCCCTATTTCAGCCCGTAAAACTTCACTGCCGTGTCGCACAGGATCTCGTCGCGTTCCTCCAGGCCGAACCGGAACAGAAACCGTTGGCTGATCGTATGCCAGCGCTGATAGGGCGTCGTGAGTTCGACGACCGGCCAATCGCTGCCCCACATGACCCGCGATGGCCCAAAGCTATCGAGGATGTGGTCCGCGTAAGGCCGGACGTCGTTCATCATCCAACCGCCGCCGGCCTCGGTCCCGAGTCCCGAGAGCTTGCAGAACATGCGCGTTTCGCGCGCCACCCGCGCCAGATCGGCGGCCCATGGTTCGAGCTCGCGGGTAGAGATCGGCGGCTTGGCGCCATGATCGATGACGACATTCAGTTTTGGATGCATCTTGGCCAGAACCGGCATGATGGATAAATGACGCGGCTGGATCAGCGCATCCAGGCGTAGCCCGGCATCCGCCATCGCACGCAGAGCCGGATGGACCGCGTCGCTTATTATCCAGTCGGTGTCCTCGATATTCTCCAGCATCGGCCGCAGGCCTTTGAGCAAAGGATCCTTGGCCAACGCCTCGATCCGCTGGACCGCGCCGGGGGCTTCCAGGTCTGTCCATCCGACGACACCGCGCACCAGTCCACGCGACCCGCGCGCGGTCTGCAACAGGAACTCCGTTTCGGCCTCGGTCGGAGCAGCCTGCACCAGGACGGTGGCGTCGATGTCGCCGAGCAACGGGCGCAAATCGTCGAGCCCGTAGTCGCGATAAATCGGCATATCCGGTGTGAGCCAGTCGTAATCGCCCCGGTCGAGGCGCCAGACATGGTGGTGTGCGTCGACGCGGATCATGGTGGCGTTTCAACTCCGGTGGAAAAGGTGGTGGGGATCATGGAGGCGATGTCTCCCGGTCAGGTCAACATGATTGTTCGCGATAGGTCTTGCGTCATAGCCGTCCGCCGTCGACGACCCAAAGCTGACTGGTGCACATCCGGCTGTCGTCCGCGGCGAGCCACAAGACCATCCGCGCGAGGTCCGGCGGATACACTTTCTCCTTCAGGCATTGCAGCTTCATGAGATCGGTCTCGGCCTCCGGTGTCAGCCACAGATCGATCTGCCGTTTGGTCATCACCCAGCCCGGAATGACCGTATTGACGCGGATTTTGTCGGGTCCGAGGTCGCGGGCCATGCCCTTCGTCAAGCCCTCGACCGCGGCTTTGGCGGTCGTATAGGCGGGCATGCCGCCGGAATTCGCGTGCCAGGAAATCGAGCCGAAATTGACGATCGAGCCGCCGCCCGCCGATCGCATCATCGGCACTACCGCCTGCAACGCGAAAAACTGATGCCGCAGATTGGTGGCCAGCCGTTCGTCCCAGAACTCGACGGTAACGTCCTCCCAATTGTGCCGTTGATCGTTCGCGGCATTGTTCACCAGAACCGTGATGGGTCCAAGCTTTTCACCCGCCGCGCGGATCGTCCGTTGTAACGCGGAAATGTCTTTCACGTCGCAGCGTTGGTAGAACGGTTCCGGATGTCCGGCGTTTCGCAACGCCGCCGTCAACGCCACCGCCGCTTCGTCATCGATATCGACGAATGCGACCTTGGCGCCCTGTTCGGCGAAGTGCGTGACCTCGGAGGCGCCGATGCCCCCGGCGCCGCCGGTGACGAACACCACCCGATCCCGCAGGCTTGGATAGGTCGCGAAACCGTTCATTTCAACTTCTCCCTGATGGTTTCGACGATCCCGTTCGGTGTGCCGCCGATGTCCGCGACAATGGGATGTTCCTCCGGGCCAGGTTCCTCCAACGCGCTGAACTGGCTGTCCAGCAACGCGGCCGGCATGAAATGGCCCTTTCGAAGCGCCATCCGCGCGGCGATCAGCGTCTGCGATCCCCTCAAATACACCAGCCGGACATCGGTCCGATCCCCGATCAAAATGTCGCGATAGGCGCGCTTCAACGCCGAGCAGGCGACGACAGCCGATTCCCCACGCGTCCGGAACGAGTCGATTTCCGCGGCGATGGCGCGCAGCCACGGCCAGCGGTCTTCGTCGGTCAACGGTGTCCCCGCCGCCATATTTGCAATGTTCTCCGGAGGGTGAAATGCGTCTCCCTCCAGCAAACGCCAGCCTTCGGCCGTAGCCAGACGTTCCGCGATCGTGGTTTTGCCACTGCCCGAGACGCCCATCACGAGGACGATCATTCCTTCTTCGGTGCCTCGACATGGCCGCCGAAGCCGAGGCGCATCGCGGACAGGACTTTCTCGGCGAAGGTGTGATCCTGGCGGGAACGGAATCGGGTGAACAAGGACGCGGCCAGCACCTCGGCGGGAACGGCTTCCTCGATCGCGGCCTCAATCGTCCAGCGGCCTTCGCCGGAGTCTTCAACGACGCCGGAGAATGAGGACAGTTCCTCGTCGCGGGCCAAGGCGGCGGCGGTCAGGTCCAGCAGCCACGAGGTCACGACGCTGCCGCGGCGCCAGACCTCGGCGATGTCGGCGGTGTTGAGGTCGTAACGTTCGTCCGCCGGCAGTTTCGCCGAGGCGCGGCCTTTGAGGATGTCGAAACCTTCCGCCATCGCCTGCATCATGCCGTATTCGATACCGTTGTGGATCATTTTCACGAAGTGACCCGCGCCCACCGGACCAGCATGGATGTAACCTTGTTCGGCACGCGGATCGAGTTCCTCGCGCCCGCCGGTCCGCTCGATCGAGCCCATGCCGGGCGCCAACGCCTTGAAGATCGGATCGAGGTGGTTCACGGCGTCCGTCTCGCCGCCGATCATCAGGCAATACCCGCGCTCCAGCCCCCAGACGCCGCCGGAGGTGCCGACATCCAGATACCGCAGCCCCTTCGCCGCCAACTCCCGGCCGCGGCGCACGTCGTCTTTGTAATAGGTATTGCCGCCATCGATCACGATGTCGCCTTTGCCGAGCATCCCGGCGAGTTGGGCGATCGTGTCCTCGGTGATCTTGCCGTGCGGCAGCATCACCCAAACGGTCCTGGGCGATGCCGTCAGCTTGCCAACGAGGTCCGCCAGCCCCGAGGCCGGTGTCGCGCCGTCCGCGCCCAATCCCTGGACCGAGGAGGGGTTGGCGTCCCAGACGACCGTGGAATGACCAGCGCGCATCAGCCGCCTGGAAATGTTGGCACCCATCCGGCCAAGGCCGATCACGCCGATTTGCATTCTGGAGTCTCCGTTTGCATTCATGGTCTCTAGAGTTGGCTCCATCGTGCCACGGGCGCGAATTCTGGCCAACGGTTGCCGTCGTTATATCCATGGACGGTGGGGTGGCTTCCCACCGGGCCAGCTTTGAGCGTGGTTGGCAAGGTATGCATGGGTGCGAGTCGAAGCTGTGGGGAGTAGGCTGCCGCCTCGACAATCGAGGGAATCGACCCATGGCGACGGTGAAACTCAGCGACGAAGCGCTTTTGGCGTTCTTCCAATCCCATCCGGGTCTTCGCGACAGAGTGGCGTCGATCGT
>SHWL01000129.1 GCA_009693865.1 Acetobacteraceae bacterium | reverse complement strand
GCTCGCGTTGCGGATCAACCGCCTGAACGGAGATTGGGACGCCTATTGGGCGAGGCTCGCTGCCAACCCGCCCGCAAATGCCAATTTCAACCGCCCAGAAATGTCACTGGACGTCGCCGCTTGAGCGCACAACTTTGGTTCGCACCCGGTATGCATCCTGAATGCCGGCCTAAAGACCACTTCCGCCACCGAGCATACTGCTAACGAATCTGAACTCGAATAAGTCGAGACCTGGGCGAGTGTTGACACTTGTCCTGGACCGGTCAAAGGGTCTTTCGGAAACTCTCAAGTGCGACGTTCAATCCCATATCCAACCAGTCCTGGCAACGCTGCCGCACGTTCTCGGCAGCCTCAGCGTAGGTAAAACTCAGTGGGCGATCCGCGATCGGCCGGGGTGTTCCCGTTACGCCTCGACCGTCCTCATCGCGGTCCCGGTCAGCGACATAGCCTGATAATGTCAGGACGCCCGAGAACGTCCGCCCCAGGCCATGCAGCGAAATGACAATCTCAATTTTCTGATCATCAGCGCCCTCGCGATGTCGAATCTTCAGGCGCGACCACTGATGATAGGTTGCCAGATCGCAAAAATAGCCGTATTTATTAGCGATTTCGACCAGTGGCGGCCGAAACCAATGGCCTTTGTCATCTGTCCAATGATCGGCAAAACATTGATATGATGAATCAATCTCGGTCAGGATCTGGTTCAGATCCTCCCGCAAATCATCAACGGCAGGCATTATTAAGTCTCGATATATTTGCCTCCCGGTCATAAGAACCTCAGCTTGCCTTGCCTCCATAGCTTCTCGCCGCTTGCCGGCCTGATCGCGAATAGCATTCAGCAACCGGCTTCTCAACAGGTTCTCTCGAACTGGCGCCTCCTCCTCCAAGAGGGATTCCGAAAGACTTAGCGCACTTTCAATGGATTTTCGCTGGAGTTTGCTCCAGAGTTGAACCAAAGGCGTCAGATTGCCGTCGTCCGCGGATTCAAGGCATCCAATATAATCACTCCGGTCTTCGCGCTCCACAACGATCGGAAACAGCCGATGCTTGACGAACACGAATGCGGCGAGTGCCTGAGCAACGCGTCCATTGCCATCTTGGAATGGGTGTATCTGTGTAAACCGATGGTGCAACCAAGCCGACAATATTGCGACAGGACATGATAGTCGGGCAGCGTCATTATAATAATCGATCAATCCGTCCATTTCGTCCTGAACAAGCTCGGGCGGACAATATAGGTGCAACGTGCCATCCGGCCTGGTTGGATTGTTTGGAAGCTTCTTCCAGTCCCCTTTTATGAGTGGCAACTTTACAGCGTTCCCAAATTGATCGACCGCATCGACCGAATGCTGATGGTTCGTTAGCAATTGGTGGATAGATCGAATGAAGTGAAGCGAAAGGTCAAACTTTCCAGCCACGAAGTCCATGACATATTGCACTGCCTCGCGGTGGTCACGCAGGATAGCTATCACTTCTTCCGCTGGCCGGTCGGTCGAGCCGTGTTCAATAAACGAAACATCGAGGCCGCGCTCCACCAGCACTTGCGTGACGCAACGGTCGATCGAATAAAGACGCTCAAGAATGCCGGTTTCGATAGCCCACCGGCGGTAGAGTTGATCATTAAATCTCTGGAGCGATTTAGAATCCTTCAACTCCTCAATCTTATCCCGCCAAACGTCACCCAAAGCGTCGACAGCGACGGCTTCCCGCTCAGAGTATCCCGATGGTAGCGGCGTGATGCGGGAATAGGCGGGAGGGATATTCGTTTCCATGGGTTGGTCAGCACCCTGATGCGAGTCGTGGGCGGCAATGTTTTGTCCCGGTCTGATTGCCATACGATCGCTCCCGTCGGTGGTGGGGGTAACCGTCTCCCGGGTTGAGGATAGCAGATTGGCACGGTACCAGTAAGGTCGTTGTGAAGAGATCACCGCTTACATGACGGAGGCCCTCGACTCCAATGATCCGGGCTTCATCGCTGACGCGCTGGGGGTGATCGCGCGGGCGCGCGGAATGACGCAGGATGCGCGGGACACCGGCCTGTCGCGGGAGAGCCTGTACCGGACGTTGAGTTCGGATGGTAATCCGGAACTCAGCACGCTATTGCGGGTGCTTTCGGCGCTTGGTCTCAGCCTGGCGATCAGACCAACGGACGGTTGAACCACCGCGAGGTTCGCGCCTCTCACGGCTTCGGCGCGCCTCGCCAAGGTGACAGTCCGCGCCCGATCCCGTATGGCCCTCGGCCCACAGTAGCCGAACCCCAGAATGGCCCAGGCCGAAATTTCCTCAGTTCCGGATGGGCTGCCGCCGAACCGGCGCGCCGTCGCGATGGTCGCTGTCTCGATCGCGGTCAGCATTTCGGTGCTGGTCGGCTCGATTGCCAATGTCGCGCTGCCGACGATCGCGCGCGACATGGGCGTGACGCCGGGCGAGTCGATCTGGGTGGTCAATGCCTATCAGCTCGCTGTCACCGTGGCGCTGATGCCCTGCGCCTCGCTTGGCGACGTTTACGGGCACCGGCGGGTCTATATCTGGGGTCTCGTGCTTTACACGCTGGGGTCGCTGTTCTGCGCGATGGCACCGGCGATGGATGTGCTGATCGCCGCCCGCGTGCTACAGGGCCTTGGCGGCGCCGGGATCATGAGCGTCAACGGCGCGCTGATCCGGTTCATTTTTCCCCGCGCGCAACTCGGGCGAGGCATTGGCTATAACGTTTTGGTTGTCGCGGCGTCCTCGGCGGCGGGACCGTCTGTCGCCGCGGCGATCATGGCGGTGGGGTCGTGGCCGTGGCTGTTCGGAGTGCAGGTGCCCCTGGGCGTGCTGTCGTGGTGGTTGTCGCTGAAATTCCTGCCGCCGTCCCCACCCTCCGGTCACAAATTCGACCCGATCGGTGCGGTGCTGAACGCCATCGCCCTTGGCGCGTTCATCCCCGGCCTCGACGGCATCGGGCGAGGTCAGGCCAAATGGCTGACGCTGTTGGAACTGGCGATCGGAATCGCCTTCGGAACGATTTTCGTGCAACGGCAGTTGACCCAGCGCGCGCCGATGTTGCCGGTCGATCTGTTCCGCCGCCCGGTGTTCGCGCTGTCGGTCGCCACCGCGGTTTGTGTGCATGCGGCACAGATGATCGTGCTGATCGCGTTGCCCTTCCACTTCCAATACGTTGGCGGCATGACGCCGATCGAGATCGGGCTGCAGATCACACCCTGGCCCGCGGTGCTGGTCATCGTCGCTCCCATCGCCGGCCGTCTCGCCGACCATTATCCCGCCGGGCTTTTGGGTGGACTTGGTCTCGTGGTGATGACCGGTGGCCTGCTGCTGATCCTGTTCATGCCGGCGGATGCCGGTTGGGCGAACATCGCCTGGCGGCTGGCGGTCTGTGGCACCGGGTTCGGATTCTTTCAGTCCCCCAACAACCGGTTGTTGATCGGCAGCGCGCCACCGGATCGTGCCGGGGCGGGCAGCGGCATGGTCTCAACCGCGCGGCTCGTCGGACAAACCACGGGTAGCGCGCTGGTGGCCGTGGTGTTCGGGTTGACCCAGGATTCGCCGGATCCGATCGCCCTTGGAACTCATCTCGCCATCGCCATGGCCGCCGGTTTCGCGGCCCTCGGCACCGTCCTGAGCTGGGCGCGGCTGCGGCCGGGCAGACCGTCCGCGTAAACCGGATATTCATGAATTGAGCGGAGAAATGCGAACGCCGGGCGGGAAGGGCCCGTCCGGCGTTCAACCAGGAGGTAACAGATGCTCAACCATCTCATCCTCTTGCTGACGAGAATGGTGATAATTGATGTCAAAGTCAATGTTAACGTCATCGTGATCCGAAGGTGAGGGCAGGGCCAGTCCGTTTGCGGGCTGGCCTACCCCTGGTGGATTGCCGCGGCGCGCATTCAGCGCAGCAGCGCCAGCCGCTCCCCGAGCAATTCGAAAAACCCATCCGCGTCCAGCGTCTCCAGCACAACCGCGTTGAGCGGATCGCCGGTCCGGTTCCAACGGTCGATCACGGTGCGGCCGCGCCCGATCCCCGGCGCCAGATCGACCTTCGCCGAACAGGCGCGCGTCGTGAACAGTGATGGCCGCAGCAACCAGGCGATCGCGCAGGGATCGTGCAGCGGCGAACCTGGCACGCGCCGGGACAACGGCACCGTGGCCTGGATGTCGCAAGCCGCCGCGAGGCATCGCCCCGTCCCGCGACCTCGCAGCACCGCGAGGCGCGTGGGCGTGACCAGAGCCTGTGCGGTCAGCTCCAGTGTCGCGAACACGACGGGACGGCCGCAGGCGAGCAGTACGGCCAGGGCCTCGGGATCGTTAAGCGCGTTGAACTCCGCCGCCGGCGTCGCGTTGCCCTCGGCCCAGGCGCCGGACATGAGAACGATTTGATCGATGTTGGAGGTCAAAGAGGGTTCAGTCATCAACGCCAGCGCGAGATTGCTGACCGGGGCGATGCCGACCAGGGTCACCGGCTCGGCCGCAGTCCGAAGGATGCGCCGGATCGCGTCGGCGGCCAGTTCATGCTCGGGCTGCCCGCCGTCCGGCAGCGTAATTCCCCCCAATCCGTCCACACCGTGCACCCTGGGCTCGTTGAAAAAGGCACCCAGCAAAGGGCGATCGGCACCGCGATACACGGGCACATTGGACCCGGTGAGCCTGGTCAACGCCAGAGCGTTCGCCAACGTCCGGTCCAGCCCGACATTGCCGCCGGCGACCGTGATCGCCCGCACGTCCAACTCGGGTGAGGCGAGGGCGAGAAACAGCGCGAACGCGTCGTCAGTGCCAGGGTCGCAGTCCAGAATGATCGGCGTCGCCATCTCGAAACTCCGTGATGAGGCGGGCGCGGGCCGATCGTCTGGACGGGGGAAGCGCCAGGGCTCCGCCCTGAAACCCGCCAGAGGGCGTCGCCCTCTGGACTCCCACCAGGGACACGGTCCCTGGACCGCGATTCATTGGTTGGAGAATGGGAGAGGGCCTGCTCGAATGTTTCAACATCCGCGTTGGCCCTCGCCTGTATCCCAACCAAAAGTCATGGTTCCAAGGGCCACTGCCCTTGGCGGGGCTCCAAGGGGCAGAGCCCATTGGTCGGGGTTCGGGGTGAAACCCCGATGCTTTCCCGTTCAAACGATCGGCCCTCGCCCACCTCACATCCGTACCAGCGCCGAACCCCAGGCCAGGCCGCCGCCAAGTGCCTCCAGCAGCACCAGGTCACCGCGTTTGATCCGGCCGTCCTGGCATGCCTCGGACAACGCCAGCGGCACCGATGCCGCCGAGGTATTGGCGTGCCGGTCAACCGTTATCACGACCCGATCCGCCGCGAGACCCAGTTTGCGGCCCATTCCGTCGATGATTCGCCGGTTCGCCTGATGCGGCACCAGCCAATCGATATCGCGCCGCGCCAGGCCATTGGCATTCAATGCCTCGTCGACGGCCTCAGCCAGGCGAGTGACCGCATGGCGAAAAACCTCCCGCCCGTTCATCACCAGATGGCCCGGCCTGTCGCGCTGCCCGACCGCGCCATCCACATACAAAATATCCCCCAGCGAGCCCTGGGCGTGCAAATGCGTGCTGAGAATACCCTGGTCGGTGTCGCTGCCGTCGCTTGCGCGCAGGAACACCGCGCCGGCTCCGTCGCCGAACAGCACGCAGGTGCCGCGATCCTGCCAGTTCAGAATGCGTGAATAGACCTCGCTGCCGATCACCAGCACGCCCTTCGCCTGGCCAGCGCGGATCATCCCGTCCGCGACTGACAGAGCGTAGATGAACCCGGCGCAGGCGGCGGCGAGATCGAAGCCGAACCCGCGCTGCATGCCAAGCGCCGCCATCACGCGGATCGCTGTGGCGGGAAACGCCTGATCTGGCGTGCTGGTCGCGAGAATGACAGCGTCGACGTCGGAGGGCTCGGCCTTCGCATGGGTCAGCGCGGCGCGCGCGGCGGCGGTGCCCATGAACGCGGCGGTCTCATGCGGACCGGCGAAATGGCGCTGGCGAATCCCGGTCCGTTCCCGGATCCAATCATCGGAAGTATCGACGGTACGCGCCAGTTCGTCGTTGGTGACAACGCGTTCGGGAAGATAACCGCCGGCACCGGCGATAATGGAGCGGAGTGACATCGATTTTCCGGCCGGGGCTTTCCAGGAGAGGGGATCAGGCGGTTGCGAGTCGGCGATCCCCCCCGTTTTTGTCCCCTCCGCTCCGCTTGTCCAGCCCGATACGCGCGAGGTCTTCGCGAATGTGGTCGTTGAACCGGTGCACGACCATGTCCATCGCGACATCGACGGCATGGGCGAAGCCCTTCGCGTCAGTGCCGCCGTGCGACTTCACCACGACGCCGTTCAGGCCCACCATGACCGCGCCGTTGTACCGCCGTGGATCGAGCCACTCCCGCAGCCGGTCGAGACCAGGGCGGGCGATCAGATAGGCGATCTTGGCGGCGATGCCGCGGGTGAAGACCTGGCGCAGCAGATCGCTGATCAGCTTCAACGCGCCCTCGCCGGTCTTCAGCGCGACGTTACCGGTGAACCCGTCCGTGACCACGACGTCGGTGGTCCCGACGGTGATGTCGTTGCCCTCGACGAAGCCGTGGAAACGCGCGCCGATATGGCTGGCGCGCAGAATCTCCGCCACCTCGCGCAGCGTGTCGTCGCCTTTCATCTCCTCGACACCGATATTCAGCAGACCGATCGTCGGAGCCGTCAGGCCCAGTACGGTGCGAGCGAAGGCATCGCCCATTATGGCGAACTCGACGAGATTACGGACGTCGCAACGGACATTGGCGCCAAGGTCGAGCATGACGACGTCGCCGCGGGCCGATGGGGCGATGCCCGCCATGGCTGGCCGGTCGATCCCCGGCAAGGATTTCAGCACGATCTTCGCCAGCGCGAGCAGCGCGCCGGTATTGCCGGCCGAGACCAGGCCCGAGGCTTCCCCCGCGGCCACCGCGTCGATCGCCAGGCGCATCGAGGATTGCCGGATACGAACCGCCGCCGCGGCCTTCATGTCGTTGGGGATCGTTTCCGCCGCGTGGCGAATGGTGCAGACCGACCTGGCCCGCCGGCGCTTCGCCAGGTGCGGAACCAGCATGGTCTGATCGCCAAACAGCAGAAACCGCGCTTTGGGGTGGCGCTCGGCGGCGAGTTCCAGCCCATCGAGGACCATATCGGGCGCATGATCCCCGCCCATGGCGTCGATCGCCAGGGTGAAGGTCTCGGTCAAGGGCGGGTCAGCGCGCCAGGGAGCGTCATGCGGAGGCCCGCGCGGAAGGAAATGTGGGCCGGCGTCATGCCATGCCTGACGTCAGACGCGGACAGCGTGCTGTAGCGGCTTGCCAGCCGCGACCACTTCCCGGCCGTCGTAATGACCGCAGTGGCTGCACACATGATGCGGACGCTTCAACTCACCGCAATTGCCGCACTCGGAATGCGCTTCCTTGGGGAGCGCCTGATGGCTGCGCCGCATGCCCGCGCGGGAGGGCGACGTCTTACGTTTCGGAACAGCCATGACACGAAGTCCTTCTTCAGCCGGACACAAGGCCGGAATACGAGTGAGCCGCGCCGTCTAGCAGACCGGTCGGGACCCCGCAAGGCGGATAGCGGGGGGCGGCGCGGGCGGTTGAGGCGGCATCAGGGCTCCGCCTTGAAACCCGCCAGAGGGCGTTGCCCTCTGGACTCCCACCAGGGACGCGGTCCCTGGACCGCGATTTATTTGGTCAGGGGATCGGAGGACCTGACCGTGCGAACTTACAATCGAGTAGGCCCTCCGATCCCCTGACCAAAAGTCATGGTTCCAACGGCCACTGCCCTTGGCGAGGGTTCAGGGAGCAGAGCTCGCTGATGGGGTTCCCGGGCAAAGCCCCGATGCCGTCTCAATCTCCCACGCTGCCCGCCGTTACCCCGGCTGCGAGGCGACGGTCAGCATGGTCGTGTGGATCAATCCATCGCGCATCAGGCGGACTTCCACTTTGTTGCCAATTCGCTCCGGTGCCAGGAATGCTCGCAACGCATGGTTCCCGCTGGTCGAGGACCCGTCCAGCGCCAGCAGCACATCGCCAGACCTCAGTCCGGCGAGGTCCGCGGGGCCACCCCGGGTGATGCTGACCACCTGGCGGGCAGTTCGTTGCCCGGCCCGATGCGCCAGGTTGTCCGGCACCGTGATTGGCTGCAACGAGACGCCGAGCCAGCCGCGTTGGGCGCCTCCGCCATTCGCGCCGGGATGGGGCGTATGTCCGTTTCGGGCCTCGATTCGGGCCTCGGTTCGGGCGGCGGCGGGCGCGGGGGGCAGCGGCGCGGGCACCGGCATGTCGACCGGGGTGGCGATCTGTGGAATAGGCTGCACTGTCGGCAGTGTCGTGGTCAGCGGAGCGGCCGCGGATCCGCCTGGCCGAGCGGTGGCCGTCGCGGCTTCCACGAACCGCGCGATAATCCCGTGCGGCACCACCAGCCCGTCATCGCCGGGCGACACACTGGCCATGCCCAAAAGGTGCCCATCGGCATCGAGGACCATGCCACCGTGGCTGACACGATTACCCGCGAGATCGAGCGTGATGGCGGCGCCTCCCGCACCCGCGCCGTGGGTCCGCGGGAAGCCATGAATCGTGGTCAGCCGTACTGTTGGGCTGCCGTCGAAATCCGCCCCCAGAGCGAGCGCGAAGGCGCCGATCGTCGCCGTGAGCGCGGGCTCCGGCACCGCGGCCGAGACCGGGCTGTCCAGCCACAATGCCGCGAGGTTATTGATCGGATCGCGCGGTCCCGGGCGCGCGGAAATCAGCGCACCACTCGACAATACGATCGTATATCCAGACGCTGCGGGCAGCGCCTGGTCCGAGGTGACGACAAGATCGTTACGCCATAAAAACCCCGTCACATGCCGGTTCTGGCCAATACGAATGGCGGTGAGGGCGGGGGCCGCCGCCGCCACCAGCATCGTCATGGCCTCAGATACCTGGCTCAGGAGTTGCGTCATCGATGATTCCCGATAATGGAAGGCGGCCTTGCCGTCAGTCGCGCGGCGGCTTCGCGGTATCTCCCATCCGGGGCGATGTTTGGCAGACGATCGCGGATTTGGAAACAATTTGTTTCGGCACGGTACCCCGCGAAATCGCCGGCGGTTTTATTCCCGCATATACTGGTCACGATATTTGTCCCTGAGCGCCATTTTTTGGATTTTGCCTGTGGCCGTGTGCGGCAATTCTGGTACGACGATGACCGCGTCGGGCAGCCACCATTTCGCCACCTTGCCTTCGAAGATGCTTAACACCGATTGAGGCTCCACCGAGTGGCCGGGCCGCGGCACCACCAGCAGCAACGGCCGTTCGTCCCATTTCGGATGCCGCGCGGCGATCACCGCGGCCTCCGCCACATCGGGGTGCGAAACAGCGATGTTTTCCAGCGCGATCGAGCTGATCCATTCGCCACCGGATTTGATCACGTCTTTCGACCGATCGGTGATTTCCATGAATCCCTCCGGGTCGATCGTCGCCACGTCGCCGGTGGCGAACCAGCCCTCGGCGTCCAGCGCGCTGCCTGGCTCGTCGCCATAATAGGCGCTGGCGATCCAGGGCCCGCGCACCTTCAGATCGCCGAACGCTTTGCCATCCCAGGGCAAATCCTTGCCGTCGCCATCGACGATTTTCATGTCGATGCCAGGCAGGATGCGGCCTTGCTTCAACATATGCCGCGTCGCGTCCTGTCCGGTCAGGCCGGCCTGACCGGATTTTGGCGCGTTATAGGTGCCGACGGGGCTCAGCTCGGTCATGCCCCAGCCATGCTCGACCGCCACGCCATACTCGTCCCGGAACGCGTCGATCAGGAGCGGCGGGGCCGCTGAGCCACCGGTCATGATCCGCTTCACCGTGTCGAGCCGCTGACCGCTGGAGCGCAGATGCTGCAACAGGCCCAGCCAGATCGTGGGCACACCGCAACTCATGGAGACCTGCTCGGTATTGAAGATGTCCGCGAGGCTGGCGCCGTCCAGATGCCGGCCCGGCAACACGAGCGTCGCGCCCGTCAGGGAGGCGGCGTAGGGAATACCCCAGGCGTTGACGTGAAACATTGGCACGACCGGCAAAATCCGCGATGTCGCGCGCAGGTCCAGCACGTCTGGCAGGGCGACCGCATAGGCATGCAGGATCGTTGACCGGTGGCTGTACAGCACGCCTTTCGGCCGTCCGGTCGTGCCTGACGTATAACAAAGCGCGCTCGCGGTGTTCTCGTCGAAGTCTGGCCAGACGTAGTCCTCGTCCGACGCGTCCAGCAGGGTATCGTAACAATGGAGCCGCATGCCGGGCGCCAGCGCGACCTCGGGCATCGACGCCGCGTCGCACAGCATCACGACATCCCGGACGCAATCCTTGATGGCGGCCGTGATCGCCCCGATCAGTGGCGCGAAGCTCAAATCCACGAACAGCACCTTATCCCGCGCATTGCCGGCGATGTAGCCGATGTCGTCCGGATGCAACCGCGGGTTGATCGTGTGGCAGACCGCGCCCATGCCCGGTGCCGCGTAATAGACCTCCAAATGCCGAAAACCATTCCAGGCGAGGGTGCCGACGCGGTCACCGGCCCGCACGCCCAGTTTCGTCAGCACGCGGGCCAGGCGGCGCGAGCGGCGCTCGACGTCGGCCCAGGTGTGGCGGTGGGTGGTGCCTTCGTGGGTGCGGGAGATGACGCTGGCGGTGCCGTGATGACGGGCCGCGTGGGTCAGCAGACCCGAAATCATCAGGTTCTGGGTTTGCATCAGGCCGAGCATGGCGTTCCTCCTGGGTTTCTTGCCGAGTTCCGGGAGGATACGACCAAAACACGCGCCTGGATCGCTGGGGTGGAGAAAAACATCGCAACCCTGGTGTGGCGCGAGGCAGGCAACATGATTGCTACAGTTCGACCGCCACGGCGGAATATCCGGCCCCGTTGCGGAGATGCCCGCGACGGGTCAATGCTCCCCTCGCGAGCCGGGCAATCCACCGGCCGCGTGAGAAAGGGAACATCCATGCCGCCCGTCATGATCGTCACCGGTGGTAGCCAGGGCATCGGCGCCGCCGTCGCTCGCCTGGGCGCCGCACGCGGGTATGCCGTCGCGTTGACATATCAGAGTAACCGGGCGCTGGCCGATGCCGTGGTGAAGGATATCGAGGCGGCCGGGGGACGCGCGCTGGCGATCCAGGCCGAGATGGCCGACGAAGCCTCGATCCTGGCGATGTTCCGTGTCGTCGATGAGGCGTTCGGGCCTGTCACGGTCCTTGTGAACAACGCCGGTGGGCCGGGCCCGACCTGCAAGCTGGACGATGTCACCAGCGCGATCCTGGATCAGGTTCTGGCGGTGAACGTCCGCGCACCCTTCCTGCTGATCCGCGAGGCGGCGGCGCGCATGGCGACCGATCGCGGTGGAAAGGGCGGCGCGATCGTCAATGTGTCCTCCCGCGCCGCCGAACTGGGCGGCGCTGGCGAGTGGGTGCACTACGCGGCTTCCAAGGGCGCGCTGGACAGTCTGACCATCGGCGCCTCGAAGGAACTGGCGCCGCGCGGCATCCGGGTCAACGCCGTCTCGCCGGGGTTGATCGAAACCGATCTGCATGCGCGAGCCGGGTTGCCGGACCGGTTGACGCGGCTGGTCTCCGGGGTGCCGATGGGGCGCACCGGCAGCGCCGAGGAAGTGGCGGAGGCGGTATTGTGGCTGGCCTCCGATGCGGCGTCATATATCTCCGGGGCGATCGTCCCCATTTCGGGAGCACGGTAATGGTGATGAAATCCGCGTTGATCGTTGGGACCGGGCCGGGCCTGAGCGCCTCGCTTGCCCGGTTGTTCTTCAAACATGGGTTGCAGGTCGCGATGGCGTCGCGCGATCCAAGCAAACTCGCGAAACTGGCGGCGGAAACGGCGGGAGTCACGTTCGCCTGCGAGGCGACCGAGCCCGAGGAAGTCGCCGGTCTTTTCGATGCCGTGGAGGCAACGATCGGGACGCCCGATATCGTGGTTTATAATGCCAGCGCGCGGGCGAGGGGGCCGGTCACCGACCTCGATCCGGCGGATGTCGCGCGGGCGATCGCGGTTAGTGCCTTTGGTGGGTTTTTGGTGGCGCAGCAGGCGGCGCGGTTGATGGTGGCGCGCGGCTCGGGGGTAATTTTGCTGACCGGGGCGTCGGCGAGTGTGAAGGGGTATCCGAACTCTTCGGCGTTCGCGATGGGCAAGTTCGCGTTGCGCGGGCTGGCGCAGAGCATGGCGCGGGAGATGTCGCCCAAAGGCGTGCATGTCGCGCATTTCGTGATCGACGGCGGGATACGCAGCGCGACGCGGATCGATCCGAATGACAGTCCGGATTCGTTGCTCGATCCGGATGCGATCGCGGAGACCTACTGGCACGTTGCGAACCAGCATCGCAGCGCGTGGACGTGGGAGGTTGAGTTGCGGCCGTGGGTGGAGAAGTTTTGAGGGGTGGTCAGGGGGCTTCGAGTTTATTCAACCAGTGGCCGAGTCTGTGAATGGTCGAGCGATCGGTGGGATCTTGACGTTCGTTCAGCGATGCCAAAAGCGAAATCGCGAGGTCTCGCAATGACTGCTCCTGATGTCGAGCAGTGAGGATCAAGGGCAGGGCCTGAGGGGCAACAAACCAGAGATCGTACTCTTCATCGGTCATACCAAGGTATGCGGCCAGAGATCGCCGTTCGTCATCGCCAGATTCATGCCAGGCATCGATAAAGTCATCGATCCGATCGGCTGCGATCTCTCCACATTCGTACAGGGACAGAAATGCCGGAGACTGGGTTCGAACATCAGACACGTATACGCCTTCCTTTCCGGGCGGGTTTGATCTTGACGCCGGTTAACGAGTCCGCCGCACCAGTATGCTTGCCCTGAGCGGTGAAACACTCAATTTCGCCGTGCATGGCGTCCCAGGTGAACAGCATTCCGTTTTTATCGCGCCACCGCCGCTCACCCTGGATATATCCGAGATACGCGCAGGTGTCGAGGAAACCTGGCTTCCACGATTCCCGAACAAATTGCCGACCGCGTTGGGGCGCCGCCAATCTGACGGTCCTTAAGGCCAGCGAATGTCAGAACGGTTGGCTGATCATTACCCCTATTTGTCTGTCCACACGGATGGCGAGTCCGGCTTCCGGGTTGTGCAAC
>SHWL01000128.1 GCA_009693865.1 Acetobacteraceae bacterium | reverse complement strand
GTGCGGAGGATTTCGCCGTGATCCGATCGCTGCTTTCGACAGCGAGGAAGCAGGGGTGGGATATCTTACGGGCATTGGCCAGTCGGCCCGATCGTCTGATCGCGGAACTCAAGATCGCCTGATCCAAGACCGCCTACCTGGGCTGTTACAATCAAAGAACTACCGCGAAGCGGTTTAGTCCAATGTCCTTTATCAAATATCGCGCGCCCTAATAGACTGATATCAGGCAATATTTTCCAATTGTTCGCGACCAGCCCACAACCAAAATCCGCCTCTTCCAGCGATGCGACGCTGAACTGCTCGACCAGGAGCCCGCGAGCCCCATCGATGACTCATCCGGCCGCGGCACCCGGGGATTGAGCATTACCGCGTGCCGTGGCCAGCATCTGGCGCTTCCCGCCTGACAGAATGCCCGCCAGTTGCATGTGCCGTTCTGCCAGCCGAGAAAACGGCGCGAACATCCGGTCCAAAACGTCGGCCACGCCGCCCTTCGGCCGTCCAATAATCCCACTTGCACCAGCAAATCCCCGCCCGCCTTGCATCCTTCGCCCGGGCAGGCTCAATGGAACCAAACCACAGCCTTGGAGGGTCGGATGCGCCAATTGATCGCCGGTAACTGGAAGATGAACGGGTTGTCGGGCGACGCCGCCGCCATCGCGGGCCCATTGCGGCCCGGCTCGGACGGTCTCGCCTGCGATCTTCTGGTTTGTCCGCCCTTCACCCAGATCGTCACCGTCGCCAACATCCTGGTGGGCTCGGCCGTCGCCGTGGGCGGCCAGGACTGCCACGTAAACGAAAAAGGCGCGCACACCGGCGACATCTCCGCCGCCATGTTGCGCGACGCCGGCGCCTCCTGGGTCATACTCGGCCACTCCGAGCGCCGCGCCGACCATGGCGAAACCGATGCCCTGATCCAGGCCAAGACCCGGGCCGCCGTCGCCGCGAGCCTCACCCCGATCGTGTGCGTGGGCGAAACGGAGGCACAGCGCGTCGCGGGCCAGCAGAATACCGTGGTCGGCGGGCAATTGACCGGCAGCCTGCCACCCGGCTTCGCGGGCGTTGTCGCCTATGAGCCGGTCTGGGCGATCGGCACCGGCAAAACCGCCACCGAGGCCGACGTCGCCGCCATGCATCTGTTCATCCGCGAGACGTTGGTCCGGCAACTGGGCGACGCCGGCAACTCGGTCCGTATCCTGTATGGCGGCTCAGTTCGTCCAGCCAACGCGGCCAGCCTGCTGTCGGTGCCTCATGTGGGCGGGGCGCTGGTCGGGGGCGCCAGTCTCAAGGCGGAAGAGTTTCTGGGCATCGCCAAAGCCGCCAAGGCGTGATCCCACGCTGGATCTCCTCGCGCGTCCCGCCGAAATGAGACCCCCGAGGGATTGCGTGCTTTTCAAGCCCAGGCGGCGCGGCTAAAAGTCCGCCGCCCCTCTCCTCTGGCTCCTCCATCCGGAACCCCGCGTTGGCCACCGTCCTTCTGATCATCCACCTGTTCGTCACCCTGGCCCTCATCGGCGTCGTGCTGATCCAGCGCAGCGAGGGCGGCGGCCTGGGCATTGGCACATCCCAGGGGATGGGATCCTTCATGAGCGGGCGCAGCACCGCCAATCTGCTGACCCGCGCCACCGCGATCCTGGCCACGGTCTTCTTCGCGCTGTCGCTGACTCTGGCCCTCATGAACCGGGGCACGATGGGCACCAGCCGGTCGATTTTGGACACACCGGTGTCCGGACCGGCCTCGACCCTGCCTCCGCTACCCGCGGTTCCGGCCGCGCCGTCAGCCCCGACAAACTGATTTTGCCTTTCGCGAGGGGGTGGGCTTCCCACCTCCCGATTCGCCTCCGTATAAGGACGGCCCATGACGCGGTACGTCTTCATCACCGGTGGCGTGGTCTCCTCCCTCGGTAAGGGCATCGCCGCGGCGGCGCTTGGCGCGCTGCTGCAAGCCCGCGGTTACGCGGTCAAGCTACGCAAGCTGGACCCCTATCTGAACGTCGACCCCGGAACCATGAGCCCGACCCAGCACGGGGAGGTCTTCGTCACCGACGACGGCGCGGAAACCGACCTCGACCTTGGCCATTACGAGCGGTTTACCGGCGTTCACGCCACGCAACTGGATAACGCCACCACCGGACGCATTTACTCCGAGGTCATCCTGCGCGAGCGCAAAGGCGATTACCTGGGCGCCACCGTCCAGGTCATCCCGCACATCACGGACGCCATCAAGGACGTGATCCTGCGCGGTACCGAAAGCTTTGACTTCGTGCTGATCGAGATCGGCGGCACTGTCGGCGACATCGAAAGCCTGCCGTTCCTGGAGGCGATCCGGCAACTAGGCAACGACCTGGGACCGGAACGGTCGATGTTCGTGCATCTGACGCTGGTGCCATACATTTCATCCGCGGGGGAACTGAAAACCAAACCGACGCAGCATTCCGTAAAGGAACTTCTTAATGTCGGCATCCAGCCGAAAATGCTGCTGTGCCGCTGCGATCGTCCCATTCCCGACGCGGAACGCCGAAAAATCGCTGCGTTCTGCAACGTCCGGCCCGAGGCCGTCATCCCCGCGTTGGATGTCCCGAGCATCTACTGGGTGCCGATCCGCTATCACGAGCAGGGGATGGACCGCGAAGTGCTGCGGCATTTCGGCCTGCCGTTCGAGGCGGCCCCGGACCTAAGCCGCTGGTGGAACATCGTCAACGCGATGGACACCGCCGAGGGCGAGGTGCGGATCGCCATCGTCGGCAAGTATACGAATTTACTCGACAGTTATAAGTCGCTGGCCGAGGCCTTGACGCATGGCGGCATCGCCAATCGGGTGCGTGTGCAGATCGATTGGGTAGATAGCGAGGAGTTCGAAAAGCCGAGTGCCGTGCAGCGGCTGGAGGATGTGCATGGCATCCTGGTCGCGCCTGGATTTGGCGAGCGCGGCACTCCTGGCAAGATCGAGGCGGTGCGCTTCGCCCGCGAACGCCGCGTGCCCTTCTTCGGCATCTGTTTCGGCATGCAAATGGCTGTCATCGAGGCGGCACGAAACCTAGGGGGGCTTCCCGAAGCTTCATCCACCGAATTCGGACCTTGCAAGCACCCCGTGGTCGGTTTGGTAACGGAATGGTCTCGCGGCAACCAGGTTGAACGCCGGACCGAAACCGACGACAAAGGCGGCACGATGCGCCTTGGCGCGTACCCGGCGGTGCTGGAGGCAGGCAGCCTGGTGCGTTCACTGTATGGCGACAAGGCGAGCATCAATGAGCGCCATCGGCATCGTTACGAGGTCAATGTGAATTACCGCCAGATGCTGGAAGCGACGGGATTGCGGTTCTGCGGCATGTCGCCGGATGGCGAGCTGCCGGAAATCATCGAATTGCCCGGCCACCCCTGGTTCGTCGGGGTGCAGTACCACCCGGAACTGAAGTCCAAACCCTTCGATCCGCATCCACTGTTCGCGGCGTTTATCGGCGCCGCGGTGCGTCAGGCGCGGCTGGTGTGACGCCAACGGCCTGAAGGGGACAGCATCGGGGGCGTTGCCCCGAACCCCACCAAGAGGCTCTGCCTCATGGTCAGGCCCCCGATTGCCCCGAACAGGCCGGAACGGTAGCTTGCGGCCCGATAGGGATGAGGAGACCGGCCATGCTGAAACTTGGTTACAAAGCGTCCGCGGAGCAATTCGCTCCAAAGCCGCTGCTCGATTTCTCGGTGGAAGCCGAGCGCAACGGGTTTGATTCCGTCTTCATCAGCGACCATTTCCAGCCCTGGAAGCACACTGACGGTCACGCGCCCTCCGCGTTGGCCTGGCTCGGCGCGTTGGGCGCCAGCACCAATCGCATCGTCATGGGCACCAGTGTGTTGACGCCCACCTTCCGCTATCATCCCTCGGTTGTCGCGCAGGTGTTTGGCACACTGGGCTCGATGTTCCCCGGCCGCGTGGTGCTTGGCGTTGGCACGGGTGAAGGCCTGAACGAGGTTCCCTCGACCGGCATGAAATGGCCGGAAATGAAGGAGCGTTTCGCCCGCCTGCGGGAGGCCCTGACGCTGATCCGCCGCTTGTGGACCGAGGACCGGCTGAGCTTCGAAGGCGAATTCTACCGGACCGAGAACGCGACGATTTACGACAAACCGGCGTCCCCTGTGCCGATCTATGTCGCGGGCGCCGGTCCGCAGGTCGCCAAATATGCGGGCCGCATGACCGACGGGTTCATTTGCACCAGTGGCAAAAGTTGGGACCTTTACAACAAGACCCTGCTGCCAAATGTCGACGAAGGTCTGAAGCTCGCCAGCAAACCGAAGCCCGATTACGAGCGGATGATCGAGATGAAAGTCTCCTTCGACACCGATCACGCGCGCGCCTTGAACGATACACGCCATTGGGCGGCTCTGGCGCTCACTCCCGAAGAAAAAATGTCGGTCGAGGATCCCGCGGAGATGGAACGCCTGGCCGACGCGCTGCCGGTCGAGCGGGCCGCCAGCCGCTGGATCGTCTCCACCGATCCCGACGAGCATATCGAGAAGATCAAACCCTATATCGAAATGGGGTTCCGTCACCTCGTGTTCCACGCTCCCGGCCCGGATCAGACGCGGTTCCTGAAGCTGTACGGCGAGCAGGTGCTGCCGAAGCTGCGCCAGCGCTTCGACTGACCTGACTCCGGCCCAGAAAACATGACCGCGAAACTGGAAATTTTCGCAATTCCCGGTCTGCCGATGGTGCGAACGGGAGACGACCTTTCGTCGCTCATCGCGGATGCGGCCGAACGCGCGGGACAAACGTTGCATGACGGCGACGTGGTCGTGATCGCGCAAAAAATCGTCTCCAAGGCCGAAGGCCGCACGGTGGACCTCGCGACGGTCGTTCCATCGGCGGAGGCGATCGCTCTGGCGGCTGAGGTCGAAAAAGACCCGCGCATCGTGCAGGTGGTACTATCGGAATCGGTGCGGGTCGTGCGCAGCCGGCCAAATCTGATGATCATGCAGCACCGGCTTGGCTTCGTCATGGCCAACGCGGGCGTGGATCAATCCAATGTGGCGCCAGCCGACGGCGTGCAACGAGCGTTGCTGCTGCCGGTCGATCCCGATGGCTCGGCCGAAACGATTCGCGCGCGGCTGAGCGATCGTCTCGGCGTCACACTGGGATGCGTGATCAACGACAGTTTCGGCCGGCCCTGGCGCCGCGGCACCGCGGGCGTCGCCATCGGCTGCGCGGGTCTGCCATCGCTGATCGATCTGCGCGGGCAACCTGACTTGTTCGGACGCATTCTGGAAGTCAGCATCATCGGTTTTGCCGACGAAATCGCCGCCGCCGCGTCCTTGCTGCAAGGCCAGGCCGCCGAGGGCCAGCCCGTCGTGATCGTCCGCGGTCTGACCTGGACCGCTCCCAATGCGCCGATCGCGGAACTCGTCCGCCCACCCGATGAGGATTTGTTCCAGTGATCCTGGCATTGTCTGGCGGCGTCGGCGGCGCCAAACTTGCTTTGGGCCTCGCCCGCGTCATGCCGCCGGAGGAACTGGCCGTCATCGTCAACACTGCTGACGATTTCGAGCATCTCGGACTGTCGATTTCCCCGGACATTGATACAGTGACCTACACGTTGGCCGGTCTCGCCAATCGCGAACTCGGCTGGGGCCGTCACGATGAAACCTGGTCCTTCATGGAAACCATGGAAGCCCTTGGCGGCGAAACCTGGTTTCGCCTTGGCGATCGTGATATCGCGCTGCATGTGGAACGAACCCGGCGTCTGAACAATGGCGAAACATTATCGGCCGTGACCGCCGATCTTTGCCGCCGGCTTGGTATCAAATCGCGCGTCGTTCCCATGAGCGACGATCCCGTGCGGACACGCCTGCGCACCGAGGAAGGCTGGCTGGATTTCCAGGAATATTTCGTGCGCCGCCGTTGCGAACCGGTCGTGCTCGAGTTGTTATTCCAGGGTGCCGGCGCGGCGCGCGCGCACCCTGAATTCCTCGCTGCGCTGGCCGATCCATCGCTGCAGGCGATCGTCATCTGCCCGTCCAACCCCTTCATTTCAGTCGAGCCAATTCTGGCGATCCCCGGTGTACGTCAGGCGCTGATCGATAGTCCCGCGCCGATCATCGCGGTGTCGCCGATCATCGCCGGACAGGCGGTCAAAGGCCCGACCGCGAAGATGATGACAGAACTTGGCATGGATCCCAGCGCCGGAACGGTTGCGCACCGATATCATGATTTGCTGGATGGCTATGTGATCGATCATGCCGACATGTCCGAGGTCGTTTCGATCGACGCCCGCGTCACCCTGGCACAAACATTGATGCGCACCATGGAGGACCGGGAGGCGCTGGCCCGCACCGTGCTGGATGCCGCCGCGGTCCTGCGCCGCCGCAAGGCAACGCGTTGACGCAATCGCCGGAAGCACGCGCGATGACCAACGTCTGGGCTTGCGTGCCCGTGAAGGAATTCCCCGGCGCGAAATCGCGCCTGGCGGCAATGCTGAGCCCCGATCAACGTGAGGTTCTGGCCATCACGATGCTGGAGGATGTGCTGTCGGCGCTCGCCGGAGCCACGCGGCTGGCGGGGATATTGGTCAACACGGTCGATCCTCGCGCCGCCGCGCTGGCCGAACGTTACGGTGCCCATGTGGTGAACGAAGGCGCGCGAGACGGTCACACGGGCGCGGTGAATGGCATGGCGCGGGTGTTGACGGCCAAGGGGAGAGGAGCGCTGCTGACTCTCCCTGGCGATATACCGCGTGTGACCTCCTGGGAAATCGACTCGGTCGTTTCGTCGTGCCGCGGCGCGCCGTCCTTCACGATCGTGCCCGCGCACGATGAGCTTGGCTCCAACGCCGTGATCTGCGCGCCGCCGTTTTCGGTGCCGTTACGGTTCGGCGACGACAGTTATTTCCCGCATTTGATGGCGGCCCGGAGACACGGCATGGAACCCACGATCGTTAGGCTGCCCGGGATCGGTCTCGATATCGATCATCCCGTGGATCTGCTGGCCTTCATGCGTGCGAAGCCGCGGCAACCGACTCGGACGCTGCGGCTATTGGAACAATTCGGCCTATGACAGGCACGCCGCGTTAAGAATACCAAGGACCAGCGACGTGGATGCCAGAAACACGCCCTCGGCCATATCTCCTTTCGCCAGAGCAGCGGTGGCGTCGCGCCGCAGCAACCGCATCGCCGCGAAGCACAGCAACTGCACGACCAACGCGATCGCCGCCGTGATCACTGAGTCCGTGAGGTTCTGACTGTGCATGATCGCGGACGCCAAAGGCAACGCGAACCCTATCATCGCGCCACCCAACGAGATCGCGACCGCGGTGTTGCCCGAACGGATCAGGCTCCATTCGGGAATCGGGGTCAGCAGGGTGTACGCGGCGAGGAATGCCACAAGTAACAAGACCGCCGTGCCAAAATATAGCAAAAAGATGAGGATGTTGCCGGGATCCGTCATGAGTCACTCCGAAAGAAATGAGGCACGAACCGGCTGGTATCGCGGGTGATTGGGGTCGTGTCCTCACGGATGCCGATCCCGTGGGGACGTCCGGCGACGATCCAGCCGCCGATGACAGGGTAATGGCCATCGACGCAAGGCAGCGGCGCCCACTGCTGATACACGAACCCTTCGGCGCCATAGGGCCCTGCGGTGGTCAGCCCAGGGGCCACGATGTTCGCGCCTTCGCGTCCAAACAGGGGCTTGGCGATTTCCGGCGCGCCGGTTCGGCCCGGCTCGCGAAAGGCGGGCAGCAAATTGGGATGACCGGGAAACATCTCCCACAGCAACGCGAGGACTCCCTTGCCGGACAATAACAACCGCCACGCGGGCTCGATCCATCGCGTGGCGGCGGACGCGATGTTGTTGCCGAAATTATCCCGGAACAAGAACTCCCACGGATAAAGCTTGAACAGCGCCCGGATTTCGTCCCCCGCGAGGTCGACGAAGCGCCGCCCATCCCAGCCGATCTCGTCGACGAACAGAAACGGCGCGTCGCCCCCGGCCTGGATCGCCGTATCCCGGAGGTAATCGACGTTGCCACGATCTTCCGCGCTGTCCCGCATGCAGGTGAAATGCACGCGACCCGGTAGGTTCATCGCTGGCCAGGCGGCGATCAACGCCTCATGGATGGAATTGAACTGATCCGCGTCGGGATAAGCGCAGCGCAACCATTCCCACTGCACGACACTGCTCTCGAACAAAGACGTCGGGGTGTCGGCGTTGTATTCCAGCAGTTTGGGTGGGCCGGTTCCATCCCAGCGCAAATCCATGCGCCCGTAGAGGCTGGGTTCTCCGCGCTCCCACGATCGTGCCACCAATGGCCAGACAGCGGCCGGAATCCCCAGGAAGTCATGACATCCGCGCCGCACGGCTTCCGCCGCCGCGAGCCGGGTCAACCGCTCCAGTTCCGCCAAAGCATCGTCGAGCACATCGATCCCGGCGGCGGTGAACTCCCAGCAGGCGGTTTCGTCCCAGTACGGCTCGCTGGCGATCTCGGCATAGGCGAAGCCCAACTGCTTCGCGCGGTCGCGCCAATCGTGACGTGGTGGAACGATGTGGCGGCGCATGCCGGTCAGGACCCAGCCGAGGCGGCGGTGGCGCCGCTGCCGCCAAAACCACCGCGCGCGACGGAACTGGCGGCCGAAACACCGCTGCTCGTAACGCCGCTCACGAACCCCCCACGCGATCCGCCCGACCCTGAACCGCTTCCTGGGCAGGATACCGGCTGCCCTGTCAAAGGGTCCTTGCAGCGGGGCGACATCACGACCGATGAGGCGACGACGCCGCCGCCAATCAGGACCAGAGTGATCGCCGTCGAGCGTCGCATTGCATGACCATAGGATCGTCCGCCGTCATGCGATAGATATTTCGCCTCCTGAGTCTCACAAAAAAGGAATCCCGCATGACCTGGTCGATTGCCGCCCATGATCCGAAAACCGGCGCCTTCGCCGTCGCGGTCGCGACCAAGGCGTTCGCGGTTGGCGCTTCCTGCCCGTTCGTTCGTGCCGGAGTTGGCGCCGTCTCCACCCAATCCATGACCAACCGGTATTTGGGTCCCGCGATCCTCGACGGCATGGCACGTGGCCTGCTGCCCGAGGCGGCGATCGAGGGCGCTTTGGCGGGCGACGAGGGAAGCGGCCTCCGCCAGGTGCATGCGGTGGACCGGTTCGGACGCACCGCCGCGTGGACGGGGCAGAATTGCGTGATGTGGTGCGGCTCGGTCTCGGGCGAGGGGATCAGCGTCGCGGGCAACATGCTGGCGGGCGAACCAACCATTCTTCAGACTTTTCGAAATTGGAACACCAACGACGATCTGCCGATGCCGGAACGATTGATGCTGGCGATGGAAGCAGGCGAGGCAGCGGGCGGCGACCGCCGTGGCAAACAATCGGCCGCCATGGTCTTGATCACGACCGAGGATTTCCCCGACCTCAATCTGCGCGTCGACGATCACGCGACACCGTTGGCGGAACTGCGGCGCCTGTTGGGCATTTGGCGGGTCGAGGGCATGCCGCGTCTCGGGACCTCGCCATCGAAAGCCAATCCATCCGGCCTCACGGACCTGGACGCGATCGAGGCGGGGTGGATCGCGCGCGGGCTGGATTTGCGGCTCCGGCGTTGACGTTATCCCTCCAACTCTTCTCGTAACATTTCAAGTTCCAGCCATTGCGCCTCCGCCGCGTCCAGTTGGCCGCGAGCGGCATCCAATGCGGCGGTCGTCGCGGCGAAACGGGCCGGGTCACGTGTGTAAAGGTCAGGATCTTCCAACACCTTCGACAACTTCATCACGTGCGCCTGCAACTCGGCGATCCGCATGGGCAGCGTTTCCAGCGCATGGCGGTCCTTGAATGTCATGCGTTTTGTGAAGGAGCGCGGCGCCGCTTCGACCTTCGGTTTCGTCTGAACCACCGGAGCCGCGGTTTTCACCGGACCTCGCTGCGCCAGCATGTCGGTATATCCGCCTGCGTATTCGATCCACCGCCCATCCCCCTCGGTGGCGATCACCGACGTCACGCAACGATCGATGAAGTCGCGGTCGTGCGATACCATCAGCACCGTTCCCGGATAATCCCCCAGCAACTCCTGCAACAACTCCAACGTTTCCAGATCGAGATCGTTTGTCGGCTCGTCCAGCACCAGCAAATTCGACGGTTTGGCGAAGGCCAGCGCCAAGGTAAGCCGCGCCCGCTCACCACCCGACAGAACACCAACCGGCGTGTTCGCCTGTTCCGGCGAGAACAGAAAATCCTTCATGTAACCGATGACATGGCGCGTTTGTCCGGCGACCGAGACCTGATCGCCCGCGCCACTTGTCAGCGTTTGCATCAGCGTCAGATCAGGATCCAGCACGTCGCGCCGCTGATCCATCGTGACCTGTTGCAAATTCGTGCCAATCGCGACCGAACCGGAATCCGGGTCCAGCGCGCCCGTCAGCAGATTAAGAAGTGTCGTCTTGCCCGCGCCGTTCGGCCCGACGATCCCAACGCGATCCCCGCGTAGAATGCGCGTCGAAAACGCCCGCACCACGGTCTTGTCACCGAACGACTTCGAGACATCTTCGGCCACCGCGACCAGCCGGCCTGACAAATTGGCCTCAGCCGCGCGCATTTTCACACCTCCGGCCGCGCCACGCAACTCCTTCCGCTTCTTCCGCAACGCGTGCAGATCGGCCAACCGCTTCTGGTTCCGCTTCCGCCGCGCGGTCACGCCGTAGCGCAGCCAATCCTCCTCCATCACAATCTTGCGGCCGAGTTTGTGGCGGCCGGCGTCCTCCTGCTCCAGCACAGTATCGCGCCACGCCTCGAACCCGGCGAAGCCCGCGTCGAGTTGCCGTGTGATGCCGCGGTCGAGCCAGACGGTGATCCGCGACAGCCGCTCCAACAGCCGCCGGTCATGGCTGATCACAACCAGACCGGAGCGGAGACCGTTCAATTCCCGCTCGAGCCATTCGATCCCGGGCAGATCGAGATGGTTGGTCGGCTCGTCCAGCAGCAGGATGTCCGGCTCGGGCGCCAGGACACGCGCCAAGGCCGCGCGGCGCGCCTCACCGCCGGACAGGAGCGATGGTTCCTCGGTGCCGGTCAGGCCGAGTTGTTCCAGCAGATACGACGCACGATGCCGGTCACCGGCCGCGCCATCGTCGAACCCGGCCTCGACATAGGCCAAAGTCGTGGCGAACCCATCGAAGTCCGGCTCCTGTGGCAAATATCTGATTGTCGCACCCGGTTGAGAAAAGCGGCGCCCGGAATCTGCCTGTACCAATGCTCCGGCGATCCGCAGCAACGTCGACTTACCCGACCCGTTGCGCCCGACGAGGCAAACCCGATCGCCCGCCGAAACGGTCAGCGCGGCCCCGGACAACAGCGGCGTGGTGCCAAAGGTGAGATGGATATCCTGAAGCGACAACAGCGGAGGCGGCATGATCACCAGCACGAGGGAAACGGGCCGCCCGCCTATACAGGGCCCCGCGGCCGCGCGCGAGCCGACATTGCCCCCCGGCATTCCCCACGGTAGAGGATTGGCTCGCACGGCGGGAGCGTTCGCAATGAAACAGAGTTTGACACGCCGTTCGTTCGTCGCAACGGCCGCGGCAATCGCGCTGTCGTCCCGGGCTCATGCGGCCAGCCCATTGCGTCTGGGAATGCTACGCACGCTGTCGCCCGCGCCGTTCTATATGGCCCAGGAACGGGGGTATTTCCGGGACGAGGGGATCGAACTGACGTTCCGGTTTTTTGAGGCGGCGCTACCGATCGCCGCCGCCGCCGTCTCGGGCGATATCGAAGTCGGGGTCACCGCGTTGACCGGCGGATTCTTCAACCTCGCCGAGAAGGGCATCCTGAAGGTCATCGGCGGCGGGTTGCACGAACAGAAGGGGTTTGAGGGGTCAGCGATTCTCGCGTCGAACAAGGCATTCGATGCCGGCCTGACCTCGCCCGACAAACTTGGCGGCCATAGCTTCGCCATCACGCAGTTCGGCTCGTCGTTCGATTACATGATCGGACGGATCGCCGAGGCCCGCGGTTTCGATCTCAAGACCGTGCAGCTTCGCGTGGTGCAGCAGATATCCAACATGATCGCCGCGGTCTCCACCGACCAGGTGGACGCGACGATCGCGATCGCGTCGCAGGCGAAACCTCTGGCGGCCAAAGGGCAGGCGCATATCATCGGCTGGGTCAGCGATATCCTGCCGTATCAGATCACCGCGCTGTTCACGACCGGGCGGATGATTCTTCGAAATGAGGCGGTGCTGCGCGGCTTCGCCAAAGCCTACCAGCGCGGCGTCGCGGATTATCGGGATGCGTTCCTGCGCCGGAACGCGGCTGGGAAACCGGTGATCGATTGGAGGACCGACGCGGCCATCGCCAATATCACAACTTATGTGTTCACCGGAGACCCACAGGCGAGTGAGAAAATCCTGAATGGTGTTGGGTATTACGATGAAGGCGCCGCGCTCGACGTCGCCGACGTGAAGGAACAGCTTCGCTGGTTCAAGGCACGGGATCAGGTGAAGGGCGACGCCGACCCGGACTCGCTGATCGACACGCGTTTCCTGCCGACGCGATGACCGGCGGCATCCGGCTGATCCTGGACCAGATCGGCCATGCCTGGGGCGACCTGACGGTTCTGGACGGTATCGCGCTGACAGCGGAGCCGGGCGAGGTGATGGCGATCATTGGCCCCTCGGGCTGTGGAAAATCTACACTTTTGAACATTGCGGGTGGATTGCTCTCGCCATCCTCGGGCACGGTTCGGATCGAGGGCGCGATCGCCGATGATTGCCTCAATCCATTAACCTACATCTTTCAGGACTTTTCGTTGCTGCCATGGCGTAGTGCTCAGGCGAATATTGAGTTGGTCCTGGAAGACAAGCTGCCGAAGCCCGTGCGCGCCGATCGGGTGCGGGAGGTTCTGGCGCTGACCGGCCTCACCGAGTTCGCGGACGCATGGCCCAGGGAATTGTCGGGCGGAATGAAGCAGCGGGTGGGGATCGCTCGGGCACTCGCGGTGCGGCCCGCCTGCTTGTTGATGGATGAACCGCTGTCCGCGCTCGACGCGCAAACGCGCGACCTGTTGCTGGACGAATTCGTGACGATCATCGACCGCGCCCAAACGACCACCATATACGTCACCCCACTATTGTCCGGTCAATAGCTGAATAAATTCAATTGGTTATCGTCCATGACATGTTCGGAACTGTCAGCTGTTTGAGAAATCACAGATTCTATCGAGGCCTTTTCAAATACTGTCACCGAAAACACCTGCATCAATGTGTAGAGGG
>SHWL01000127.1 GCA_009693865.1 Acetobacteraceae bacterium | reverse complement strand
AAAATCGTCGCCAGGCGGGTTGAACGAAGCCGCTGTGACGCGGTGTAGACCCGTTCACACCGCCATCACGGCCTGACGGCCGCCGTGGCCGCATTTTCAGGTCCACGCAACCTGGTTGCCGAAAAACTCAGTCCGACAGGCTGCTAGGCAATGCCCAAATATTACCGCTTCAATGTGACCGCCCATCCCCACGTCATGGCCCGGCTCGTCCGGGCCACCGGTCGCGGCACTGTGCTGGAGTGGGTGGCCCGGACGAAGCCTGCCCATGCGAAGGCGGGGGCCGGGCCATGACGACACGAGAGTCGGGCGCCAGTTTGGTCGGTAATATCTGGGCGTCGTCTGGAATGATCCATGGCCGTTGGATCTCGCCAAACACGGCAATCCGAAAGGACCAACCATGGGACTGAGAACCAAATTCAACCTCGTTCTGCTGGCCGCGTTTCTCGTCGGTCTCACGCTCGCCGCGGGCCTGTCATATCGGGTCATAAACGAAAACGCGCGGCGCGAGGTGGCCCAGGAAGCCGCGATCATGATCGCGCAGGCGACCGCCGTCCGGAGCTACACGACGAAGGAGATCAAGCCGCTGCTGGCCGAGCAGATGAAACTGCGGTTCCTGCCGCACACCGTCCCGTCATGGGCGGCGCAAACCAATCTGCGCGCGATGACCGCTCAATTTCCGGACTACACCTACAAGGAAGCGGCGCTCAATCCGACCAACCCGGCGGATCGCGCGACCGATTGGGAAGCGGATATCATCGCGGAGTTCCAGCGTACCGCCAGCCTGAAGGAATTCACCCATATCCGCGACACGCCCGCCGGACCTATCATGTCGGTGGCAAAGCCAATCCGCATCACCGACAAGGATTGCCTGAGTTGTCATACCACGCCGGCCATGGCGCCCGCCACGATGGTCGATCTTTACGGCACCGCCAACGGCTATGGCTGGAAGCTGAACGAGGTCATCGGCGCCCAGATTGTTTCCGTTCCGATGCGGGTCGCGCTGGACCGCGCCAACCAACTTTTCGTTGCATACCTGGGCGGACTCGCGGCGGTGTTCGCGGTGACACTTCTGCTGTTGAACCTGGCCTTGCATTTCACGATCATCCGCCCAATCCGGCGCATGTCCTCCATCGCCAACGAGGTCAGCCTGGGCAACGCGGACGCGGCGGAATTCGAAATGGCCGGCAAGGATGAAGTCGCCACATTGTCGCAGTCGTTCAACCGCATGCGCCGTAGCCTCGCCAACGCCATGCGCATGCTGGAGAGTTAAGCCATCGTCGAGCCCGCACCCCTGCCGCCGTTTATCGGCCGCTACCGTGTGGAGCGGGAATTGGGGCGCGGCGCGATGGGCGTCATCTATCAGGCGGAAGATCCCGCGATCGGCCGGACCGTCGCGATCAAACTCGTGCGCGCCGATCTGTTGGAAGGCCGCGACCGGGAGGTCTTCCTGGAACGCTTCCGCCGCGAGGCGCGCGCCGCCGGGCGCTGCTCGCATCCAAACATCGTCGCGCTTTACGATTTCGCGATCCATGAGGGCAATCCGTTCCTGGCGATGGAATATATCGATGGCGTCGGCCTCGGTCAGGCGCTGAAACGCGTTGGACGGTTCGCGCCCACCGAGGCCGTGGCCATCGCCGTTCAGGTGCTCGATGCGCTGGCGGCGGCGCACGCGCTTGGCATCGTCCATCGGGATGTGAAACCGGCCAACATCCTGGTGCCGCCAAACGGGCAGGTGAAGGTCACCGATTTCGGCATTTCCCGCATCGATACGTCGGACATCACCCAGGATGGCACCGCGGTTGGCACGCCCTCCTATATGTCGCCGGAACAATGCCGCGGCGAGTCTGTCGATGCGCGCGCCGATTTGTTTTCAGTGGGTACCGTTCTTTATGAACTCCTGAGCGGCACTCGCGCGTTCAATGGACGCAACGCCACCGAGGTCACCTATCAGTTGCTGACCCAGCAGCCGCGGGATCTGACGGAATTCGTGGCCGATATCCCGGACAGCCTCGCGGCCATTCTGCGCAAGGCGCTGGCGAAGGACCGCGAGGCGCGTTTCGCCTCCGCCCAGGAGATGGCCAGCGCGTTGCGGCAGGCGTTCGATGGTCTGGGCGGCGAGCAGACGGAGTTTTCGCCGGTCCCGGCGGTGTTCGAGCCGCCCGCGCACGAGACGTTCGACGACGCGATCCTCGACACGGTCGAACGCCGCCTGGCGAGCCACATTGGACCCATCGCCCGCCACCTGGTGCGCGAAGCCGCGCGGCGAAGCCAGTCGCTGGAGCAGTTATGCGAGAGCGTGGCGGAGAGTATCGACAAGACGGCCGAACGGCGGAGATTCCTGGCGGATATGCTGGATGGCTCGGCCCGCCGCACCGCCGTGACATCGGTAAGGTCCGCGGCCCGGAATCCACCTCAGACGATGGCGGGCGCGGCTCCCGCGGTTGGCTTCTCCGACGAGCAGATTGCTCGGGTGGAGCGCGCGCTGACCCAGCACCTGGGCCCGATTGCCCGTTTGCTTGTCAAACGGGCACTGCCGGGGAGCGGTTCGGAAACCGCGTTATGGGACAGCCTGGCGGCGCATATCGAAACGCCCGCGGATCGGGCGGTATTTTTGCGGCAGCGGCCAGGGGGGTGAGCGCGGGACAAGCACGCGATGCCGCGCGTTCCGTCTGGTCAGGGGTGAAACGGCGGGAGCCGGCGGAGCGCTTACCATCGCATGGCCTCCCCGACGACCCGCGAGCCCTCCGCCAGCACGCCCGGTCAGCCGCCCGGGTTTGCGGACCCAGCCAGCAGGGCGGCGATCTGTTCCGGGTCGGATTGTTCCATCACCCGCCGGGCGAAGCGCACGCAGGCGTCGGAATCCACGGATCGGACGACCTGCTTTACCCGCGGCACGGCCGAGGCATTCATGCTGAACGCCCGCAAACCCAGGCCCAGAAGCAGCGGCGTGATTCGCGGATCGCCCGCCATTTCTCCGCACAGAGACACAGGCATCCGCATCCGCAGCGCCGCCTCGGTCGCGAACTGGATCAGCCGCAGCACGGCCGGATGCAGCGGGTTGTACATATCGGCCACGTCGCTCTCGCCACGATCGACCGCCAGCGTGTGCGCCGTCAGGTCGTTGGTGCCGATGGCGAAGAAGTCCGCCTCCAGCGCCAGCGCGTCGGCGGACAGCGCGGCACCGGGCGTTTCGATCATGATCCCGAGCGGAGGCAGCCGGTCCGGCACGCGCTCGCCCCGGCGGCGCAGACGGCGAGCGACACGCTCATACGTCTCCCGTGCCGCGCGCACTTCGCCGACGGTCGTCACCATCGGCAACAGAACCCGCACCGGGCCATACGCGCCCGCGCGCAGGATCGCGGCGAGCTGGGTTTCGAACAACTCCGGCCGCCGCAACAAAAGCCGCAGTCCGCGCAACCCCATCGCCGGATTGACGTCGGAAATGTCCGGGACCAGGCCAGCGTTGGACAACGCCTCGATGTCCTTCTCGCCGCCCCAGTCCAATACGCGGATGGTGACGGGATCGCCGTTCATCGCCTCGACGATGCCGCGATAAGTCTCCGCCTGCGCGTTTTCGTCGGGCACGGAATCGCGGTTCATGAACAGGAACTCGGTGCGCAGCAGGCCGATCCCGTGGGCGCCCGATTGCGCGATCAACGGCAATTCGAGCGGAAGTTCGAAATTGGCCTGAAGGTCGACCGCCTCCCCGTCGGTGGTCTCCGCCGCCAGCCGCCGCAGCCGGGCATAGCGCTGGCGTTCACGCGCGAAAGCCGCCACGGCGCGGCGCGCGGCGATCAGGGTTTCGGCGCTGGGGTGCAGCGTCACAATCCCGGCGATCCCATCGACCACCACGATATCGCCGGGCCGGGTCGCGTGACTCAGACCGGCCGCGCCCAGGACCGACGGCACGCCCAGAGCTCGCAACATCACCGCGGTATGGCCGTCCGCCCCACCCTCATCGGTCACCACACCCGCGAGCCGCGACGGATCGAGCAACGCCGCGTCGGCGGGCCGCAGCGACTCACTGACCAGAATCGCGCCATCGGGCAGTCCGGCGAAGCTGCGAAACGGCGTGCGCGTGAGGTTGCGCACCAGGCGGCGGCCAATTTCCCGCACTTCCTCCGCCCGGCGATGAAAACCCGCGCGATCCTCCGCGTTCAGTCCTGGCTCAGCCTGGGCCAGGATGACCCCCGCGATCGCTTCGGCCTCGGCCATCACGGCGCTTTCCGCCGACAGAAGCCGTTCTTCGACCTGGCGGCGAATGCCGCGGACCAGCCGGGACGGACCGATCATCCGCAAATAAGCGTCGATCAACGGGGCGATTTCGGCCTGGCTTTCCTCCGGCAACACCGCGAGGCGGGCCCGCAGCTTGGTCAACTGTTTGCGTGACTGGGTGATCGCGGCGTCCAGCCGGGCGCACTCGGCCGCGATGTCGGCGGCGGCGATCTTGGATTGGGTGACGGGGATTTCCGGTTCGGTCGCGCGGAACACCGGGCCGATGGCGACCCCGGCGGCGGCGGCGAAGCCCGTGAACCGCCGTTCTCCTCTGACGCCGGTCCGCGCGCGCGCCGGCCCGGCTTGCGTTCCCGGAGCTGTTCCGCCGGGCACACCAGGAGGCATTCCCGGGCTAGTCGCGTTCATCGAAACCAGATTCGACCAGGGCGGTGAGGGCGTCCAACGCCTCCTTCGCGTCCCACCCCTCGGCCCGCAGTTCCAACGCGCAGCCCTTGCCAGCGCCCAGCATCATAAGGCCCATGATGGAGCGGGCGGAGACGGGGAGCTCGTCACCGCGGACGACCTCGACGGAGGCGCCGAACCGTTCGGCGACAGTGACAAATTTGGCCGCCGCCCGCGCGTGCAGGCCCCGCTTGTTGGCGATGGTAACGATCCGGGTCAGTACCGGCGTCCCGCCGTCGGTCATCGGCCCCATTCGATCATGGGCCGCATGCCGTCATTCGGGACAGGGCGGCGTGACGGTCCGGCAGCCATGCAGCACGTGCGAGGCGGACGCGATATATTTGCGCCCAGCTTCCTCGGCACAGGTGACGGCGGCCGCCAAGGGCTGGTTGGAGCGGACCTTGGCGAGTTTCACCAGCATTGGCAGGTTCACCCCCGCGATGACCTCAACCCCTTTGCGTTCCATCATGGAGATGGCGAGGTTGGACGGGGTCCCGCCAAACATATCGGTCAGCAGCACGACCCCGTCGCCGGTGTCGCACCGCCCGATACAGGCGACGATCTCGGCGCGCCGGGATTCGACGTCGTCGTCCGGCCCAATGCAGACTGTGTCGACACAGCGCTGCGTGCCGACCACGTGCTCCATGGCGAGGCGAAGTTCCTCCGCCAGGCGCCCGTGCGTAACAAGGATCATGCCGATCATGAGGGGTCTGGCATGTCCCTACCGGCTTGCCCGCTGCGCGTTTGCCAGCGGTGAAGCCCTCTGTCTTTAAGGTTGATCATGATCTGTCCTCAGGCCTCCTGTGCCTGAATCGGCGCGCTCTGCCGTCAGTCCGGTTACCGTCGCCGCCAACCCCGTCCCGCCATCTCGCCCACCAACGTCCCGTTCCGGGGATCGCGCCCCGCCGGAACGCTCATTGGAGCGATCCGCCAGGTTCAGTTCCCGATGGGTCACGGTTTGCCGCCAGTCCAATCCACTCTCTCCGGCCGCATGCATCGCGGCGAGTCGCGCAGACAAATGGGCGGCCAGTCGTTCAACCAACCAGACAGATCGGTGCCGCCCCCCGGTGCAACCGATCGCGATCGTAGCGTATTTTTTGCCCTCATGCACGAATCTCGGCAGCACCAGGTCGACCAGATCGATGATCCCCGACAGGTAGCCCGAGTAGTCCTTGTCAGCGCGTATATAGGCGCCCACCTCCGGGTCAAGTCCCGTCCGCGGACGTAAGTGGGGATCGTAGTGCGGGTTGCGCAAGAACCGCGCGTCGAACACCAGGTCGGCCTCCCGCGGCAGCCCCTTCGCGTAGGCGAACGAAATCAGCAAAACGACCATCCGAGCGTCATTTTCGTCGCCCCGTGGGCCGAAATGGTCCTCGATCAACCGGCGCAGGCCCGCGAGCGGAAGGTCCGATGTATCGATGATCAGATTGGCCGTATCGCGCAAACGCGCGGTCATTTCCTGCTCGATTTCGATCCCGGTCGCCACCCGTCCGCGCGGCGCCATCGGATGGCGGCGGCGGGTTTCGGTATAGCGGCCCAGCAGCGTCGCTTCGTCGGCCCAGACGAAGACAAGCTCCGGTAGCAGGGCAGCGTTGCGCCGCATGCTGGCGAGCGTCGCGAGAATCAGTTCAGCGTCGAAGCCGCGGGTGCGGGCGTCGATTCCGATGGCGATGTCGCGGTCGGCGCGCGTGGCGACGTCTTCCAGCAACCCAATCGGCAAATTGTCGACGGCGTCGTAGCCCACGTCCTCCAAAGCATGGAGGATCGAGGCCTTGCCGCTGCCCGACAGTCCGGTGACCAGCACCACCCGGCGCGGTCCGGTATCCGGTTTCTGAACCTGATCGCCGGTCATGCCATGAAGGCTCCGGCCTGTTGCGTGACCAATCCGAGGGCGCAGTCGAGCGCCAGGGCCGCTTTCTCCGGCGCCGAGGCTTCGCCGGCATTCAGGTGCACGACCGGAAGATCCAGCACCGGATGACGCTCGGGTTTCGGCAGGCGCTCGGGATGAGGGGTCAAGGAGATGACGACCTTCAGGGTGACATCGGACACGTAAGGCAGGCGGACGATACCAAGGCCTCTGACTTCCATCAATCCAGCGAGGGAGTCTGGCGCCCGGGCGCGGCCACCGGCGATCTCCACCCGGTCGTCGGCGACAAGCACGAAGCCCTTGGAGATCAGCCTTAGAGCCAGGTCCGATTTGCCTGAACCGGAGGGGCCAACGATCAGCACACCAGCCTCGCCGCGAGCCACGCAAGTACCGTGAATCCGGGTGACGTCCGCCATGATGTTCACCGCTGTCCGTCACGATGCCTGGGCACGTCCGTCTCCTGTGAGCGGCGGACTGTGATCCGTGCCCGGCGGGAAAGAAAGCGCCATTTCGGGTGGGTCTGAGGCGATCGCGGGAACAAGGAAGCAAGCGTGAATCACGGATTGCACGGATTCGGGCACGGATTACGCGGACCTTCGCTCGGACGTCCGGGGCCAGGCGGTTAATTTTTCGAGGGTTCGAGGGGAGTCCGGCGAAGGGACACATTCCCTGTAATCCGTGCCCGAATCCGTGCAATCCGTGAGTCACGCTTGCTTGCGGTCTCGACCCAGGCAATGGCGGATGCATTGGCGCGAGGCATCTCAGTTCGTTTGCAATGCCCGAGCGCGCCGGGAGAAGGCACGCCACCCACCTGGGCGGCGTGCCATTCCAAATCGGAATAACTTCCTGACATCCTCCCGGGACGGATACGCCCCCGATCCTGGCCTCAGTCGCTCCTGGCGCAGAGCAACAGGGTTCTCCTGTAAAAAACCGGTTGACGCGAAATTGGCGATCTAGGAAGTTAGGCAAGTAACGCCCAATAACATGAGGACAATACACCATGAACGCCGCGCCAACGCCCGCAACCGAAGACCTTATTCCCCTGTTGTCCCGGAATGTCATCGAGACCATCGCCGACCGGCCGAATGAATCGGAGACAAGCCGCCAGGCCCGTGCCCAATGTGCAATGCGGTTGATCGAGGGGTTCAAGCCGAAAGATGGCGTGGAGATCATGCTGGCCGGGCAGTTCGCGTTGTTCCTGAGCCTGGTGCTGGACTCGATCCACGACGCTCAGCACGCGACGACCGAGGACATGGCTTTCAAACACCGGCAACAGTCCGTGGCGTTGGCTCGGGTTCAGCTATCCTATGCGACGCATCTCGATCGCCGGATTGCTCGCCGGCTTAAGGCGGAGCTGAAGGAAGCAGAGGTTCAGACCCGGGCGTCCACGTCTGCGCCTCCCGCGCCGATGATTCCGTTCCATCGAGACGCTCAATCCCGGGCCAAAACGATCGTGGTGCCGCCCGCGGCGAGCACCGTGACGGCACCAGGTATCCAATCGCCAGCGCCACAAATGCCGCCGCCAATCCGGGCCACGATCGCCATGCCTCCGGCACCGCCGGCGGTCGCGATGGCCGGTCCGCCTGCCGGCGGGTTCCCTTTGCGAGGCACGCAAACATCGGCGCTGGCGATGCAATCCGCCTCGACGCCGCCCGATGGATACAATCTCCGAAAGGTGAGTGCGCCAGCGTAACGCGGGCTTGGTGAAGCATAATAAGGCAAATACGCCAGCGGTTGCCAAACACCGGTCCACCAGCGGCCGTAGTGCCCGGGCTGGACGTAACCCGGACTGGAAAGGCGCCGTCCGTTGGCGTATGGTTCCCCCATGGACGCAACAACCGGCAAGGTACCGCCGGGCTGGGTCACGGACTTGCTGGAACGCAGCGAGGCCCAGATAAAGTCCGGCCAAATCGTCGCGATTGAGCCGGTACTCGACCGGCTCCGGGCAAGCATAGCCCGCATGAAGGCCGGGCAGCACCGGGAAGAGCCAAAGACAGCACGCGAGGCGTGATTTCCCTGAGCCGGGAAGCCGAAGCCCAGGTTGACCGGCTCATCGCCCATTACGAAGCAAAGGAACGGACGGCTGCTTCCGTCAACCTTCTGGAATCGCTTGAACGAGCGAAGCCAAGCATTGCCCGAACGCCCGAAGGCGGATTGGAAGCGCCGCGTCCCCGTCCAGCCCTGAAACACCTCGGCCGGCGTTGGATCATTGAGGGACGCAACTGAATTTCCTACAGCCTTGCGACGCCGCCGGTTATTTCCGGGGTCTTCTACGTCACAGCCGACATTCCGAGCCGTATTTAGCCATTCATGCTTCCTGGTCAGGACGGCGAAGGCCGGTGAGGATGTTGGCGTTGCCGCACGGCTTCCCCGTTCGAGGACGCAAAGTCTTGATTTGACCAAATGCCGGTTGGGGTCATGGCCGCCTCTGGTCGCCAGGGACACTCAAAACAACCAATCATCCGGCGACCGTCTCGCCTTGCCGCCACACATGGAGCATGCGAGCGTCCCCCCCGTCATGATCACCCGCGCCACCATCGCAGCCGCCGCCGCTCGCCTCGCCCCCCAAATACGCCGCACCCCGGTTTTCGAAATCGACGGTGCATCGCCGGCCCTGAACATCCCCGTGACCCTGAAGCTGGAACTCCTGCAACACACCGGCAGCTTCAAATCCCGGGGCGCCTTCAACCGCCTGTTGACCGCCACGATCCCCGCATCCGGCACGATCGCCGCGTCCGGCGGCAACCACGGTGCCGCTGTTGCCTTTGCCTCCCGCGCGTTGGGCGTCACCGCCGAGATCTTCGTCCCCGCCACCACCCCCGCCACGAAAATCACCCGCATCGCCAGCTACGGCGCCCGCGTGATTCAGGGCGGCGACACCTACGCCGACGCCCTCGCCGCCTGCCGCGCCCGCCAGGCGGAGACGGGCGCGCTCGAAGTCCATGCTTACGACCAGGTGGAGGTCCTCGCGGGCCAAGGCACCGTCGGCCGGGAGTTCGAACTTCAGGCGCCCAACCTCACCCATATCCTGGTCGCCACCGGTGGCGGCGGGCTGATCGGCGGCGTCGCCTCCTGGTACGCGGGCTCCGCCGCCGTGATCAGCGTCGAGCCGGAGGGGTGCCCCACCTTATACAACGCATTAAGGGCCGGCCGCCCGGTGGATTGCCCCGTCTCCGGCCTCGCCGCCGACTCGTTGGGCGCGCGCCAGGTCGGGGCGCTAATGTTCCCCGTGGCCCAGGCGTACGTGGCCGAAGCAGTCTTGGTTACGGACGAGGCGATCCTGGCAGCGCAACGTCTGCTGTGGGAGCAAGCGCGGGTCATCGCCGAACCCGGCGGCGCGACGGCCCTCGCCGCGTTGATCTCCGGCCGTTACGTTCCGCCCGCCGGCGCCCGGGTCGGCGTCATCGTTTGCGGCGGCAATACCGATCCCGGAAAGGTGGTTTCACCATGAGCGGCGACGTCGTTTTGCTGACAGTGGACAAACGCGGCGTCGCCACCGTGACATTGAACCGGCCCGAGGTCGGCAACGCCTACAACGCCGCGATGCTGGACGGACTGATCGGCGGCCTCGAACGGCTGGCCAAAGACACATCAGTCCGCTGCCTCGTGATCCGCGGCGCAGGCAGGCATTTCCAGGTGGGCGCCGATATAAGCTGGCTGAATGAGGTCGCGCATTACCCTCCGGCCGGGAACTTCGCCGCCTCAATGGCCACCACCCGCGCCATGACGCTGTTGAACGAGTTCCCAAAGCCCACGATTGCCCTGGTACATGGCGCCTGTTTTGGCGGCGGCATTGGCATCGTCTGCTGCGTGGACGTGGCCTTCGCGACACCGGACTCGCTGTTCGGGATTACCGAAGTTCGCGTCGGCGTCTCGCCGGCCCCGATCTCCACGCACATGGTGAACGCCATCGGCCTGCGCCACACAAGACGCTATGCCCTGACCGGCGAGCGGTTCGACGCCCGCGAGGCCGAACGCATTGGCCTCGTCCATGAAGTCGTGCCCGAGGCGGATATGGAGCCAAAACTCGCCGCCGTCCTGGACGCGATCTTCCTCTCCGGCCCGGACGCCATCGCCATCACCAAGCGCAGTTTCCTGGGCGCCAACGGCCTGCTGCTGGACGAGCGCCAAATGACGCTGCTGTCGCATGAGGGATGGACGCAGCGAGCCTCCCCCGAGGGGCATGAGGGAACCTCGGCGTTCCGCGAAAAGCGGCGCCCGGCCTGGTATCGCAGCCCAGAGGACTGATACCAGTCCGCCTGAAGATTGACGCACCGCCCTCTCCTCGTCATGGCCCGTCCCCCGCCTTCACAGGGGCCGGGCCATGACGAGGAGAGGGCCCAGAGTCGCACTCAAAGCGGATTGGTATGAGGCGGCGGCGTCAACCAGCAGCACGGCGTCTTTTGCCGGTGTATCGGCTTCCCTGGGCACGATCTGCCGGGTCTTGTGACGGACGACTGGCGCGATCCCGCCGGTTCGCCGCTGGCATGGACGTTGCAATCGCAAGCTCGTCACCAGCAGGAGCCTGAGACCGTGTCCCTCAGTCCGCCTTCCTCCGATTCCACGCCCAATCTCCGGGCCGCTCCATGGAGCCGGCTCCCCACACCACCGCGCGATGCGGTCACGCCGTTGCGAGGTGGTTTCGGTCCAGCCATGAATTCTCCGGCGGGCGGCCCAGGGGCACCAGCCCTGAACCTCGCCGGGTCCGGCGGCACCACGCCGTTTCAGCGGCTGGCGTCGGATATTCAGGCGATACTCATCCAGGCCCAGAGCAACGCCGCATCTCCAAAGGCGGCGGTCAGCGGCACCGCCCCGGGGAAACTGGTTTCCGGCGGTCAGGCGGCGCTGGGGCAGATCGGGAACGGCGGCGCGTCATCGGCCAAAGCACCGGGAGGGCACCAGACCGGACCCGCGAATCGCCACCATCATCACCATATGAAGGGTGGCGGGGCTGGTTCGACCTCGGCCGGCTCGGTGTCCACGGCGGCCGCCGCCGCGGGTGTCGCAACGGTTGGGACCGGGCAGGCGGTTTCCAGCGTTCTTGCCGCGGGCCTTGTTCAGGCGATTCGGGCTTATGGCGGCGGATCCGCGGGCGCCGCGACGGCAACCACGATCACGGCATGACAATCGGCCGGGCGGACCGAAGACGCGGCGCCCTTTGGCGGTCCAGGGAGTGACGCTCTATTGCTTCGAGGTCGCCCCATTCGATGCGGGCACGTCCGCCGCCATCTGACCCAACTGGACCTCGAGCGCCGGCATTCCGCTCCGGCAGGTGGCGATGTCCTTGGCGCGGGCCGCGGTGTCCAGCACCGCGGCTGCCCGTGCCAGACCGTTCGCGCCCACGGACAGCGCCGCGCCGCGCAATCTGTGCACGGCCTGGCCATATTCGGCGATGTCGCCGGCCGCCAGCGCCGCGAGCATCTTCGTATGTTCGGCGTATGTGCTGTCGCGGAATTCGGCCAGCAGCGTGTCGATCCCGTCGTCGTCGTTGCCGAACCACTCCCGCAGGACCGACCGGTCGATCGCCTTCGCGACCTTCTGGGCCGCGATTGTCATCGCTTTCGCCGGTGGCGGAGTTGCATCCGCCGGCGGCGGAGGGGCATGACGGGGCATCTCAAACTCCTGGTTTAGCCAGGCGATGTTCGGCGGCGAGGCGTGAAGAATATCCTGAAACGGACGTTATTCATCCGCCGCGCGTAAAATAAATGTCTCATCGGCTTCCCGGCCAAACGCGCGAGCCGCCGTCTCGTCCCTTACGCGGCCAGCCGATCCCGGGCCACGGCGTGCGCGGACTTGCGAGATATCCGCGACGACGTTTTCGCCGGTGACCTCGGCATAGCCGGACACGGCCAAAGCCGCGGCGATCTTGCGCCGCGCGCTGGTCTCAATCTGATGGATGCGGGCGATGGAAACACCGAACTGTTCGGCGAACTTCTCCAGCGACGGTATGTCGTGACTGTCGGCCATCGTGCGGGTGAGGAAGATAGCGCGTTCCCGCTCCCCCAGGATTTCGTTCGCCAAAGCGCGCAACCGCAGGCGCAGCCGCGCATGGTCCATCCGTTCGTTAATATCGTCGGCGGTCGGCGCGGCCTCATCCCGGAGGCTGCTTTCATACCCTTCCTCACCATCCTGGGCGTTGAGGCTGGCGCGCCCGTCCTGGATCAGGCGCAGTCCGGTCGCGACCTCATCGGAGCTCAGGCCGATGCGGCTGCCGATGCGAAGATGGAGTTCGCTGTCGGTGGGGTCGACACCTTCCCGCTCACAGGCTTTCCGGGCCTCGGACAACAATCTGGGCGAGGATTGCGCCAATTGGCGGTGCGCCTTGGACTCGGGCAGGCGGACAGGTCCGGAATTGCGGCGGATGTAGTCGTGGATATGCCAGCGGATCCAAACCGAGGCGTAGGCGGACAGCCGGGAATCATAGCGTGTGGCGTCGAACCGCATGATCGCGGTGTGCAAGCCCAGATGGCCGGCGTTGATCAGATCGTCATGGTCGATATCGGAGCGGCGGTACTTCGCGGCGATCGCCGCCACGAGCTTGCCGTGGCTCATCCAAAGTTCGGTCATGGCCGCACGGCTGTCGTCACTCCCCCTGTGTCAGAGAAGTTGCCGCCCGGATAGGATCAAGACCTCAGGGGGCGCTGGAAGACGAACATGGCTCGGTATGGACAGACGTTTAAGGACAACGCGGTGGCGCGACTGCTGCCGCCGCAGAGTTGCCCGGTAGAGGCGCT
>SHWL01000126.1 GCA_009693865.1 Acetobacteraceae bacterium | reverse complement strand
CCTCTACACATTGATGCAGGTGTTTTCGGTGACAGTATTTGAAAAGGCCTCGATAGAATCTGTGATTTCTCAAACAGCTGACAGTTCCGAACATGTCATGGACGATAACCAATTGAATTTATTCAGCTATTGACCGGACAATAGTGATCCGCTATACCTGTTGCATCAGGAAGCTGGGCTCACCGTCATCGCGCGTCTGGAGGCATCCGGAATCGCGCCGGACGTGGCGGTCGCCGTCACCGCCGGCCTCGCGATATTCGCCGCCTGGGCGATTTCCGCCAGTGTGGAATATCGGGCGAGGAAATGGCTAAGCGCCGGATACCGGAAATGGAGCGATCGCGTTGGTTCGGACCGCCGGTTCGCGAGACCGGAAAATGCTCGTTGATATTGGTAGCGGTCGCGACGGCGCGGGAGGCGTTTCCCTCCGTCAGAGTATGATTGCTTCAGGTTGACGCAATCATACTCTGACGCATTTTTGTTTGAGCGCGTGATTCACGCTTTCCGGCATTTCAACCTCAAGCGATCACGCTCTGACCCGCGCCCTCGAACGTTCCGGTGTACCCGAACAATCCGACCGCTCCACCGGTGTGGAGGAACACGATTGTTTCGTTTTTCCTGATCTCCCCGGTGCGAATTAGGTCGATCATCCCGGCCATCGCCTTTCCCGAGTAAACGGGATCCAGCAATATCCCCTCCAGCCGTGCCAGCATCCGAACCGCCGCGACCATGCCGTCCGTCGGGATGCCATACCCCTTACCCACGTAATCGCAGTTCGCCACCACCGAAGACCGCGGAATGCCGCCACGGACACCGACGTAATCCGCGGTCGCCTCGGCGAGCCGGAATACATTTTCCTCCTGCCGGTCCTTCGGCAGGCGCACGCCGATGCCAAGCACGGGGATGGCGGCGTTCTCGCCCTCCAGCCCGACGACCAACCCCGCATGCGTGCCCGCGCTGCCGGTCGCGGTCACCAGCCGGTCGATCCGCAATCCCATCTCGTCCGCCTGGCGCACGAGTTCCTGCGCGCACGACACATACCCCAGCGCCCCGACCTTGTTCGAGCCACCCCCGGGAATGACATAAGCCTTCTCGCCCGCGCCACGCAGTTCGGCGCCTTTTTTCTCGGCCTCTGCGTTCATGTCGACGCCGCCCGGACGGTACTCGATCTCGCAGCCGAACAGTTGGTCCAGCAGCACATTGCCGCTGTTCAGGTAGTCGCGATCGTTGGTCTCGATCCGGTGTTCCAGCAGCGCGGTGCATTTCAGGCCGAACATCGCCGCCACCGCCGCCGTCTGGCGCACGTGGTTCGACTGCACCGCCCCCTGCGTCACCACATGAGTAGCACCCTGCGCGCGGGCCTCGCCGATCAGCCATTCGAGCTTCCGCACTTTGTTTCCGCCCGTGGCGACCACGGTGCAGTCGTCCCGCTTGATCCAGATCTCCGGCCCGCCCAAATGCCTGGTCAGATTGTCCAGCCTGTGCAGCGGCGTCGGCGCCGGGAACAGCTTGACGCGGGGGAAGCGGGCGAGGTGCATACGGCCAGGTCCTTCACACAAAATATTCCCATCCGTGATCCCGGCGGGTGTAATGTTTCCCCAACTCTGGCGTCTGACGATTACGAGACCAGAAACGGAGAGAGTCATGCGTATCATCAGGCGGCGCGGCTGGGAAATCCCCGAAAGCCAGGTTACCCCGGAATCCGTGGTTCTGAATCGGCGCGCGTTGATTGGCGGCACGGCGGCGTTGCTGGCCGCTGCCCCGGGCCTCGTCCACGCGGATCCGAACCCGAAATATGAGGCTGGGCGCGCTCTGACCGAGGAAAAATATTCAACGACCTACAACAATTATTACGAGTTCAGCGAAAGCAAGAACCTGTGGAAGGAAGCCCAGGGATTGAAGACCAGCCCGTGGACGATCGAGTTCGCGGGCCTTGTGAAGGAACCTCGAAAGATCGCCTATGAGGATTTGCTGAAACAGGTGTCGCTCGAGGAACGGATCTATCGCCATCGCTGCGTCGAGGCCTGGGCCATGACCGTGCCCTGGACCGGTTTTCCGATGACCGACCTGCTGAAGCTGGCCGAACCCCTGGGCTCCGCCAAATTCGTGGCGTTCGAGACGGTGAAGGACAAGTCGATGTCCGGCCTGCGGGCACCGCTGTACCCCTGGCCCTATGTCGATGGCCTCGCGATCGACGAAGCGGCAAATGAGCTGGCGTTCATGACCACCGGCATGTACGGCAAGCCGCTGCCGCCACAGAATGGCGGGCCGATCCGCATGACCACGCCCTGGAAATACGGGTTCAAGCAGGTGAAGTCGGTCGTGAAGGTCACCTTCACGGAAAAGCAGCCGCGCTGCTTCTGGCAGGAAATCAATGGCCGTGAATACGGTTTCTGGGCCAATGTGAACCCCGACGTGGAGCATCCCCGCTGGAGCCAGGCGCGCGAACGCCTTCTGGGCACCGGCGAGATGGTGCCAACCCAAATCTACAACGGCTACGGCGACATCGTCGCGAGCTTGTATTCTGACCGCAAGTCGGAGAAGTTGTTCATGTGACCACGCAACGCACCCTCGCTGTCCTGGCCGCCATGCTGTTCGTGGCGGCAGTGGCGCTCGCCATGGTGGGGCCGCGCGTGGTTTCCCTGGCAGGGGCTCTGGCCTGGTTGAGCCCGCGAGCCGTGGAAAACCTGCACGTTTGGGTTGTGCGTGTCATCGGACCTTGGGTCTGGCAGCATGCGGCCCAACCGTTGCTGATCCGGCCGGCGTGGCTGCCTGTTGGGGCTTTGGGCCTGATCTTCGCGGGTGTCGCGTTGTCCTTGCCCGCGCGCGACGCGACGCATCGGTCGCATCGGCGGAGCTGATGCGCGAACGGGCTGTCAACCCGGGTCTTTGCGGAATCCGCCAGGGCCGCTAGCTTGTCCTGGACGCCGCCGGACTGCCGCGCGGCCACGAGTCAGGGAGATAACCGATGTCCGAATCATTGCCCGTCGTCGCTCAAAAGGGCTCTTATAAAATCGATGTCGAGGCCGGCAAGGCTTACTGGTGGTGCGCCTGCGGCAAAAGCGGCAAGCAGCCCTTCTGCGACGGCTCGCACAAAGGCAGCACGTTCAGTCCGATGAAGTTCGAAGCCGAACAGTCAGGTACCGTATCATTCTGCGGCTGCAAGGCGACCGGCAATGCACCCCGTTGCGACGGCTCGCACAACAAGCTGCCGTGATCTCCTGTCCATCTCGATCCGCCTGAGGTGGCGTCCAAATTTTACCGAATCGACTGACGCATGCCCCTCTCCCGTCATGGCCCTGCCCCTGCGAAGGCGGGGGCAGGGCCATGACGGAAGGACAGGAGGCCACACTGACGCGGTAATATTCAGGCGTCGCTTAAGGGCCGATCGAGGAAGGATTCGGCAAGCAGGTTCCGTGCGCTCAGATGAGATTGAACCCCAAGTGAGGTTCAACCGCCGCCCGGCCCGGGTCGAATTCTCTTGGCTGGGGGCTTGATCTCGATCAATCTGATGCCACGATTTGGCGACTCGCGGGCATGTTGATCACGCTGTTCACCGACGCATCTCACTGCCAGAAAACCCATGTCGCGGCCTACGCCGCCTGGGCCAAGGCCGATGGCCGTACTGTGCGCCGCGCGGGGATCCTGAAGGACCGCGTGCCCGATTCGTCGATCGCCGAGGCCCAGGCACTGGTCAACGGATTGTGTTTCGCTCTGGCCGCGCTGAAGCCGCCCCCGGCGTCGAAAATCATCGCGCAGACCGATTGCATTGGAGCCATCGCCGCGCTGACCGGGCAGCTTCGCAAGCAAAGGTCGGTGATTCGATTCGCGCCCATGACCGCCATTTTCAATGAGCGGATCGCGGCAACCGGGATCGAGGTGGAGTTCCGGCACGTCAGCGGCCACAAGGGTGTCGTGACCCCCCGGAACGCCGTGAATACGTGGTGCGATGGCGAATGTCGAAAACTGATGCGGCAGGCGCGCGCCGCGGCACTGGCGCGATGATCACGCCAATGGTGGCGCCTTGAACGTGTAGCCGGCCTGCTCGATCAGCGACGCGGCCATGATGGTCGTCCGATCCCCGTAAATCGGTCCGGAAATCTGCACGCCCAGGGGAAGGCCGGCTTTGGTGAAACCGATCGGCGCGACGGTCGCGGGCAAATGGAACCCCGCGGTCAGGCCTGGCCAGAACAGCATGTCATTGTAGGGGATCCGGCGGCCGTTGATGGTGACGTGACGCTCCCACGGTTGCCCGGTCTGAACATGCGGCCGTGCCAACCCGGCGCTTCCGGGACCGTTCATGATCGACGCGCCTTCCTGCATGTGCGGCAGCGCGGCGGTGCCGATGACAGGGGTCAGCAGAACGTCCCATTCGCGGAAGAACATGCTCCAGATCCGCCGCAGCTTCATCCGCCGCTCGTTCAGCATCAGCCAGTCGCGATGTGCCATGTCCGTCGCGCGGGCCATCGCGGCGTCGGCGCTCGTATCCCCGGGGCCCAGATCGGCGAGGCGTTGCCGTTTCGCCGCCAGGATCGCGTCGGTCATGCGCGCGCTCCAGGCCGTATCGAGGGCCTGGAGATAGAGGTGAAACGCCTCGACCGGGTCGAAGGCGGGACGGGCGGCACGGCTGACGATCGCGCCCTGGCGTTCCAGCTCGTCCGCCATCGCCTCGATCGCCGCGACGGTTTCGGTATCGGTTTCCTGCCCCGGCTCGGACGCCCAAACGGCGATGCGGAGCGACTTCAGACTGGTCACGCGGGGGCGAGGCAGGACGAATGTCAGTCCGCTCTCGTCCGGGTCGGGACCAGCCAGCAAGTTCAGCGCGACGGCGAGATCGTCCGCCGAGCGGGCCAATGGGCCGATGACCGCGATGTCCGTGGCCTGCGCCGGACTCGTCGCGGGGTCGCCATGGTTGGGGCACAGCGTCCAGGTGGGCTTGTGGCCGAAGACGCCGCAGTAATGCGCGGGGACGCGGATCGATCCACCGATATCGCTGCCGATTTCCAGCCCGGTCAGACCCGCCGCCAGAGCCGCTGCCGAGCCACCCGACGATCCTCCAGGCGTATGGTCGAGATTCCAGGGGTTGAAGGTCGTGCCGTAAACCGGATTGTAGCTTTGCCAGTCCGCGAGATCGACGGGGACGTTGGTTTTGCCGAAGATGACCGCGCCCGCCGCCTCCAGCCGCCGCACGGCGAGGCTCGAAATCGCCGCGCGATGGTTTTTAGCCGCCAGATGTCCGCGGGTGGAGGGCAGCCCTGCGACGTCGAAGCTTTCCTTCACGGTCATCGGCACGCCGAACAATGGGGCCGACCGGTCCGGGGCGCTGTCCAGCCGTCGCGCGCGGTCGCGGGCGCGATCGAAATCGTTCACCACGATGGCGTTGATCGGGCCGTCGAGGCGCTCGACGCGGGCGATATAGTGATCAAGCAGTTCCAGGCAGCCGATCTCGCGATGGCGTATCATGGCGGCCAGACGCGTGGCGGAGAAAAAGCCGGGGTCCATGCGCGTTGCCTTCTGTCTCGCGGGTCACGATCCATAAACAATCCAGAGCGGATGATAAATGGCGCGAACCTCGTGGGGTCTATTTTGCCGCTTCCTCGGGCACCAGACACCAGGTAAGCGAGGCCTCGCGCCTGCAAACGGAATTCACGTCGTGGTCATGCAGTTGCTCCGCGCGCGGCATGAATGTCGTAAGGTAGAAATAAGCAACACCGCGCCGCAGGGGCATATGGATTGAGGCCTCCTCCCGGGCGCAATTTGTCTCAAGGCGCGCATTGTAGACAGAATTGATCGGGATGTTCGCATGCGCCGTGATGAGCTGGAGTTCCATGTTTCCCGTGGCCAAAAAATTGCGCCACGCGGCGGCATCATACTCCTGAACGGCTGATGGGGATCGCGGAAAAATGGTATTGAAATTGTCGCGCGTTACCAGAGCCCATATTTCCTCGCGTGACAGCAACGATGCCGCGCCATGCTCCAGAGCGGTTTCCACGCAGCCATAGGTCGGGAAAACCTCAACTGCGCTGGACCGGTTGACGATCCTGGAAATTTCATTCCGGTCAAGCATGAGCGCCCGCGGCGCCGCCGCGCTCGCCGAGATGTTGTAACGCAGCGGCTCGACATCGATTACCTGGATCGCGCATGCGAAGCCCAGTGCGAGAATCGCGGCTTTCGGCTGAAGGGATCGTAGTGTTGTGAGAATTCCGATCGCGACGAGTGCGTATCCAATGGGCCAAAAAAACCGGCCGCTCGATCGAAACGTACCAAACACTTGCAGGACAACATTGGGAAGCGGGATATCCAGCAACAGGCGATGACCGAGAAAAACCCGGTTGGACAGTGCGAACAGGAGATAAACTGTCAGGATCGCGATCAACGCGATGTGAGACCGCCCTCGGGCCACAATCCACCTTGCACTGGATCGCGCGCCGATCAAAAGCAACAGCAACACGCCCATTCCGAGCCATGCGAAACCTTCATACTGCATCACGTGGCCGACGCGATATTGGGCGAGAGGCGGAATCATACCACTCATTTGGGGTATGAACGGCGATACGAGGTTCATCGATAAGACGCCGTACACCTGCTTGCCGGCCGAGCGTAAGTCCGGGGTCAATATTCCGGTCACCAGGGCGGTAAATATGACCAGCCCCACCGCGGCAAATCCCTCCGCGATCAAGTGTTTGCGTGAGACCGTCCGTGACAAACCCCGTTGCGCCAGCGCGGCGCTCCAGATTCCGCCAACCATGACAAAAACATACAGATTATCGAGCAGCGTGATCGCGAGGAGAGCGATCCAGGTCGTCGCGACGCGCCGGTCTTCGGGACGTCGTAAGGCAATCAAATAAAGGGCGAGAGCCACGATGATCAGGAAGTGCGCCATGAGGGCCGGATGACCCCATCGAAAAAGCAGATACGGAGTTGCCATGGTCAGCGTCGTTCCCGACAGGGCGGCGAGAAAATGCCGCTGACCCGCCGCGGCCAGAACCACGGTCATGGCGGCGCCAGGAAGCACGAAACATGCCAGCACGAAAATACCGAGAAGATTGATCGCGATGCCGGTCGCGCTGAAAATAGCCTTCCCCACGAGGCTGAGCCATGGCACGGCATCGAGCCAGAATATGTTGGTTCCGTCGGGCGGCGCGAGGTTCTGAACTCGCAGAACCGGCAGACTCCATGGGGCACGCATCAAATATGAGTAACCGACAAGTACATCGGCCAGGTCATGGTCGGACCCGGTGAGGGTGCCGCGGGGGAATTCCCAGAAAGGTCCACTTCCGGCGATCAGGGATATCGGCAGCATCGTCAGCCCGTACGACGCGCCAAGTAAAATGCTGATGGCGAGAAGCGGGACCAACGAACGCGGCCTGGTCAACATGTCGATCAAAGTTAACGATCCCATGGCGGCGGAGGCCGGACGGCGCGATCGGGACAGTCTTCGTCAGTGCCTATGCCATGGTACCCGCGGTTGGCCAGGCTGGCCCGGACGCAGCCGCGGTTGACCGCCTCGGGGCCGCCCGTGCCAGCGCCTCCGGCATCTCAACGTCGATTTCCAGCGTCGCCACATCGCCGGCGCGGTCCAGTTTAACCTTCACCTTGTCGCGATCGAGCTGGATGTGCCTGGCGATGACCGCGAGGATTTCCTCGCGCAGCACGTTCAGCAATTCGGAATGGCCTGACGCCATTCGCTCGTGCGCGAGCAGGACCTGAAGCCGTTCGCGCGCCACCGGAGCGGTGCGCTGGCGGCGGAACATGGCCAGAAGGTTCATGCGACTCTCCGTCCGAACAACCGGCCCATGAGGCCTTTCCGCTCAATCGGCACGACGACCTCGAGAATCTCGCCGCGCAACCGCCGCGCGGCGTCGAAATAGGCCTTGGCGGCGACGCTGGTCGGATTGTTCAGCGTCACCGGGGAACCGACGTTGGATGCGTTCAAAACGTCCACGCTTTCCGGCACGATACCCAGCAGCGGGATGGACAGGATTTCCAGGACGTCTTCGGTTTTCAACATCTCGCCCCGCGCGGCGCGGCCCGCGTCGTAACGGGTCAGCAGTAAATGCTTTTCGATCCGTTCATCCCGTTCCGCCTTCAACGTCTTCGAGTCGAGCATGCCGATAATTCGGTCCGAATCGCGGACCGAGGACACTTCTGGATTGGTAACGACCACGGCGATATCCGCATGCCGCATCGCCATCAACGCCCCTCGCTCGATCCCCGCTGGGCTGTCGCAGATCACCCAATCGAATTTCAACCGAAGCTGATCGATGATCTTCGCGACACCGTCCTCGGTCAGCGCGTCTTTGTCGCGGGTTTGCGATGCGGGCAGCAGCGAGAGGTTGTCGATGCGTTTGTCGCGGATCAGCGCCTGCGCGAGCTTGGCGTCGCCCTGGATCACGTTGATCATATCGAATACGACACGGCGTTCCGCGCCCATGACGAGGTCCAGGTTCCGCAATCCGACATCGAAGTCGACGACCACGACCTTCTCGCCCGCTTGCGCCAATGCCGCGCCCAGAGCCGCCGTGGAGGTGGTCTTTCCGACACCGCCCTTGCCGGAAGTCACGACCAGGACTTTGGACATCATAATTCCCTTTCCGATTTGGCCGATTCCGGGGTCAATCGAGTGCCGTGATACGCATGACATCGCCATCCAGCCACGCGCAAGATGCGGTGCCGATCCGCTCCGGCGGCATGTCGTCCGCCGTTTGATAGACGCCGTCGATCGCCACCAGTTCCGCGTGCAGCCTGCGGCAGAAAATGCGCGATCCCGGGGTGCCGGACAGGCCCGCGATCGCGCGGCCTCGCAGGGCGCCATAAACGTGGATCGAGCTGCCCGCGACGACTTCCGCGCCCGACGCGACCGAGCCGAGAATTGTCACGTCGCCGTGTTCGTGCGCGATCGACTGGCCGGACCTCACGGAATGATTGATCAGGAGCGACGTCTGCTCGGGCCGTGGCGCCGCCGGAACTGGGGCTGCGGCCTGCACCGCGGCGCGAGGGGGCGGCTCGGAGATTTCGATGGGCCGCCCAGGCTTGCCAGCGCCGGGGAGGGGGCGGCCCCAGGCTTCGAGGCCCTCCCAGGAGGGGTGGGCCGCTTCGGTGCCAATGATATGAATGCCGCGCCCAGAGATCTCGTGCAGCAGTGGCACCGCGTCTCGCGTGTCCTGTGGCAGGGCGCCGAGGTCGACCACTACGGGACGGCCGTCGAAGAAATTCGGTGCACGTTCGATCTGCGCGTCGAGCGCGGCCAGCCATCCCTGGAACGGTGGCTCCGGTGTCAGAACCAACGCCATGATGGAGCGGCCGCGAATGCGGATGAAGGGGCGAGTCTCGGTCATGATCACCGCGAATCGGTAGAGCGCCGTTCAGGTGGGGTCAATGGGATTCACACTGTCGACCACAAAATAATGTGGATAAAGACGACGCGGACCACAATCCCTGGCATTTGCCGCGAATCGACCGTCGTGTCGCCGGCCACCATCTTACTACGTGAGCGCTTCGGGAAAAGCCCGGGGATCGCGCTCGAAGACCTGGGGCCGATCTTCAGTCGCGCGCGCCAGGCGGCCTGCTCAGGCAGACGCCCTGAGGCCCCCGACGAAGCTGTTTACCTCGCCCGTGAGTTGTTCAGCCTGCCGCACCAGATCGGTCGCCGCGGCGAGTGCCTGGTGGGCGGCAGTCCTCGAATTCGCGGTGGCTCGATCCACGCCGCCGATCCCCGAAGAAACCTCCCGGACGTTCGCCGCCGCCCGCTGCACGGTTCGCGCGATTTCGGCCGTCGCCGTGCCTTGCCGCTCGACCGAGGCGGCGATTGAGGCCGCGATACCGCTTACCGCCTCGACCGTGGTCGCGATTTCCTGAATCGCGCCCACGGCCTCATGCACGGCCGCCTGGATCTGACCGGCCTGCAGGGCGATCGTCTTCGTCGCCCCGGCGGTTTCCTGGGCCAGCGTTTTGACCTCCGCCGCGACCACGGCGAAGCCCTTGCCGGCCGCGCCCGCCCTGGCCGCCTCGATCGTCGCGTTCAACGCCAGCATGTTGGTCTGCCGCGCGATCCGGGCGATTGTTTCGACCACCTCGCCGATCGTTCGCGCCCCATCCGCCAAGGTCTGGACAATCGAATTCATTCGCCGCGCGTCGTCCACCGCCGTGCGGGTCATTTCCGCCGACCGGGCGACCTGCTGGTTGATCCCCATGATGGAAGTGGCCAATTGCTCCGATGCCGTGGCGATGGTTCGAACGCTGGCCGAGGATTGTTCCGAGGCTACCGAAACGGAGCTGGCCTGACTGCTGGCCTCCTCGGTGGTAGATACCATGGTCTTCGCTGTCGTCCGCGTCTCGTTGGCCGCGCCCGCGACCGCCTCGACGATCCCCTTGACCCCGGTCTCGAAGCCCTCGGCGAGGGCAAGCAACTCGTCCCGCCGCTGCCCGGCCATGCGTTGACGTTCGGCCGCCGCCGCTGCCTCTCCGGCGCGCGCGGCGCGCCCATGGTCGCGCAACACCACCAGTGCCTGAGCCATGCCGGAGATTTCGTCTCGCCCGCCCGCCGGAATGGCGGCGTCGAGATCGCCCGCCGCGATGCTTCGCATGGCCGTGGCCAGCGCCCACATCCGCCGCACGACACCGCGCCAAACATACAGCACAGCGATGGCGAGCGCCCCGAGAAGGCTCACGCCCGCGATCGCGGCCAGCACGATCCGTTGGCGGGCGATCGTGCCGGCCGCGGCGGAGGCGGCCTCATGGGCGGAGGTTTCACTGAGCGCGACCAGCGCCGCGACTGACCGATTCAGCGCGGCCGTCAGCTTGTGGTTGGCACCCAGAGAGGCCTCCCCGGCACTGACGGTTTCCAGCTCGAGCCGCCGCGTATCGAAGATCGAGTCCTTGCCGCGGCCCGGGCGCAGCAAATTTTCCGTCAGATCGCGAAGGCCGGGACCGGCCTCGATGCCCGCGAGCGCGGCCAGCGATCTCTCCAACCGGCCGGCCGCGGCGGTGAAGCGATCGCGGAGCGGTGTGAGCAGGGCCTTGTCCGAGGTATTCGCGGCCTCGACCAACAGGCCCAGGACGAGGTTGCTGTCGGCCCGAAGATCGGACATCGCCTGTAAGGCGGTTAACTGGTTGTCCGCGAGACCGGACAAACGGGCCTGTATGGCTTTGGAATCGCCCTCATCTCCGGCCGCTTGCACCGATACGGTCAGCTCGAAACCGGCGTCGTCGAGCAGTGGCGCCAGGGTCTTGGCAAGCGCTTCATGCGCTGCCCGTACTCTCACGTCCAGCGTCGCGCGCCGTGCCCGCAGTTCCAGACGCCGCGCGATAATTTCAGACAACGACTGAAGATTACCGGCGATCTCCCTTGCCCGCGCACGTGGCGCGGCGACCTCGGCCGTCTCCCCCATGGTAGCGGACAGCGCCTCGATCGACTGATCGAACGTCCGCTGGTTCGCAATCAGGGCGAACATCGCGTTGTCGCGTTCCACCGTATCGCCCGCGATCAGCAGCGTGGGGGCGGCCGCCGCGAGATCGGCGCTGCTTCGGGCCAGGCGCAGCGAGAGGCTCATGGCGGGCAAGCTGGTTTCCGCGATTCCGCGCAACGATTGCTCGATGACGTTGTAGGACAGGAGGGCGGCGGTACTGGCCAGCCCTGTCATCCCGCCGACCGCGGCAAACGCGAGACACAGCCGGACACCGATCCCGAGGTCCCAGCCGCGGGCGGGTCTGAAAAGGCGCATTGTCACGAGGCCATGCCTGTCCGTCAGCCGGAGATTTTTGGCAGCGCTTCAATCGGCTTCAGCGACCCGTCGGGCTGGATCACCGTCAGGAACACCTGGCTGGAGCCCCGGTTGTTCTCGGGCCCATAGGTCAATGTCACGCCGCCAAGGTCGAAGCGCCCGGTCCAGGTCACCGTTTCGGTCAGTGCGCGGCGGGTCACATCGCCGGGGATCTTCGTCAGTGCCTCGATGAGCAGACGGCCCACCATATAGCCCTCGAGCGATACGAATCCCGGCCGTGCGTCCGGTTTCGCCGCTTTCAGCGCCGCCAGATACTGCCCGACCAGGTTGACTGACGTATCCTCGGGGTAGGGCACGACCTGGGTCACGATCACGCCCGCGCCCGCCGGCCGGTAGTGCGTCACTTTGAAATTCTCACTTTGTAGACGCGGGGGCGTTTCGGCTCTGGCGCCTGAGCGTCGATCATTGCAACCAGGTCGTCCATGCTCCAAAGGGTCTTCGTCAGACCAGCCGCCATCGCGGGCGTGCACCTGAGCGTCTTGTGGATGCGCACGTAGTTATGGAACGCGGTATAGAGGCAGACCATCCAGTAGTGCGGCTCGAACTTTTTGGAGAAGGCGTTGGTAAGCCGGGTGAAGCGGCGCATCCCCATCCGCAGGTTGAGGTTTTGCCTCTCGACGTATGACGTGGAAACGTGTGCTTTGTCGGGACGGCCTTCGACCCGGCGTTGTTCGGCGCCAGTGCATTCTCCGGGACTGTAGCGACCCAGAGCGCCAACCGGCTCGCCATAATGCTTTATCAGCATGGCGTAATCGACCGCCGCGCCGAACGCGCCCTCAACCGCTTCCAGGTAGGCTTTGTGGCCATCGGTCGTGAGTTGAACACGGGTTGCCAGCCGATCTGCCACATCTTGCATGAAGTCGTTGGCGTATTCGGCATCTCGACCACCGCAAAGGTAGCCGATGATCAGTTTGGAGTCCGCATCTAGAGCCGTCCAGGTCCAAAGATCGCCCGCACCCTCTGGGGCGGCCTTCGCACTCGCAACATTTTTGGCTTTCGCGTAACAAAAACTCCAAATTTCATCGCATTGCACACGCTTGGCCTGGACGTTCCGCACTTCCCGGTCGTGGAACGCTTCACAGGCCTTCCCGGCCTCTTCCAGCAGCTTCGCCACCGTGTTGAAGGACACCCCGACCACACGGGCCGTGGAGTGCATGGAGGAACCCTCACAGAGCATGGAGAGGATTTGGGCGCGCTTGGCGAGGGGCAACTTGTTCATGCCAGGCATGATATGAACTTTATTGCTTAGCGTCAAGGTTATTTTTTCAGTATTGCTATCTCCCTAACCAATATGTCATATCTAACCACGTAGCAACTGATCATCTGTTTGTTAATCGTATATCAGGCGACATATATCGGCCTAGCAGCCTGTCGGACTTAGGGCCTGGCTACCTGGTTGGCCCGCGGTTAGAATCGCCTTGTCGATTCGCGCCGCCTTCTGGACCCTTCCGATATGGCCAATTTCCGCTCCACCGATCGCCTGACCAGCTTCCTTTTGCCGCCGTCGAT
>SHWL01000125.1 GCA_009693865.1 Acetobacteraceae bacterium | reverse complement strand
ATCCTCCGGCGTGACCGGAGGATCGGTAGCGGCACATATCCGCGTATAATAGCGCCGGAAAGCAAGGCGTGGTGCCGCTCCGGATCCTCCGGTCGCGCCGGAGGATGACGATTTGGGAGAGGTCAGCAGCCATAATGAGAATTGCTGCCTCCCAGGCCGGTGCCCCGCGAGTCGTTTCCCGGTCGCTTCTTACGGAAATGGTCCAACGCCGTGTGCCTGGATAACGGCGCCTTCCGGTCCGGTCCAGGCGAAGTGCGGAGTGTTGGCTGGCAGGTGGAAAAACGAACCGGCGGGCAACTCCCGGCCTTTCGACTTATCGAAGATGGCGCCCAGACCAAATCCGATCCAGCCCGAGATGACGGTGATGTTCTCGATCTGGCGATGGGTGTGCGGATTTGTGACGTTATTGGGCGGAACCTTTATCCGCAAAACATATGGGCCGGGCTTGGCGGGGTCGCCCTCCAGCACGACCGCGTCCCCGAGGTTCTTGGTCGCCGCCCATTTGATTTCATCCGGAATCACTCCGAGTTCTTGCGCGATGGCGGGCTCGCCACGAACGATCGCCAATACGGCCGCGAGAACGAACCATGCCAGTTTCATAATGGACTCCCCTCTTGATGCTGGTCTTCCCGTCTTATGCACCGGCATTGCGCAACACCCGCCATAGTCTCGCGCTGGTCGATTTTCCCAAACCCTCACCGGACTCAGGTAACGAACGTCCCTGCCCTACCGGACCAACGGCTGTTCGGGATTGGCGGCCGCGAATGCCGCGGCCCGATCGGCCTTGGGCGGATAAATCAGAATACGATTCACATATTCCTTCCGGGCCTTGGACTCCGCCCCCGTAAGGACCACCTCGCGATCCCACCCGTTCGTGTGAACCGCCCCCCCCCAGGGACCCAGGTGGGACCCAAGAGGGACCCAGGTCCAGCCCCGTGACATGGCGCTGCTGACCGTAAGCCACCGTGGGCCGCCCCATCAAAATCGCCGCCGCGTTATGGCCAGCGGCCCGGCCGGAAACCAGCGCGTGCTGACAGGACATCAGCGTGTAATGCCCCTCCTCGTCGGCGGCGCAATGAACCGGCAGCAATCCGCCTTCCATAAGGGTACGGGGCTGATTGGATCGGACCAGCAGATGCACATTGGCGGGCCTGTTCGCGAACAAATGGAAGATATCGCCCTCACGGCCGCACACCATGGTGATCATGTCCGCCTCCGTGAGACAGTCTGCCGCCATCTCGGCACCCTGAAGCCAGAGATGCGATTCCTTGTTGTCCGCGGTGCGTTTTTTGTGCGTCTTCACGCGCCTGGTGGTTGCCGTCTTCGCTGTACTGACCCGGCCCTGAGTATCGACCAAGCCCACGATGTTTCCGTCCGTGGCGCCGAACGCGAGGATGGGGTGGAGGAACAGACCCGGATGCTCACCATCGCTGCCCATGCCGAAACCGCGCTTGTTGGCTTCCTGGGCCGGAAACAAGACGTCGGCCGTGTCCGTGATGGCCAGAAGATGCCGCCCTTTGGCACGGCAGTAGGTCCGCCGGCCGGCGGTGACCAGCATTTCGTGCGAACTGACGGCCGGGTTGGCGAGGAAGTTGTTGAACTGGAGGGTTTGATTCCGGTCGTCGGCCAGTCTGTGTATGCAAAGCGGAGCCTGTCCGTTTATTCTGGACCGCGTTCAGCAGGACGCCCCCAAGGTCCCCCAGGCGTTTGCCGCCGAACCGTCCAAGTGCCGCCCTGTCCATGCCTTATCCCCCGGTTTCCGAACCAATCGGAGCATCGATTCCGAAAACGAGGGGATTCGCAAATCATTCCGGAATTGTACGACAACGGTAAGACTTGTTCCGGGGACCCGAAGCGGCACGGTACCGCGCCCGGTCCACGGGACGAGCCCGTGGATGACGGTGTAGGGCAAGAGTCAACACTTCGGGCCATGAAAGGGTGGCGACGGTGCCATGGGCCAGGTGTTCGAGCGGTTGAAATTACTCCGCCGCCTGCGCCTCATTCAACAACCGCGCCACCTCTGCCCCACGCACCTTCGCGATATCGTCCTGATACTTCAACAAAACCCCAAGCGTCTCATCCACGTCCCCCGCCGTCAGCTCGGTCTTGTTCAAATATGTCAGCGCCTGAGCCCAGTCGATCGTCTCCGCGACGCCGGGAAGCTTGAACAGGTCCTCGCCACGCAGCAATTGCAAGAACGCCACCACCTGACCGGCGAGTTTCGCCGGCACCTCGGGCGCCTTCGCCGCCAAAATCGCGCGCTCCCGCACAGCGTCGGGGTAAGCGACCCAGTGATACAAACACCGCCGGCGAATCGCGTCGTGCACCTCCCGCGTCCGGTTCGAGGTCAGCACGACCACGGGCTTCGTCTTCGCGCGGACAGTGCCCAGTTCCGGCACGGTAATTTGAAAATCCGCCAGCAGCTCCAGCAAAAACGCCTCGAACGGCTCGTCGGCCCGATCCAGCTCGTCGATCAGCAGCACCGCCGGCGGCAGATCGGGATCGATCGCGGACAACAGCGGCCGGGCCCGCAAAAACGCCCGCGTGTAAATGTCGGACGCCAGTTCGCCGCGGTCCGTCCGGCCGGCCGCCTCGGCGAGGCGGATCGCCATCAACTGCCGCGCATGATCCCATTCATACGCCGCCGCCGCCTGATCCATCCCGTCATGGCATTGCAACCGCACCAGCCGCCGGTCGAGGCCCGCTGCCAGCACCTTGGCGATCTCCGTCTTGCCGGTGCCGGGCTCCCCCTCCAGGAACAGCGGCCGCTGCATCGCCAGCGCCAGATGCACCGTCGTCGCCAACTCCCGGTCGGCGATATACCCCTGATCGGCCAACAGCTTCGCGGTCTCCGGGACCGAAGCGGGTAAGCCGGTCATCAAAGCAAGCTCACCACCGTGAGGACCAAAATGGTCACGAAAAAGCCGATGGTGACCCAGGCCATGACCGGCACGCCGAAGACCATCCATGCGGTCGGCTTGCGCGAGCTGAGGTTCCAGGTCGGCGCGACCACCTTGGGCGGCGCCGGTCGCGATGGGGGCGCGGGTTCCGGCGGCACCAGCTTCTGGACCTCGGCCGAGAACCTGGTGAAGAACTGCTCGGCCATCTGTTTGGCCGTCGCGTCGATCAGCCGAGCCCCCAACTGCGCCAGCTTCCCCCCCACCTGGGCGTTGACCTCGTATTTCAGCAAAGTGCCGCCCGCGTCGTCCGTGAGAAAAACCTTGGCGCCACCCTTGGCGAAACCGGCGACGCCGCCCTGGCCCTCGCCGGCGATGGTGTAACTGTTGGGAGCATCGATGTCCGAAAGCGTCACGGCGCCATTGAATCGCGCCGAAATCGGGCCGAGTTTGATCGCGGCCGTCGCCTTCATCTGGTTGTCGCCGGTTTTCTCCAGACTTTCGCAGCCAGGAATGCTGGCCTTGAGGGTCGCGATGTCGTTCAACGCGTCCCAGACCACCTGGCGCGGCGCCGCGATCCGCCGCTCACCCGTCATGTCCATCGAAATCGGCCCCCGTCGTACCAGGGCCAGGGTAAAGGCCGGGAGGGGCTGATGCAATCGAGTGCCTATCTACCGGGTGCGTATCTCCCCTGGGCCGCCCTGCCATTCCTCGGCCTGTTGCTGTCGATCGCCCTGATCCCGGGACTGGCACCGAGGTTCTGGCTGCGCTGGATGGGCGCGATCGCGGCGGGATGGAGCCTGGCGCTGGTCCCGATCCTTGGGGGTTCCGTCTGGGAGCGCGACACGTTGCGCGCGGTCATGGACTCTTATTTGCCGTTCGTGGCCGTCATGGGCGGATTGTACGTCGCGGCAGGAGGCATCCTGATCCGCGGCGGTCCGGGCGGGCGGCCCTGGGGAAATACGGCGATGCTGGCCCTGGGCGCGGCGCTCGCGCTGGTCATGGGCACCGCCGGGGCCGCGATGGTGATTGTCCAGCCTCTGCTGCATGCCAACGCGCACCGGCGGCGGAAATTCCACCTCGTGCTGTTCCTGATCCTGCTGGTCGCCAATACCGCCGGAGCGCTGACACCGATCGGCAATCCACCTCTGCTGGCCGGATTGCTGCGCGGCGTGCCGCTGTTCTGGCCCGCCCAAAACCTGATCGGCGTCTGGCTGCTGGCGGTGGGGCTGCTACTGGCGGGGTTCTTCGCGACGGACTGGTTTTTGGCGCGGCGCGAGCCCCCGGCACCGCCGGTCGCACCCATTTCATTGCGAGGCTGGGCCAATGTGGGCCTGATTCTGCTGCTGGCGGGAAGCGTGATGCTGCCCATCGCGCCGGTGCTGCCAGCGGTTCTGCTCGGCGCGCTGTCCCTCTGGATCACGCCCCCGGCTGTGCGCCGCGCCAACGACTTCTCCTGGCACCCGATGACCGAGGTCGCGATCCTGTTTCTGGGCATTTTCATCACCCTGGAACCCGTGGCCGATTTATTGCGGCAGGGGCTGGATGGGCCGTTCGCGCCAATCTTGCGCGCGACTCAGGATGGGGCGGGGGAAACCCGGCCGTTATTGTGTTTCTGGCTGGCGGGCACGCTGTCCGCGTTCCTCGATAACGCCCCGGCCTATCTTGTGTTCTTCGACCTCGCGGGGATCCAGCCGGAGGCGATGACCCCGGGTCACGCGGCGGCCTTGCGGGCGATCTCGGCGGGCGCCGTGATGTTCGGCGGCCTGACCTACATCGGCAACGCGCCGAATTTGATGCTGCGCGCGGTCGCGTCGCATCGAGGAGTGCGGATGCCCGGGTTCCTCGGCTTCATGGCATGGGCCATGGCGGCGATGCTGCCGGTACTGGCGGTCGTGTCGTGGGCGTTTTTCCAGGGTTGACCTTGTGCGTGTTAGTAAGGCTGGTGGAGAAACGCACCGCGCCGGACAACAGGCGCGGTGCTCATCGATCGGAATCTCTCGCATGGAATCCGCGCCGTTTCTGTCAGGCAGCCACATCCGGGTCATGCTGCGCGATATCGTCACCGAGGCGCATGTCGGCCTGCATCCCTGGGAACAGCACCCCGAGCGTCCCACCCGGCTCGTGGTCAACGTGGAGATGTTCGCGCCGCTGACCGGCCCGCTGACCGCCGAGTCCGAGGGAACGATCCTCGATTACGACCCGGTGCGTGCCGCGCTGAAGTCCTGGCCAACGCGCCCCCATACGCGTCTGCTGGAAACCCTGGTGCATGAACTCGTCACAGTGTGCTTTCGCAATCCACGCGTGACCGCCTGCCGGGTCTCCATCATGAAGCCGGATATTTTCAATGAGGCGGCAGGCGCCGGGGTCGAGGTCTTCAAAATACGGGAACCCGGCGAGTGACGGCACCGCGCACCGTTCTGATCACCGGCGCGGCGGTCCGTGTCGGCGCCGCCATCGCCCGGCGGCTGGCGGCGGACGGCTGGAATACGATCATCCATTACAACCGCTCGGCGCGGGAGGCGCAGTCGCTGGCGGCGGAAATCGGCGCGGCGGGCGGCATCTGCCGTCTGGTCCAGGCCGACCTTCGATCCCGGCCCGATGTGGAAGGCCTGATGGACCGATGCGTGGCAATGTTCGGGCCGCTGGACTGTCTGATCAATAACGCCTCGACCTTCTATTACGATGATATATCGTCCGTGACCTGGGACTCGTTGACCGATCATTTGTCGTCGAATCTCATCGCGCCGATTTTTCTCTGCCGCGATTTCGTCCGGTGTTCTCGAAATGAGGGCGACGGCTGCATCGTCAATATCCTCGATCAGAAACTGACGAATCTGAACCCTGATTTCCTGTCCTATACGATCGGAAAAGCCGGTCTTGCGAGCCTGACCGCCATGTTGGCGATGGCTCTGGCGGGCCGCATCCGGGTCTGCGGCATCGCGCCGGGCATCGCCCTGATCAGCGGTAAACAGACCCCGGAGTCGTTCGATAAGGCATGGCGTGCGCCGCCACTGGGCCGCAGTACAACGCCGGATGAAATCGCGGCCTGCGTGCGGTATATTTTGTCGGCATCGTCTATGACCGGCAACACGATCGTTCTGGACGGTGGCGAAAGTCTCGCCGGCAGGGCGCGCGACGTGGCGTTCGATTCTTCCGTCTGATACCAGCCGCTTTGAGTTCGGGCCTCGTCCCCTGTCGTCATCCCCGGTCACTACCCCGTCATGGCCCGGACTGCCGGCATAAGCATCAGGATAACGCTGGGTGGGAGACGGACGCTTCCCTTTTTACCGTCATGGCCCGGCTTGTCCGCATAAGCATCAGGATAACGCTGGGTGGGAGACGGACGCTTCCCTTTTTACCGTCATGGCCCGGCTTGTCCGGGCCACCCGTTGCGGTACAGTGCTGGAACAGGTGCGCGGGAAAAGGCTGCCGCCGCGAAGGTGGGGGCCGGGCCATGACGGGGTAATGCGAGAGTCGGATTAAGCAGGCGGGAATGAGGGCAAGGGCGGGAGCAACAAGATGCTGAATCGTATCGATCCGCTGGAAGTTCAAACGGCCAGCGCCAAACGCCCGCGCCGTTGTCCCTGGCGCTGGGTCGCGTTTCTCGCGTTGCTGCTATCCAGCCCAGCCATCGACGCCAAAGCCGAGGACCAGATTAATTTCGGCATCGATTGGCGCGCGGAAGCCGAGTATGGCGGATATTACCAGGCGCTCGCGAAGGGCTTTTACGCGAAGCACGGCCTGAAAGTCACGATCCGCGAGGGCGGCCCGCAGGTCAATCACATGCAACTTCTGATGGCCGGACGTCTGGATTTCAATCTGGGCGGCGGTCGAGCCGTGGAGTTCGTCCAGCAAAACCTCCCCTACGTCGCCATCGCCGCGATCTTTCAGAAAGACCCGGCGGTTCTGATCGCCCACCCCGGGCAAGGCAACGACAGCTTCGCCGCGCTGAAAGGCAAACCGATCGAAATCGCCGCCGACGCACGGCAAAGCTGGTGGCGGTTCCTCGCCGCGAAATACGGTTACACCGACGCGCAAACAAAACTCTACACATTCAACATGGCGCCGTTCCTGGCCGACAAAGCCCTGGTGCAGCAGGGTTATCTCGGATCGGAACCGTTCCTGATCAAAGAAAAGGGCGGCTTCGATCCCGTGGTGCTGCTGGTCGCCGATGGCGGCTTCAGGGGCTATTCCAACATCATCACCACCGGCCGGAAAATCGTCACCGAGCGGCCCGGCCTCGTCCAACGTTTCATCGATGCGTCGCTCGAAGGCTGGTACTCGTACTTGTATGATGACCCCGGGCCGGCCAATCGCGCGATCAAATTGGCCAACCCGGAAATGAGCGACGCGTTGCTCGCCTATGGCAGACGCGTGCTGAAGGAACATGGGATCGTGGACTCCGGCGACGCGCTGACTTCGGGCATCGGCGCCATGACGCCGGCCCGGTGGGCGGAATATTACAACGGGATGGTAGGCGTGGGCGTCTATCCGGCGGGTCTCGACATCGATCGCGCCTTTCTCACGACTTTCGTGAACAAACGCGTCGGAATCGAACTCAAAAAATGACCGGCGATCCGCTCCCGCCGGACCCGCGCGAAACGGGCGCAAAACCCTGGAAAGGCCTCGATACCAGCCGCAAGCCGGTCTTCATCGGTTACGATCAGGCGGAGCGTATGGTCGCGGCGCTGCTGGACCGCGCGGCGAAATGGCGGCCGGACGAGGTCGTCGGAATTACCAGGGGCGGCCTGGTCCCCGCGACAATGGCGGCGGGCATCCTGGCCCTGCCGCTCTCGTTTCTCGGCCACGACAAAGCGAAGGGCGACACCGCTTGGATCGGCCCGCCCGCCAGAGGACGCCGTATCCTTTTGGTCGACGATTGCTGCTCGACCGGCGAAACGTTGCATCGCGCGTACCAAATGCTTCTCGACGAGGGCCGCGACTGTCTGACCATGGTAGTCGTGCATGACCCGGATGTCGTGCGTTACGTGCCGGATCTGTCGCATCCCATGCGAGACTTGTTCCGGCTGCCCTGGGAACGCGGCGAGGCGACTCCCACAGGACGTGCAGCCAAAGCCTCCGGCGCGAACCTCGATCTCTCCGCGGAGGCGCCATTTCATGGCCTCGGGTTGGACGAGGCCCTGCTGCGGGAACTCGCGTCCAACCTGGCCACGCCGGTCTTTCCAACCGAACGCGCCGTGCTGATCAGCGGATTGTCCGACGTGGAAAAGCCCAGGATCGTGGCTGCTCTGGCCCGGACATCCTACCGGAACTTGCCGTTGGAATTCGGGCCGAATGCCGCGCCGGTGGACAGCGCGTCGCTTAAGGCGGCAACCGCGATCCGGTGGGGCTGCACGCATTTTCTCGAATGCGATTCCGCTCAGGCGATCCGGATTTCCGGTGAAGCGCCACATTTGATCGTGACGTGGTGGTCGGTTGACGAGGGCCGCGGTTGGATCGTTGGCGCCGCGGCACACGCCACCCAGCGATAAGGCGATGCCCAACAATCAGCGTCGCGGCTGACCGCCGGTATCATCACCGAGGCAAGTCCGAATGGCTGTAACGAACGGGCCCCTATGTCTGTGAGAAACCGTGACGCCTTGGCATCGCAAGCAAGAACGGAAGATTTTAACACGAAGAAGACGGGAGGGCCACGAAGAACCACGAAGAAGGATAAATGGCGCTTCGCGCGATGTTCGATCGAACCGCCGCGCAAAGCGCCAGAAATTCTTACTGCTTCGTGGTTCTTCGTGGCCCTCCCGTCTTCTTCGTGTTAAAAACTTACTTACTTGCCAAAATCTCACTTACGTCCGCACCGGCACAAACACGGCGAAAGGTTATTGCACCAACCCCAAACGGGCAAGGCAAACAATTGGTCGCCATCAACTCAGATCATCGCCCAATTTGAAATGCCCGGGTCTCGCAGGGGTCGGTTGGACCATTGCGACAGAGGAGAAGCATCGCCTTCTCGCGCGCCTGTTGTTGACAACCAACCGTCGCCTCGCCCGGTACCAGCTCGGGCTCTCAGCCCAGGACGCGCTGCGCGTGTGCCCTTCCGAACCCCCACCGGCCGGCATCGCCGAACCGAAATCCTTGCCACCACCGCCTCGCGGGCGCTACCCACGACGCATGGCGAGCCTCCCCCATATGGAAAAAACCGCCCGCGCCGCCCACTCGGATGTCGAGCTCGCCGTGCTCGATGCCCCGATCCTCGCGCGAGGCATGTTGACCTCCTTCCTGCTCCACCTCGCCGAGGCCGGCGCCTTCGATCCCGTCTGGTCCGATCAAATCCACGCCACCTGGGCGCGCGCGCTGCAAGCATCCCGCCCGGTCATCCCCGTGGAACGCATCCGCCATCGCCGGGTGGAGATGGACCGCGCTTTCCCGGTCGCGAGCGTGATCGCCAGCCGCGACGCCCAGGATGAGGTGCTGGCCCATTGCGCCACGGCGGAAGAGCGGAAGAACGCTCATGTCCTGGCCACCGCGCTGTCGGCCCGCGCCGCCGTCATCGTCACCGATGCGGCATTCGGTCTGACCGGGGTCATGACCAGGCTTTGGCACGATATCGCCGTGCTCTCGGCGGATGCCTGGTGTCTGGAACTGCTCGACCGGCATCCGGAGACGGTGCTGCATGGCGCGCGTGCCCATCGCGCGAGCCTGAGCCGGGGCGACGGCTCGATCGACGGATGGCTGACGCTGCTGCGGGAGCCTCGGACCGGTCTGCCCCTTACGGCAGAGGTTTTGTCCGGTCAGCGGGATCGGCTCTGATCGCCGGCCTGATCCTGGCGGGTGGCGAAGCCCGGCGCCTGGGTGGTGCCGACAAGACGTTGCTGACCATCGGATCATCGACCATCCTCGCCGGAATCGTCGCCGCGCTGGACCTGCCGGACATCGCCATCAGCGCCAATGGCGATCCAGGACGGTTCGCGTCTTATGGGTGTCCGATCCTGCCCGATGGCGAGTTCGCGGGCGAGGGACCTCTGGCGGGTGTTCTCGCCGGTCTCGACTGGGCTTTTTCCAAGGGCGCGGCCGAGCTGCTGACCATTCCCGGAGACACGCCGTTCCCACCCCGCGGGCTCGCGCTGGCCCTGGCGCCGGCCCCCGCCTGTGCCGAGTGTAACGGGCGGATCCATCATCTGATCGCGCTGTGGCCCGTCGGCGTCCGGACGATGCTGCGCGACCATCTCTCACGGCCCGGCCCACGCCATGTCGCGCGCTTCGCCGGCGCGATTGGAATGCGCCGGGTTGATTTTCCCGCCGGTGCGTGGGACCGGTTCCTGAATGTGAACACACCAGCCGATCTGGAACTGGCGCGCGCCTGGGCGGACGGCGGTGAGCCTCCGGATAAGGCGCCGGGGGACCAGGTATGATGGAGCAAGGATGATCAAAACCGTTGCCTTGGCGGGCCTTGGCGCGATCGGTTTGCCTTTGGCCCGGGCCCTGGACCAAGGGATCGAGGGGCTGAGGTTGATCGCCGTCGCCACCCGCGATCAGGTCAAGGGCCGCGCCAATCTGGTTGGCTTCCGCGACGCGCCCGCTTTGGTGGACTTCGCCACGCTCGCGGAGGCCGACATCGTCGTCGAGGCGGCGCCCGCCGCTTTGTTCATGAGTGTGGCGGTGCCGGCGATCGAGGCGGGCCGCATCTTTATCCCAGCATCGGTGGGCGCGCTGTTGCCGCGGATGCATCTGGTGCGGCGGGCGAAGCAGACCGGGGCGCGGATCGTGGTGCCGACCGGAGCGTTGCTCGGTCTGGACGCCGTGCGCGCCGTGGCCGAGGGCCGGATCGACAGCGTCACCATCGAAACCCGCAAACCGCCCGCGGGACTGGTGGGGGCGCCGTATCTGGAGAAGCACGGCATCGACGTGATGGATATCGTGGCGCCGCTGCGTGTGTTCGCGGGCAACGCACGGGATGCCGCCGCGGGCTTCCCCGCCAACGTCAACGTCGCCGCGGCGCTGGCCCTGGCGGGAATCGGACCGGTGCGCACGAAGGTGGAAATCTGGGCCGATCCCGGGCTGACCAGAAATGTTCATATCATCCGCGTCGAGGCCGAGGCCGCCCGGTTTTCGATGCAGATCGAGAACGTGCCAAGCGTCGAAAATCCACGCACCGGCCGGATCACGCCACTGTCGATGCTGGCATGCCTGCGCGGCCTTGTCTCGCCCTTGAAGGTGGGGAGTTAGCGGACTGCCCGATTTCCTGGAAGGCCCGGTCTACTTCGTCACGATGACGCTGTTCTGGCTGGTGATTCTCGCCGCCGCGCGGATGCGGCACGACGTCTTGCTCGTGATGTGCATTCCGGCGGTGTTCGTCGCCTTCGTGTTGGGCTTCTCGATGGGGATTTACGCCTGGGACACGTTCGGAACGATCCATGCGGTGGCCGCTGTCGTGCTCGCCTGGTTCGGCGCGCGCGAACTCGCCCGCCGTTACGACGCGCGCGATCTGCTGATCGCCATTTATCTTTGTTGGGCGATCGGATTGATGTTCGCGCTGATCGCGACCGGATTTCCCGACGAAGTGTGAAACGTCGCATCCGGACGGGCGGTGGTTGCGGTCACGCGTTGCCGCCGGCGCGACTGACAAAAGGCGCTCATCCGGCCCGCCCATTCCCGGATATCGCCGCCGTATCCAACAGGCCCGCGCGCGTCAGGAACAGCGGCGCCGGGGGGACCAGTGAAGCGCCGGCCCAGACGATGAAGGCAGGCAGCTCGGGGAGCGGTACGATGCGAAGCGGGTCGTACTCGCCGTTGCCTCGCAGGCGATGTGCCTCCAGCACTGCCGCCGGGTCGAGTGCGGTGCTGGCCGCCATGCCAAGATCGCAGACATGGCTGCCAGGATGTTCCACCACGCATAACGGCCTGATGGGACCGATCGCGGCGGTTGTGAGGCCCAGTTCTTCGCGGATTTCAGTCAGCAACTGCCCTCGATAGTCCATCGTCCCGTCCGCCCTCCGCGCCCCCGCGTCCACGCTGCCCGCTGGGCAGAGCTGCCACATGCCGGGCTGATAGATCGCCGCGTTTGGCCGCCGTCCGATCGCGACGCCCTCATTCGGCCCACCGCGGCCGCACAGCAGGACACCGCACGCGGCGAGCGAGCGGACGCCCAGGTTCGGAAACAGAGAGTGATCTTCGGCTTGCGCGACGAGGCGCCGGTATTCGGTCAAATGTCCGGCGATGAGGTCCGGCGCGATCGTGTCGATCGAGAAGATCTGGCCGTTGAACAGCCGGCCGGCGCCGCCTGCCTCGACTCGCCGTGCGGCCCGGGACCAGATTTCGTCGATCCGCGCCTCCAGTGCCGCCGGCAGGACGGGCATGACTCCGATGATCCGGACTTCCAGGTTCGGGCTGACCGGGTGAACGATGAAGGCCTCCATGCCGCGGGTTATACCAGCGTGGCGGCGGTTTGGTCGCCTCGGCTTTCCTTGGTACGCGGAACGCGCGACAAAGCGGCCTGTCGCTTCGCGGAGTCAGTCCCATGAATCCCAGTTCTTCGAGCCACGGCCACGATCACGATCACGATCACGCCGATGGCCACGATCTTCACAACGAGGATCACCACCATGACGGACCGCCCGCGCCTGGTTCGGTGGATTGGCGGCTGAACGGCGTGCGGGTGATCAAAGCCGACCAGTTGGACACCAACACGGCCCAAACTCCGGGGATGAACCGCGCGGCGGCGATCAATATGGCGCGCGTCGGCGCGCAGAAGATCTGGGCGGGCACGGTCAACATCCATGCCAATGCCAAGACCGGGGCGCATCACCATGGCGCGCTGGAAAGCGTGATTTATGTGATCCGCGGCAAGGCACGGATGCGCTGGGGCGAAAAGCTGGAATTCGTCGCCGAGGCGGAGGCGGGCGATTTCATCTTCGTTCCGCCCTACGTGCCGCATCAGGAAATCAACGCCAGCGACGACCAGACGCTGGAATGTGTTCTGGTACGTAGCGATAACGAAGCCGTGGTGGTGAACCTGGATATCGAACCGGTCGAGAAACCGGAATCGGTCTTCTGGGTCGATCCAATTCACAAACACCCCTGACCGGGGCGTGCCAGCCGTTCTGATTCAGGCCGCCCGCGTCTCCTTTGGCGTCGCCGGAATGAGAATTACTGGGGGCGTGCGCGCCATTAGGCGACGCCCAAAGATAAACGCTTCGATCGGGCTCCAGCCTCCCCTCGTCATGGTTCGGCTCGACCGGACCATCGGTCGCGGTACAGTGCCGCCTCGGATGGTCCGGTCGAGCCGAACCATGACGTGGAGAGGAAGGCGGCGCGATTCGTTTATCTTGGCTCTCATTGCGTTATTTATTGAGAAGTGTTAACCGCGAATGGCGGCTTGGGAACGGCGGTCGACACCCATGGACAACAAAGCATTCGAAGCGTGGCTGGAAGTGGTCCGGAGCCTTAC
>SHWL01000124.1 GCA_009693865.1 Acetobacteraceae bacterium | reverse complement strand
GATCGATCGTGCCGCCGAGGTTGTTCAGGATGCCGTTGACGCCGGTCACGATGGTCGCGCCGACCTTCAACTCGGCGCCGACGCCGACGGTGATCACGCCCTTGCCGCCAGCCACGCCGCCGACATTCAGCACCGTGCCGACGATCAGCCGGCTGCCCACGCCCTCGATGTCGATGTTGCCCGAGGAGGACGCGCTGTTGCCGACCTGGGCGCTGGCCGCGGTGACGGTGGCGCCGTTCAGAATGGACAGCCCGCCCGAGGCCTGGCCGCCGACGCTCAACGATCCGGTCAAGGTCAGCGCCGAACCGGTGCCGGAGACGGAGATGATGCCGCCACCACCCGCGCCGGCCGCCTCGGTCAGGGCAGAGGCGGTGACGGAGCCGCTTTGGGAGATCGCGAGCGAGCCGAAGCCGGCGTTGCCGACGACCAGGGTGCCGGTGACCTGCCAGTTCGACCCGGCGCCGATGACGCTGACGGAGGAACCGGAGGCGGAGCCGGTGTTGGCGATGACGCCGCCAGCGAGACCGGCGATGGTCCCCGGGGCGGTGATCACGGTGCCGCCCGCGAGGATAGACAGGTTGGCAAAACCGGCGTCGCCAACGATGAACTGGCCGGTGTTGGACAACAGGGATTGGGTGCCAGTAACGGTGATGTCTCCGGCGGCACCCGCCGATTGCCCGACCTCGATCCCCTGCGAAGGCGCCAGCGTCGCCCCACCGGTCAGCACGGTTCCCTGGGCGGCGATGCGGAGGTGCCCGCCACCGGCCTGCCCGACATTCAACTGCCCCACCAGCGTGGCCCGCGATCCGGTGCCGGTTACCAGCAATGTCCCGTCGCCGCCGGAGGAAGAGCCCAGTACCAGGGCCGGCAGAGAGGCTGTCGCGGCCGCCGCGAGACTGGCGGAATTACTGATCGTCAGGTTGCCAATGCCCGTAGTACCGACGAAAAGTTCCCCGGTGGATTTCCAGGCTGAACCGGCCCCATCGACCGTCGCCGCGGCATTCGATATCTGGTCGGAGGTGCCCAGTCCGTTGATGCTGGCGCCACCGTTGATCAGTAACTCGCCGCCGCCCGTGCCAACGATGACGGAAGACGCCGCGTTCAGGTTGGCACCCGAGGTCACGTTCCAAAGCGCGGCGCCGCCAAACTGCAGCACTGCCGCTGTCCCGGCACCCGTGATCGCGCCGCCGATGGTCAGGAATTGCGCGGTATCCGCGCTGTCCGGCGCCGACAAAGCCGGATTGAGGCTGTTGGTGATGTCATTCCAATCCGTCGCGTTGGCGAAGCTGGTGCCATTGGACCCCGTCCAGACCATTGACCTTGGCGATGCCGCCAGTGTGAGCAGCGTGCCGGTACCGGTATCGGCGGCAACCTGGAAAAACTCACCTGTATAGGTGCCCGCCAGTTGCAACTGGATGGTGTTGCCGCCTTCGATAATGCTCAGCAAACCGCTTCCCGGGTCAGGGACCACGGTCCCGCCGCTGGAGAAGACAAGGTCGGGCAAATCGATCGTGCCGCCACGGCTTACGGCGGTAAAACTGGCGGTCCCGCCGCTGAAGATCATCGCGACGCCTCCGCTGCTGACCACCCCGCTGGTAAGGCTGCCGCCCTTGGAAACGACCGCGAAGCCACCGCTACTGACCACGGTGCCGCTGGCTGTGCCGCTCGTGAAAATAACCTGGCTTCCCAGCGAACGTACGATGGTGCCGCGCGCGATTCCGCCCGGGTACAAGGTTTGGCTACCGCCACTGCTGACCACGACACTGAGCGCAAGGCCGCTGCTGTAAACGAATTCGCTGGCTCCGCTGCTCACGACGGTGGCGCTCGCGGTGCCTCCGGAATAGACCGCCTCAAGCCCGCCGCTTAGCACCGTGGCGATGGCAAGACCGCCGCCATAGACGGCTTCGCTTCCAGCGGAACTCACCACGGTGAAACTGGCCGTGCCACCGGCGGAGATCGCCACGGTGCCGCCGCGCACCACCGTGGCACTCGCGACACCGCCCGAGGACACGTATTCGAACCCATTGCTCATGACCGTGCCGCTGGCGACCCCGCCGGAGAACACGTACACGCTGCCACCGCTCATGACCGTGCCGCTGGCAGTGCCGCCCGAAAATATGTCCAGGGCACTGCCATCTTTCAGGACGAGGCTTTTCGCGGTGCCGCCGGAGGAGACAAGGGCAAAGTCGCCGGTATTGAGCGTGACGCCGCTGATCGTCTGGCCGGACGTGACGTTGAAGGTGGTCATGGCGCTTAGCGACCTCACGAGGATCATGATTACTGTCCAGGTGCCCGCCGAACGGCAGCCCGAACGACTAAAAATCAGCGGGTTTTCCAGCTCACCGGCGAACGGCCAGTCGGATTCTCTCCGACTGGCGCATTTCGTTGTTTATGCAACCACACCGCGAGCCGCGGGTCAAAGGATCGGTGCTGTTAACAAGGATCGGTTCGCCGTCCAAGCCGGCGTGGGTAGTGCTGTTCGTTCGGCGGTCCGCGTGGTTCGGGCGATTTGACAGAACGGTCGCGGCTCGCCACGGATGCGCCGGTTTCGGACGAGATGACACACGGGAACAAGGATCCCTCATGGCGGGTATGCTGGACAGCAAGACGGTTCTGGTCACGGGAGGCGGTAACGGTATCGGCCGCGCTGCCTCCCTCGCCATGGCGAGGGAGGGCGCGCGGGTCGCCGTCGCGGATTTCGAAGCCGAGGCCGCCGCCGCAACGGTCGGCCTGATCAACGCCGGCGGTGGCCAGGCGATCTCGCTCAACGGCGACGTGACGCGGGCGGCGGACATCGCGGCGATGATCGAGAGCACCGTCGCGTCGTTCGGGCGGCTCGACGCCGCCTTCAATAACGCGGGCATCGCGCCGCATCAGGTCAAATCGATCCAACAACGGACCCATGAATGGGCGGACGAGCCATTCGACCGGATGATCGAGGTTAACCTCAAGAGCGTCTGGCTTTGCATGAAGCACGAGCTTCCCCGGATGCTGAGCGGTGGCGGTGGCGCGATCGTCAATACCGCCTCGATCGCCGGATTGATCGGTTTGCGCTCGGCTACCGCCTATGTGGCGGCGAAGCATGGCGTGATCGGGCTGACGAAAGCCGCGGCGCTGGAATACGCCGTTGACGGCATTCGGGTGAACGCGGTCTGTCCCGGCTTCATCGAGACCCGGATGACGAAGCTGGCGGTGTCATTGCGGGGCGACCAGATCAAGGCCCGGACACCGATGGGCAGGCTTGGCACGCCGGAGGAAATCGCCGAGATGGTGGTCTGGCTTTGCTCGGACCGCGCGAGTTACGTGACGGGTGTGGCCTACGCCGTGGATGGCGGCATGACCGCGTCGTGATCGCGGATCAATCGGGGAAGAACACCAATTTTTCGCCATTCATCGCTGACCTCCCCTCATGCCGCCGCCTGGACCGCACGCCATACCCGCTCCGGCGAGGCCGGCATTTCCAGTTCCTTGACCCCCAACGGCGCCAGCGCGTTGAGGATCGCGATCATGACCCCGGGCAGCGCGCCCACGGTCCCCGCCTCGCCGCCACCCTTGGCGCCAAGCGGATTGCTGGGCGTTGGCGACGGATTGCTGATGATCGAAATGTTACACAAATCGTCAGCACGCGGCATCGCGTAATCCATGAAACTCGCGCTGAGCAACTGCCCCGACTCCGGATCGTACGCCACATTTTCCATCAACACCTGGCCCACACCCTGAGCCACCCCACCGTGCACCTGGCCAGCCAAAGTCATCGGATTTATGACGGTACCGACGTCATCCACCACGAGATAACGTTGCAGATCGACAGTACCGGTTTCCGGATCGACCTCAACCTCGCAGACATGGCAGCCGTTCGGAAAGGTCGCCTTTTCCGGCGCATAGGTCGCGTGTTCGATGAAGCCGGGCTCCATCCCCGGAGGCAGCCGCGCCGGCTGGAAGGAGGCGATGGCGACCTGCTTCAACGTGACTTTCTTATCTGTGCCCGTGACCGCGAACACGCCCTCCGCGAAAACGATATCTGACTCGGCCGCTTCCAGCAGATGGGCGGCGAGTTTCTTGCCCTTGTCGATCAGTTTTTGCGCCGCCATCGTCAACGCGGTGCCACCGGTGACCATGGACCGCGAGCCGTTCGAGCCCATGCCGAACGCCACCCGGTCAGTGTCGCCGTCGATAAATCGAATTTCTCCGGCATTGGTGCCAAGTTTTTCGTGCAGGATCTGCTTGTACATCGTTTCGTGACCCTGGCCGTGGGTTTTGGTGCCCATCAGCAACAACGCCGAGCCGCTTGGCTGGAACCGCACCTCAGCATATTCCGGCACCGGCCCCGCCGCCGCCTCGATCGCGTTGACCAGAGCGAAGCCGCGCAATTTGCCGCGCGCGCGGGAGGCCTCAGCGCGGGCCGCGTAACCGGCGAAATCGCCGTGTTCCATCCCCAGATCCATGTTCTCAGCGAACGTGCCACTGTCATAGACCTGACCCAGCGCGGCCTTGTATGGCATCTGGTCCGGACGGATGACGTTGCGGCGGCGCAGTTCGATCCGGTCGATGCCGGTTTCTTCCGCCGCCGCCTCAATCAGCCGTTCCATCAGATAAATCGCTTCCGGCCGGCCCGCGCCGCGATACGGCGCCGTCGGGCTGGTGTTCGACAGCACCGCGTCGATCGACACGAAGGCGGTGGGAATGTCGTACACCCCTGTCAGCGTGATGATCATCCCGAACGGCGTCAGTAACTGCCGGTCCGACGCGATATAAGCGCCAATGCTCGCCAGCATGTTCAGGCGAATGCCCAGAAATTTACCGTTTTCATCGAGAGCGAGCTCGACCTCGCCGATATTGTCGCGAGCGTGCTCGTCGGCGAGAATGGCTTCCGACCGTTCGCACCGCCATTTCACCGGACGGTCGATTTTTCGCGCCGCCCATAGCACCAGTCGGTGATCGGCGTACTGCCAGCCCTTGGTGCCGAAACCGCCGCCCACATCGTGAACAACGACCCGGACCTGGCTTTCGGGGACCTTGAACACCTGCGCCGCGAGCATGTTCCTGACGCGGTGCGGATAGTTCACGTCAGCATACAGCGTGTACCGGTCCTCGAACTTGTCGTAAACACCTAAAGAGCCTCGTGGTTCCATGTACTGCGCGTGAACGCGGCTGATGATATGGCGGCGGCGCACGATATGTTTCGCTTTCGCGAACGCGGCGTCGGTGGCGGCTTTGTTGCCCCTCTCAAACGTATGGGAAATATTATCCGCGTTCTCGTCCCACACCCTGGGCGCGTCCGGCTTCGCCGCTTCCGCGACATTGGTGACGGAGGGGAGAGCCTCATAATCGACGTCCACCAGTTCCGCCGCGTCCTTTGCCTGATCCAGCGTTTCCGCGATCACCATCGCCACGATATCGCCGACATATCGCGCGCGGTCGCCGACCATCGGGGGACGTTGTGGCGCGAACATCGGCGAGCCGTCGCGTTTCTTCCGCGGCATGTTGGCCTTGGGCATGCTCAGCCCGTCGGCGGTGTAATCCGCCGCGGTATAAACCGCGGCCACACCGGGTGAGGCCTTCGCCGCTTCGGTGCCGATGCCGTTGATTTTCGCGTGCGCGTGGGGGGAGCGGACGAAGACGCACCAGGTTTGCCGCGGCTGGTTCACGTCGTCCTGGAAATGACCGCGCCCGGTCAGCAGGCGCACGTCCTCGTACCGGCGGACCGGTTGTCCGACGCCGAATTTCGTCGGCGCGTCGAAATAATCAGCCATGGTCGATCTCCGTTATTCGAGCGGCGTATTTTCGCGCCATGGCCGCCTCAGGCAAAGTGCGCGGTGATCGTGCCCAGCGGGCCGTAATCGACCAGGAACGTGTCGCCCGCGCGCGTCTCGACCGTGCTGGTGAAGGATCCCCCAAGCACGAATTGACCCGGCTCCAACGCGATGTCGAAAGGCGCGAGTTTGTTGGCGAGCCAGGCGACGCCGTTCGCGGGATGGTTGAGTACCGCCGCCGCCGCGACGCCGGATTCCTCGATCACGTTGTCGCGGTGGCAAAGGACGCCAACCCAGAGCAGGTCCATTTCCATCGGCCGGATCGGACGCCAGCCGATAATCAACGCCGCGTTGCCGGCGTTGCCGGCGATGCTGTCCAGCACGCAGCGCGGCTGGTTCGTCACGGGATCGACGCGATGCGTGCGCCCGTCGACGATTTCCGCCGCCGGAACGACATACTCCACCGCGCTCAGCACATCGAAGATCGTGCAGTTCGGGCCTTTCAGCCGCTTGCCCATGACGAAGCCCAATTCGCACTCCAGCCGAGGCTGGATGAACCGGCTCATGGGGGAGTTCGTCGCCCGTGTTGTAGAACATGTCCGCCATCAGCGACCCGTAATCCGGTTCGTTGATCCCCACCGAACGCTCCATCGCCCGCGAGGTCAGGCCGATCTTATGTCCCCTGATCGGGTTGCCCTCGGCGACCTTGATCGCGACCCAGGCGCGCTGCATCGCATAGGCGTCCTCGGTCGTGAAGCCGGGGTACACGGTACTGGGCGCGCGAATGCGGATGCGTTCCTTTTCAGCGACATGGTAGGCGTGGGCGGGGGCGTCGATGGTGGCGCTGTCCAGCATGGCGGCGGCTCAGTCTTTGGTTGTCCACGGCATCGCCTATGCGAGCGGCCTTGGTTTGAGTCAATCGGACCAGGGATCGGGAAGGCGAGGGCGGAAGAACAGCCTGAGGCGCTGCTGGCTCAGCTTTTGGCATTTTTCGCATAGGGGACTTCCGGTCCGTCTGAACCTCGACCATGCTTCCAGGTTCTTTAAGAAACCAGGAGCGAGCCATGGCCGACGGCGGCATCGATACCAGAACAGCCCATGTCTCGGGCGAGGAGGCGCTGGCGATGCATGCCAGCGGCCGTCCGGGCAAGCTGGAAATTCGCGTCACCAAGCCGATCGTCACGGCACGGGATTTGTCTCTCGCCTACTCGCCTGGCGTCGCGGAACCCTGTCTGCACATCCACCGCGATGAGTCTCTGGCCTACGACTACACCGCCAAGGGCAACATGGTCGCCGTGATCTCCAACGGCACCGCCGTCCTTGGCCTGGGCAATCTCGGCGCCATCGCGTCGAAGCCGGTAATGGAGGGCAAGGTCGCGCTGTTCAAGCGCTTCGCCGATATCGATGGGATCGACCTGGAACTCGGCACCGAAGACGTCGACGAATTCATCGCCGGCGTCCGTTTCCTGCGCGGATTCGGCGGCATCAATCTCGAAGACATCAAAGCGCCGGAATGCTTTGTCATCGAGCAGCGGCTGCGCGAACTGATGGACATTCCCGTGTTTCACGACGACCAGCACGGCACCGCGATCGTCGCCGCCGCCGGTTTGATCAATGCCTGCCAGATTACCAATCGGGATCTACGCGAGACGAAACTGGTGGTGAACGGTGCGGGGGCCGCCGCGATCGCCTGCGTCGAGCTGTTGAAGGCCATGGGAATGCGGCCCGAGCACGTGACGCTGTGCGATACCAAGGGGGTCATTTACCAGGGCCGCACCGAGGGCATGAACCAGTGGAAATCCGGCCATGCGGTGCAAACCAAGGCCCGCACTCTGACGGATGCGCTGGATGGGGCGGACGTGGTTTTCGGGCTATCGGCCAAAGGCGCGGTGACCCAGGCCATGGTACGGCGGATGGCGGCGAAACCGATCATTTTCGCCATGGCCAATCCCGATCCGGAAATCACGCCCGAGGAAGCCCGCGCCGCCAGCCCCGACGCGATCATCGCCACCGGCCGCAGCGATTATCCCAACCAGGTCAACAACGTCCTGGGCTTTCCCTACATTTTCCGCGGCGCGTTGGACGTGCGCGCCAGCACGATCAACGAAGCGATGAAGATCGCCGCCGCCAACGCATTGGCGGCGTTGGCGCGGGAGGACGTGCCGGACGAGGTGCATGCGTCGTCGTCCGGGCGGCGGTTGCGCTTCGGGCCTGAATATATCATTCCGAATGCGTTCGATCCGCGGCTGATCACGCGTATCGCACCCGCCGTAGCGCGCGCGGCGATGGAGTCGGGCGTGGCGCGCAAGCCCATCCTCGACCTGACCCGTTACACGCGCGATCTTTCCGGCCGGTTGGACCCGACCGCGGGCGCGTTGGACGCGATCATGGAACGGGTGCGGAGCAATCCGCGCCGCGTTGTGTTCGCCGAGGGCGAAGAAGAAAAGGTCGTTCGCGCCGCGGTGGCGTATCGCAACGCGGGCTATGGACGGCCGATTCTGATCGGGCGCGAGGACCGCGTGCTGGCCACGCTGGCCGGTCTTGGCCTGGGTGTGCCGGAGGGGATCGAGATTCATAATGCGCGCCTGTCCGGATCGAACGCGAAATATGTCGACTTCCTGTATGAGCGGATGCAGCGCAAAGGCGCCCTGCGGCGCGATTGTCAGCGCCTGGTCAACCAGGACCGCAATGTGTTCGCGGCCTGCATGGTCGCGACCGGCGACGCGGACGCGATGGTCACCGGCCTGACCCGTTCGGCGTCAGTCTGTCTTGAAGACGTTCAACGGGTCATCGGACCGGCGCCAGGTCAGATCGCCTTCGGCCTGAGTCTGATGCTCGGACTGCATGGGCGGACGATCTTCATCGCCGACTCGCAGGTGCATTTCCGCCCGGACGCGGCGCAACTGGCGGATATCGTGATCGGTGCCGCCGCCGCCGCGCGGCATCTGGGGCACGAGCCCAGAGTGGCGCTGTTGTCGCATTCGACGTTTGGGGATCCGGCGCATGACCGGGCGATCCCGATGCGCGACGCGGTGGCGATCCTGGATGCTCGAAAAGTCGATTTCGAATACGACGGGGAAATGAGTCCGGACGTCGCGCTGGAGCCGTCGATCCGCGCGCTGTATCCGTTCTGCCGGTTGACCGGGGACGCGAACGTGCTGGTGATGCCGGGCTTGCACTCGGCGCATATCAACGCCCGCCTGATGCATCATCTCGGAGGAGGAACGACCATCGGGCCATTACTGATCGGCATGGATCGTCCGGTGCAGATCGTGCCGATGGACGCGTCGGTCAGTCAGATCGTCGATGTCGCGGGGATAGCAGCCTACCAGGCCGTCGTGCGGTAGGGGCCGTCGCGCGCTCGATCCATGTGACGGGTACGGCCCGGTCTGGTCTCAGGCGCGCGTTGTGCCAAAATGGCTGCCACGATCATGGAGGTTTGGCCAATGAACATCCGGACCCTGCCGCTGTCGCTTATCGTGTTCGCCGCGCTGCTGCTGCCCGCGCGCGCGGACGATGTTGTCGATCAAATCAATGAGGCGCTGACTGCTTACGGCAAGAAGGACATGCCGACCGCGATCGCCGGTCTGGAGGCGGCGTTGAACCTGCTCCGGCAGGGCCGCGCCGACACTTATGGCCGTTTGCTGCCCGGCGCCCCGGCCGGTTGGAGGGCCGACGAGGTGGAGACGATCGCCATCGGGCTCGCCATGGCCGGGGGTGGGACCGGGGCGTCGCGGAAATATCACAAGGGGGATGACACGGTTACAGTGTCGATCCTCGCGGACTCGCCGATGATGCAGGCGCTGTCGGCGTTTGCCTCCAGTGGGATCGCGGGGGCGGCGGGTGGGCGGACACAGATCGTGAATGGGCGCCGGACGATTTACATGAAGGACGACGGATCGTTCTCGGCTCTTGTCGGGGACCGGATCATGGTGCGGGTCGAGGGCAGGGGGCTGCCCGAGGCGACGCTGAAACAGTTCCTGACCGCGGTGGATTTCGCGGCGGTCGAGAAAGCCGGGAAATAAACGACGGCCTCCGATGGGGCGATCAAACCGTGACCGGCCCGGCCGGTGCCTTGTTGCTCTCCAAGGCCCGCGCGGTAACCCGGGCGTTATACGCGATGGCCTCCTCCGCCACCGGCAGCCGGTAACGGACCGCCCAGCAGAGGCAGGTGGAAAGCAGGAGATCGGCGGCGGAGAAGCGATCGCCAAGGATGTGGGGCCGTCCATCCGCCAGAGCGCGTTCGACGCTGCATTTGCTTCTGGAAATAGTCCGCGGCCGCTGCGTTGGCCTTCGGAGCCTCGCCGTATATGTGCCGCGGATCGCCGTGCCTGCGAATGACGTACAATGAGGTCGCGTCGAGTTCGCTGATGACGAAGAAGCACCATTCCAGACACCGTGGGCGGTCCCGGACATCCTCCGGCACCAGCCTGTTGTGCGGCTGCCGGTAGGCGTCGGACAAATAAGTCACGATCGCCGCGCTTTCGGTGATCGTCAGGTCGTTGTCCTACAGCAATGGGATTTTCTGCCGCGCGGTCAATGCGGTGTATTTGGGTGTTTGAGTCTCCCCCGTACGCGCCGAAATCGGCCGGTGTTCATAGGTCAGACCCAGTTCATGAAAGCCCCGTGCGGCCGGATCGCGCGGCTGGTGCCTGCTCCCCAGAGGATGCGGGTCACGACCTAGCCGTCCTGGCCGCGCCGGACATGATCAGCGCGTCGATTTCCGCTCTGGAGTAGCCCGCTTCCGCCAGAATCGCCCCGGTATGTTCCCCGATGCGCGGCGCGGGTCCGCCAATCCGGGCGGGGGTTAGGTCGAATTGCGCCGCCGCGTTGGCCGATCGCGCGGCGGGTGTGCGAAACCTCGGATCTTCGATCCATTCCGGCTTGCCCATGACGTCGCACAGAGCGCGCCACTCGTCGTTCGAAAGAGACCCGGCTGTGATAGATCCGTCGAGCGTTTTGAAGATCCGGTCCGGCCGCGGTGCCGGCTGGGCAGCGTTTTCCCGGCCGACGACGGTGTACTGTGTCATCGCCTCGGGCCAGATGAAGGCGACCATCGTGTCCAGCATCGACAGTCTGATATGTTGTCCCTTCCACGCTCGTCCCCGCGCCATCAATGCCGCGCATACCGCCTGGGCGCCATGCACCGCGGTCGTCTTGTCGGCGACAATGGTGCGGATCATCTCAGGCCGGACGGTCGGCTGGTCCGCCTGCACATCGGCGAAGCCCGACAGCGACTGAATGACCGGATCGTAAGCCAGCTTTTCCATGTAGGGTCCGGGATCGCCGACACCGGAAATCGACAGATAAATCAGACCTGGGTTCAGCGCCCGCATCGCCGGTTCATCCAGACCCAGCCGTTCCATCGTTCCCGGCCGGAAATTTTGCACCGGCACGTCCGCGCCCTCGATCGAAAGCCGCAACGCCTCCAGCGCCGTGGGTTATTTCAAATCCAGCGCGATCGAGCGCTTACCTCGGTTCGAGGAAACGAACATCGCCGTGAACTCGCCATCCCCCTCGGTACGGCGAGCGATGTCGCCACCAGGCGGTTCGACCTTGATGACATCCGCACCTTGATCCGCGGGCAGCATCGTGCAAACCGGGCCTGAAATGACCGTGATCAGGTCGATGACGCGGATGCTTTGCTGAGGTCCAGACATATCGCTCACCAGTTTTCCGCCCATGGCCGTACGTCAAGTTCATGGGTCCAGGCATCGTGGGGTTGGCAGTGCGGCATCCAGTAATTCTCGGCGATAGATTCTGGGTTCAGAATGTGGGCCTACGTCTTTTTGGTTTCATATTTGTCCGGAGCGCGTGATCGGGTCCTCTCGGTGGCGGTAGCACCATCGATCACGACATGCGCGACGTGAATGCCCTCGGGTCCCAGTTCACGCGCCATGCTTTGCGCCAGCGCCCGCAGCGCCGCCTTGCCGCCCGCGAACGCGGAAAAGCCTGAACCACCGCGGACCGAGGCCGTCGCCCCGGTGAAAAGAATCGTGCCGCGTCCACGAGGCACCATGACCCGCGCCGCTTCCCGCCCGTTCAGGAAACCGGCCAGCGCGCACATCTCCCACATTTTGGAGTAAACGCGGAGAGTCGTTTCGCGGATGGGAAAGCGGACATTACCGCGATGTTGAAGACCAAAACCTCGATCGGACCGGTGTCGCGCTCGAGGGCTGCGAAGAGTTCGATAACCGTGCCTTCCTGGCGGCATCGCTGCCGAAGGCATGGGCTTTGTTTGCCGCCGTCCTGTTCGATCTGGCGGACCGACGGCGCCAATTGTTCGGCCAGGCGGCGGGTGAGGCATGTGGTGCAACCCTCGGGCGCGAAACGGCGGGCAATGGCGCCGCCGGTCGCATCACCCGCGCCAACGATCAGGGCGATTTTTTGTTGGGAGATGGACGCCGTTCCGGCCTGATAGAGAGTTGGACGGTGGGCGGCCTTGGGTTCTGTCAATCGCGTAACCGCGATCGCAAAACACACTTTGGGTCGCTTTTGGTCTGGAGATCGTTCAGGCCATGGTCGAAACCGGATGCCCACGCGGAAGGGGACCGGGAGGTCGATGTCCCAGGTTCCCCGCAACCCAAAGCGAAGGGAGCATCGACCAATCTCACTGGGCCGCTGTGCCAGGTCGCCCGGCACCCGCGGCAAATCGGCGCGCGGCGGCCTCGGTCTCACCGGTCGCGACCGTCGCGATGCCCAGACGGAATTCGTTGAGGATGGCCTGCTCCCAACCCAGTTCCCATTGCTCGATGGCGGAGAGCCGGTCGCTTCGGAGCGCTGCCTGAGGTAAGCCCGCCAGCTCTGGCGCCAGGGTTCGGGCACAGGCCAGGGCCGTGCCGAGTTCAGTGACACGGTTGGCCGGTCCGATGCGTTCCGCCTCCTCGCCAGATACGCCACGTCCGGTCAGGATCATATCGATCGCCCGGCTGTGGCCGATCAGTCTGGGCAGGCAGATCGTGCCGAGGTCCATCAAGGGCACTTCGAACCGGCGACAACAGACGCCGAATGTAGCATCCTCAGCGGCGACCCGCGGATCGCACCACAGCGCGAGTTCGAGGCCGCCCGCGACCGCGTGGCCCTCGACCGCCGCGATGACGGGTTTGCCCAATTTGAAGCGGGTCGGGCCCATGGGGGCTTCGCCGCGTTCGATCCGGTGGCCCCGCCGTCCGGCCGCCGTCTCCTTCAGATCGAAGCCCGCGCAGAACGTGCCCTTCGCGCCGGTCAGGATCGCGACGCTCAACGACGGATCGGCGTCGAAGCGGCGGAACGCGTCCGCCAGGGCGCGCGCCGTCGCTGGATTGACGGCGTTGCGAGCGTTTGGCCGGTTGATGGTGACAATGGCGACGGGGCCATCGATTTCGCAAAGGATGAGGTCAGAGTCGGACATGGTGTATCCTTCCCCGCAGGGGCCGAACGCAGGAGATACCCGGATTCACTATTGTCCGGTCAATAGCTGAATAAATTCAATTGGTTATCGTCCATGACGTGTTCGGAACTGTCAGCTGTTTGAGAAATCACAGATTCTATCGAGGCCTTTTCAAATACTGTCACCGAAAACACCTGCATCAATGTGTAGAGG
>SHWL01000123.1 GCA_009693865.1 Acetobacteraceae bacterium | reverse complement strand
CTGGTCTTTCCTGCCTGGGAGGATATCCTGGCAACCCTGGCCTTCATCAGACCGCCACCACTGCCTTCCTGAAAAGGCCATTCTGACAATCGATTTCCGCTACGCCCTCAACCCCAACCCTACCATTGGCCATAATGAGAACTGCTGAAAGCGGTCAGCCCTTCTTGCCGTCCTTGGCCGCGAGTTCCCGCCGCAACCTGTCGACTTCCATCCGCAACGCCAGGTTTTCCCGTCCGGCGTCATCAGTGGGCGGTTCGCCGCCTGGCTTGAACGGGGTGAACATGGAAAACGCCCGTTCCATCATCGCCATGTTCTGGCGGCTGAGTTCTTCCATGTTACTGAAGGGAAACAGGTTGGTCATCGAACCGACGGTCTTGCGCATGGACGCCTGCACCTGCTCCTGCTGCTGGGTGAAGGCTTGCATCGCCTGATCCAGATAGCCCGGCACAACCCCTTGCATCGCACCGCCGTAATAGCCGATCAACTGGCGAAGGAAGTTCGTGGGCAGCAGGTTCTGGCCCTTGCCTTCTTCCTCCACGATGATCTGGGTCAGCACCCCGCGTGTGATATCGTCCCCGCTCTTGGCGTCGTAAACCACGAAATCGCGGCCCGCGCGGACCATCTCCGCGAGATTGTCGAGGGTGATGTAGCTGGAGCTTTCCGTGTTGTACAAACGCCTGTTGGCATATTTCTTCACGACGACCGGCGGCACCTGAGCCGTGGCGGTGTCCGTTTCCTTGTGGGCGGGGTCGGCCATGCATCCCTCGCATATATCTTGGTTCCTACCATGCGGCACAAACCGGTCGGACGAAAGCCCCCTTTCGCACCGCGGCAAACAGTTTCCCGGTTTCGCGCCGCAATCGCAGGCCGTATGGTGCGGCGTCGAAGGAGGCCGGATGAGGCATGACCGACAGCGCTCGCCCAAACGCGCCCAATGGCCCTCCGCGCCAGGAGTCAAATGGCGAGCCGGATCTGGCGAGCTTCTTCCAGGACTGGACCACGTTGTGGCGTCAGGAGCTTCAGGCCCAGGCGAACGAGCAACGGACAGGCGAGCCGCCCGGGATGGACATGTGGCGGGCGGCGATGGCGTTGTGGGCGGAGGCTTTGCCGGCCGCGTTGGCCTCTGGTGATCGCGCCTCCCACGGGGCCTCCCACGGGGCCTCGGCGGGGGCCGCGGCCGTTGCTGCTGCATCTGACGCTCGCGATGCTGAGATCGAGCGTCTCACTCGCCGGATCGATGGACTGGAAGCCCGGCTCGCCAAACTGGAAGCGCCCCGCCGCCGTCGAAGCTGAGGCGGGATTTCTGCGCGGCATTCAGGCCTGGCACGCGCATCCCTGGCGCCGCGATGTTCCCGACGCGCCGGTTGCCTGGACGGAGGGCGGCGCCCGCCTGCTGGATTATGGCGGCGATGGTCCCGTGGTGCTGTTCGTCCCCAGCCTCGTGAACCGCTGGACCGTGCTCGACCTGATGGCGGGGCACTCCATGCTGCGCTGGCTCGCAAGCGAGGGGGTCCACCCGATGCTGCTGGACTGGGGCGAACCGGAGCCCGCGTTCACTTTGACCGACCACATCGCGGGCCGCCTGGTGCGCGCCATGGACGCGGCCCGGGCGGAAAGCGGGAAGGTGATCCTGGCCGGTTACTGCATGGGTGGCACCTTCGCCGTGGCGGCGGCGGCCGTGCGGCCGGATCTTGTCAGCGGCCTGGTGCTGCTCGCCGCGCCCTGGGATTTTCACGCCGGAACCGTCGAGCGGCTGCACCGGTTGGAGGCCACTCGCGCTTTGCTGGAACCGCTGCTTCAGGGCGTCGAGTCCGTGCCGATCGATCTGCTGCAAGCCCTGTTCGCGCTCGACGACCCGGGGGCCGTCGCCGAGAAGTTTCGCCGGTTTGCCCACCTGGACCCGGCCAGCGAGGCGGCGCGGCTGTTCGTCGCGGTCGAGGATTGGCTCAACGACGGTGTTCCGCTGTCCGGCACCACGGCGAGGGAGTGCCTGCGCGACTGGTATGGCGGCAATCTGCCGATGCGCGGGACATGGCGGATCGCTGGCCTCACGATCGATCCGGCCTCCATCGCGGTGCCGGCGCTGGTCGCGGTGCCGCGGCAAGACCGCATCGTGCCGCCGGAATCCGCGCGGGTTCTCGCCGACTTGCTGCCGAACGCGACGCTGTTGGAACCGGCCGCGGGCCATGTGGGCATGACCGCCGGGCGTGGGGCACCGAAAGTGCTGTGGGAGCCCATGCGGGATTGGTTGCGAACCGTTGGCGGCGGCGCGAAAAAGCGAACGGCGCGCTCCAGGGCGGGTGCGCGGAAGTGAACGAAGCGGGCGATGCTTCGCCGCCCATCGTCCCACCTTCCCGATTGTGCGGCGCAGCGCTACAATCAAAATCCTGGCGGGACCGCCCGCCCCTCGGGAGTGCCCCACCATGAGCGACATCGTTATCGTCTCTGCCGCCCGCACACCGGTTGGCAGTTTCAACGGCGCACTCAGCACGCTTTCCGCCCCGGCGTTGGGCGCGGTCGCCCTGCGCGCCGCCTTCGCCCGGGCCGGCGTCGAGGCGGCCGATGTGGATGAGGTGATCTTCGGTCAGGTGCTCGCCGCCGGCGGGGGACAGAACCCGACCCGCCAGGCCGCCCGGGCCGCTGGGCTACCGGATGCGAACACCGCGTTCGGCATCAACCAGGTCTGCGGCTCCGGCCTCCGCGCCGTCGCCCTGGGCGCCCAACAAATCCGCACCGGCGAAAGCGCGATCGTCGCCGCGGGCGGCATGGAGAGCATGAGCCTTTCGACCCACGCGGCGCATTTGCGCAACGGCACGAAAATGGGTGGGCTGGAATTCATCGACACAATGCTCAAGGACGGGCTGTGGGACGCCTTCCACGGCTATCACATGGGCAACACGGCCGAGAACGTCGCCAACAAGTATCAAATCACGCGCGAACAACAGGACGTGTTCGCCGTGGCGTCGCAGCAAAAGGCCTCCGCGGCACGGAAATCCGGCCGTTTCAAGGACGAAATAGAGCCGGTGACGGTAAAATCCCGCCGCGGCGAAACGATTGTCGCGGACGACGAGTATATCCGCGACGACGCATCGCTGGAAACGATGGCGAAGCTGCGGCCCGCTTTCACCAAGGACGGCACGGTGACCGCTGGCAATGCCTCCGGCATCAACGATGGCGCGGCGGCCTTGATCCTGATGAGCGCGGAGGAGGCCCAACGGCGGGGGCTGACGCCGCTGGCGCGCATCGCCTCCTTCGCCACGGCGGGCGTCGATCCGCGGGTGATGGGCACCGGCCCGATCCCGGCGACCCGCAAGGCGCTCGCCCGCGCGGGCTGGAAGGTCGAGGATCTGGACCTGATCGAGGCCAACGAGGCCTTCGCGGCGCAGGCGTTGGCGGTGAACAAGGACCTTGGGTGGGACACGGCGAAGGTCAACGTCAACGGCGGCGCGATCGCCATCGGCCACCCGATCGGGGCCTCGGGCGCGAGGGTGCTGATCACGCTGTTGTACGAGATGAACAAGCGGGACGCGAAAAAAGGCCTCGCCACGCTGTGTATCGGCGGCGGCATGGGTGTCGCGATGTGCGTGGAACGGTAAGAGGGAGCACGGGATATGTCTCGCGTCGCATTGGTCACGGGTGGCACGCGCGGTATCGGCGCCGCCATCAGCATCGCGTTGAAGGCGGCGGGCCGCACGGTCGTCGCGGTTTATGCCGGTAACGATGAGGCGGCCGCCGCGTTCAAGGCGGAGCACGGCATTCAGGCTTATAAGTTCGATGTCGGCGACTTCAACGCGGCGAAGGATGGGCTGGATCGGATTGTCGCCGAGGCGGGCCCGATCGAGATTCTGGTCAATAACGCCGGGATTACTCGCGACGGCACGATGTTGCGCATGAATCGAGACATGTGGGACGCCGTGATCGACACCAATCTTGGCTCCTGCTTCAACCTGTGCAAACTCACGTTCGAGGGCATGCGCGCCGCTAAATTCGGCCGCGTCGTCAATATCGGCAGCATCAACGGTCAGGCTGGGCAATACGGCCAGGTGAACTATGCCGCCGCCAAGTCGGGCATTCACGGGTTCACCAAGGCGCTGGCCCAGGAGGGGGCGCGTTTTGGGATCACGGTGAATGCGATCGCGCCGGGCTATGTGGATACGGAAATGGTTCGCGCCGTTCCTGGCGAGGTGCTGAAGAAAATTGTCGCCAAAATCCCGGTTGGGCGTCTGGGTCATGCCGAGGATATCGCGAGAGGCGTCACGTTTCTGACAGCCGATGACGCCGATTTCATCACTGGATCGACACTGTCGATCAACGGCGGGCAGCATATGTATTGAGGCAGTTTTTCGATTTGGCCGCTTAGGCCCGCTACTCGCTAAATCGTCATGGCCCGGCTCGTCCGGGCCACCGGTTCAGCACAGTGCCGCGATCGGTGGCCCGGACTGCGCCGGGCCATGACGACGGTGGGGGGGGGGTGGCACGGCGCGGCCAGCCGGAAAACGCTAAGGCGACGCCCAAAGATAAACGAATCGCGCCGCCTCCCTCTCCACGTCATGGTTCGGCTCGACCGGACCATCCGAAGCGGCACTGTACCGCGACCGATGGTCCGGTCGAGCCGAACCATGACGAGGGGAGGCTGGTGCCCGATCGAAGCGTTTATCTTTGGGCGTCGCCTAACCTCTGAGAATTGCCGCCGCGATCCGTTCGCGAGTTAGCGGCATGTCCCTGATGCGCACGCCCAGAGCGTGTTTCACGGCGTTCCCGATGGCCGCGGCGGTTGGTCCAAACGTGCATTCACCCATGCCCAGGGTCGGCTCGTTCGGCGCGTGGACGAGTTCCGTGCTGATCTCAGGAATTTCGGAAAAGCGCAGAATTGGGTAGCTGTCCCAGTCCAGCGAGGTGATGCCGGCGCCGTCCAGCTTCACCTGTTCCTTCAGCGTCATGCTGATGGCGTGGACCAATCCGCCCTCCAACTGATTCGTCGCGCCATCCGGATTGATCACCAAACCGGCGTCGGCCGCGATCCAGGCGCGGCGGACATGGACCTCCCGATCGACCTCGATCTCTACCGCCACGGCGGCATAAGCGGCTTTGTTCTTGTAACGGCTCCAGGCGATCCCCAGTCCCTTGCCATTCCCGCCTGTCCCGCGCGACGCCCAACCGCTGCGTTCCGCGACACTCTCAATCAGCCGTCGCGCGCGCGGGTCGGACAGATGCGCGAGCCGCCACGTAACCGGATCCATCCCCGCCTTTTCGGCGAGTTCATCGACGAAACATTCCAGCGCGAACACGTTCGGCAGGGCGCCCAGGCCGCGTAACGAGGAGGTGCGGACCGGCGTGGTCATGGCGAGATGGTGGATGATCCGTTTCGCCGGGAAATCGTAAAGCGGAATCCCGTTGCGGGTGCCACCGCCACCGGCGGCCTCGGGCGGATCGTTCGGTTTGGGTGCGGGCGGCGGTGACGGCAGCGCCTCGTGTGTCAGCATATTGCCGCCGTAGACGGGACGTTGCACGTGCGAGCCGGCCCAAACCTCGCAGGTCCAATCGATGGGTTTCCCCGCCGCGTCGAGGACTGCCTTGATCCGCGTCATATGCGCGGTGCCGACCGGCTCGTAGCCGAATTCCTCCTCCCGCCGCCACTGGACCCGAATGCAACGATCGGGGATTTGCATCGCGATGACAGAGGCGTCCACCGCCGCGTCGTCCGCGCCGTTGTGGCCATAACACCCGGCGCCGTGGGCGTGCCGGACCGTCACCTGCTCCCGCGTCAGGCCAAGGATGTCGGCGAGGCTGTTGCGCAACGGATAAACGCCCTGCGTATGGGACCACACCTGAAGCCGGCCGTCGCGGTACTCCGCGAGGCCGCAGGACGGCGCCATCGCGGCGTGAGCGACGAACGGACGGGAATAAGTTTCCGATACGACCTCACCCGCGATCGCGTCCGGCACGGAATCGCCGACGAAACGATCGTCCGAGGGTTGGGTCAAGTACCACGCTGCTTCCTGATGCGCGGGTGTGAGCTTTCGAACTTTATCCCATTTCGCGTGCGCGGGGGCGGCGACCGCGGCACGTTGCACGACTGTTTCGTCATCGCCCACAAAGGCAACGAAGTTGGCGACGCGCACGATGCGGAAATCTCCGCGCGCCGCGCGCCGCACCGCTGCTTCGTCGAACGCGGTCAGTACCGCCTCGCGCGAGGGTTGGCGCAAAATACGGGCGTGCAACATATCGGGACGGACGATGTCGTGGATGAAGCCGGCACCGCTGATTTTCGCCGCCAGATCGCGACGCGGCACGGGCTTGCCGACGATTTTATAATCCGCTGGATCTTTTGGTTTCGCCGTCCCCGCGATATCGGCCGCGAAGTCCTCATCGCCCGCGAAGTTCCAGTAATCGTGACCGGTCGGCTCGTCGTCCAACAGGAACGCGCCATCGAGAACGTCGATGTCGGACGGCGAGCAATTCAATCGCCGCGCCAAACGATCGACGATCCGCGCGCGCAGCTCCGCGGTGATCAGACGGACGGATCGTCCGGACATCTCGATCGACTGGCTGGAACTGGTCGAGCCTTCATCCGGCGCGTCCGCTGTATCGCCGGAGATGACGGCGAAACGATCGATCGCGATATCGAGTTCCTCGGCGGCGATCTGGGTCAGCGCGATCAACACGGCCTGACCGATTTCAACCTTACCCACCGCGAGTTTGACCGTGCGATCGGGCTGAAACCGCACCCATTTTTCCATGCGGCGGTTGTTGAGAATGCTGAGTGGCAGGGTCTCGCTCATGACCGCGCCCCTTCGCGTAGATCGTTTGCCCGTGCGCCTTCGCGCAACGCCGCCGCGGCGCGTTCGATCGCCCGGATGATCCGGGGATGCGCGCCACAGCGGCACAGATTGGAGTCCAAAGCCGTGACCATATCCGCGCGGGTGGGCGAGTTGTTACGATCCAGCAGCGCCTTGGCGGACATCAGAATGCCGGACAGGCAATAGCCGCACTGGCCTGCTTGCTCATCCAGGAACGCCTGATGCAGCGGATGCGACGCCAGCGATTCGACCGTTTCGATGCGCTTGCCGGCGACGGCGGAGATCTCGCGGACGCAGGAGTAATCCGCCTTCCCATCTATCACGACCATGCAACTGCCGCACTGCTCCAATCCGCAGCCGTAACGAGACCCTTTCAGGTCCAGATGGTTGCGCAACACGTCCAGCAACGGCGTATCCGCCGCCACCGAGACGCTGACCGCCCGGCCGTTGACCGTCAGTTCGATGCTCATAGGTTCTCCGAATTCCAGGGCAGATCCCACAGGTCTTTGTCGCATAGCTTATCGGCGACGGCGGTCGAAATGGCATCGAACAGACGTTCGCCTTTTTCCGCGGTCGCGGCCTCCGGATGGCCAAGCGCGCCGCTGGCGGTGCGGCTGCCAAGCGAGCGCCAGCGATACACGCCGGACGGGACATCGCCGGTTTCATTCGATTTCGCCAGAGGGATGCGGTCCTCCGCCACCAGTTCGGGCCGCGCGGCCATCATCATCGAGGTCTCGGCCTCGCACGCGTGCGTCAGGCCGCCTTGTTGCTCCAGGATTTTGGCGATCGGAACGGCGGCGGCGTACCAGTAGGTGAACTGCACGATGGGGACGCCAAGCTTCGGAGTCAGATCGTCGACGATGCTCCGCAGCGCGTTTTCGTTGCCGCCATGCGCGTTCAGCAGCACGATCTTCGTGAAGCCGTGACGAAGCACCGAGCGCACGACGCCCTCGATCACGGCCGCGAACGTCGAATTATCCAGGGTGATGGTGCCGCCAAAACTCATGTGATGTTCGGACAGGCCGGTCCACAGCACCGGCAACACGACCACCGCCTGGCCGCGGGCCGCGATCTTCGCCGCGGTTCGCGCCGCGATGGTCTCACCCAGCATGGAGTCGACCTCGACCGGCAGATGCGGGCCATGCTGTTCGAGCGAGGCGACAGGCAGGATCACGATCGCGTCCTGTTTGGCTCGGTCGCGGAGTTCGTCGGCGCGGAGTTTGCGCCATTCGGTTTCGGGCACCTGGTGGTCTCCCCCATTGGGCCCGGGTATCGGGGCACGAAAATCGCCTGGGGGGAAGAGCGGGGGCGTTTTGGCGAGAGGTCCGACGAGAGCTATTTTATGCCGTAGATCGCGTCGTGATCGGGCGCGATGGTCAGAAATCGCATGAAGTCGCCGGCCCGGTAAGCGGTAGCCCGTCTGGATTGGCTTATACGCAACGAGTAGATGGCGGAGACCCCGGCGGGAGGCGCGACACTGACGATTTTTCCCAATTGAGTCCGCTGTCCCGATAAACCTGATTCCAGGTCATTTGCCGGAGCTTATTGAGTGTCTCCAGGGCCGAATGCCGCTCTGGCTTTTGCAAGGTCAGCAGATTCTCTTGGGATTTGGGATTGTTGGGATCGAGCCTGACCCGGGCATCAGGCGTCGTCATTCAGTTTCGCCAGGATCCGATCGACTCCCTCGTCGCTCGGCGGGTTGGCTTTTGCCCAGCCCAGAGCGTTTTCCAGATCGGCGAGAGCCTGAGGGTGGTGGAGCCAGCGCTCATTGTCTGGTCTTTTTTGCCCTACTTTGTTGGGCAGTGTTGAGGCTGGCATCCGGCCTTTACTCCGCTGCCCGCAAAGTTGCCTGACGGATATCGCGCACCGCGAACACAGCCATGGCGGCCAGCAGGCACGCGAAACCAATCGCGAGGTAGGCCGGCAGATAAGTGGCCCACGCGTCACGGGAGACACCGCTGGCATAGGCGGATACGGCGCCGCCCAGTTGGTGGCTCGCGAAAGCCCAGCCAAACACGATCGGAGCTTTGACGGGACCGAAATGCTGCGCTGCCAGCTTCACGGTGGGCGGCACGGTGGCGACGAAATCCAGTCCGAAGAAGATCGCAAAGAGAGACAGGGAAACGACATCGAAATTGCTAAATGGCAGCCACATCAGCGACAGACCGCGCAGACCATAATACCACGCCAGCAGAATACGGTTGTCGAAGCGATCCGACAGCCAGCCGGAGCAGATGGTGCCGGCGAAGTTGAACACGCCCATCAGCGCCAGGAACGAGGCCGCGACCACAGCTGTGACCCCGTTGTCGGCGCAGAATGGAACGAAGTGCTGGTTTACCACTCCGGTAGTGGACAGCCCGCAGATGAAGAACGAGCCCGCGAGCACCCAGAATACGCGCGTTAACGAGGCATCGCGCAGCGCGGAAAAGCTAAGGTTGATGACATTTTCGGCCGAACCCAGGACGGGCGGCTGGATCTGTTCCTCGCCATATGGGGGAAGGCCGACATCGGCTGGCCAGTCGCGAGCGAGCAGGATGTAGAGGACAGCGCAAACGCCGGCGCCGATGATCGCGGGCCACACCGCCATGCGCCAGCCGTGGTTCGTGGCGAGCCAGGCGGCGGCAGGCATGAAACTGAGTTGTCCGGCGGCGAAGGCGGCCGTGAGTATGCCCATGGCGAGGCCACGACGTTGCGCGAACCAGCGATTGGCCACCGTCGCCGACAGCACCAAGGCGACCAGACCGGCGGCAGTGCCCAGCAAGAGGCCGAGGGTGATCCAGAGCTGCCAGCGCGCGGTCACTTGCGTTGTGCCAAACAGGGCAATGGCCGTCATGATGGCGGCGGCTACCACGATGCGGCTCAGACCATGGCGCAACATGAGAGCACCCGCGAATGGCACCGTCACAGCGAACAAGATCAGCATCAGCCCCATGGCGCCCGAGACGTCGGCGCGGGCCCAGCCGAACTCCTGCATCATTGGAAGCAGCAGTATACTCGGCAAACTGGTGGCCGCCGAGGCGCAAACGGCGGTCAGGAAGGTAAGCGCCACCATCACCCAGCCGTAATGGATGCCGTGACGGTTGAACCAGGGGGCAAGCGAAGCGGCGATCATTGCGTGATCCAGTCCAGGTCAGGATTGTCACATGTTTCCCATATGGACGAGCACACCAGGAACGGCCGTTGTTGAATCAGCCGAGCATAACCCCTTTTTCGAGACATCGCCGGCTTCCCTTTTGGCTGACCGTATAACCGAACCAATGCCATGGCGTAAATGCATACAAGCAGCAATTCATTTAGGCGCTGACGCTTGCTTTTTCCTCACCCTCCGGCGCGACCGGAGGATCGGTAGCGGCACATATCCGCGTATAATAGCGCCCGAAAGCGAGGCGTGGTACCGCTCCGGATCCTCCGGTCGCGCCGGAGGATGACGATTTGGGAGAGGTCAGCAGCCATAATGAGAATTGCTGGCATACAAGCGATGGCTAGAGCAATTGTGTCTGGAGTCTGGCGTGATTCACTACTGCGCACAAGTTGCGAGTTGTTCCGTTAATCAGGAATCGTGTAACGAAATTAGCCTACTGACAAGATTGGGCGTTCCCCTTGCATAAATCCGTTTCACGATCACGCAACAGCCAAGATCTCCGCGCTCCCACCCGCGGACCAGAAGACACGGCCCAAAAGTCCGTACCCGCACCTAACCCAGGAAGCCCCGGGACAAATCCCCCGCCACCCATTAACCTCCCCGCGACCACCCCAACCCGAAAGCCGGCCCGATGAACCTCCACAGCCTCCTCCAAAAACGCCTCGCCGCCGGACGCCCCGTCCGCGTTGGCCTGATCGGCGCCGGGAAATTCGGCTCCATGTTCCTGTCGCAGGTGCCAACGACAAAAGGGCTGGAGGTCGCCGCCATCGCCGATCTGTCTCCCGATCGCGCCCGCGCCGCCTGTCGCGCCGTCGGCTGGGACGAGGCCCGGATCGCCGCCACCCGCATCACGGACGACGCCATCGCGATGATCGCCAACTCCGACGTGGAGGTCGTCGTGGAGGCCACCGGCCACGCCCCCGCCGGCATCGCCCATGCCCGCCGCGCCATCCAACAAGGCAAACACATCGTCATGGTCAACGTGGAGGCCGACGTCCTGGCGGGCCCGCTGCTCGCGCGCGAGGCGGAAAAAGCCGGGGTCGTCTATTCCCTCGCCTATGGCGACCAGCCCGCCTTGATTTTCGAACTCGTCGACTGGGCTCGTGCCTGCGGGTTCAACGTCATCGCCGCCGGCAAGGGCACGAAATACCTGCCGGAATACCACGCCTCCACACCAGACACGGTCTGGGGGTTCTACGGCCTGACGCCGGAGCAGGCGCGCATCGGCGGGATGAACCCGCAAATGTTCAACTCATTCCTGGATGGCACGAAATCCGGCATCGAAATGGCCGCCGTCGCCAACGCGACAGGCCTGACGCCCGCACCGGACGGGCTCGCGTTTCCACCCTGCGGCACACACGAACTCGCCGATGTGCTGCGGCCCGGCAACACCGGCGCGCTGCATCACGCCGGTCAGGTCGAGGTCATCTCCAGCGTGCATCGCGACGGCAGTCAGGTGAGAAACGACCTCCGCTGGGGCGTGTTCGTGGCGTTCGAGGCCCCCAACGATTATGCCGCCCGCTGTTTCCAGGAATACGGCGTCGTCACCGATCCCTCGGGACGCATCAGCGTGTTGTACCGCCCGTTCCATTTGATCGGGTTGGAGTTGAACGTTTCCATCCTGTCCGCCGCCCTGCGCGGTGAAGCGACCGGCGCGGCGACGGGCTTCCGCGGCGACGTCGTCTCCACCGCGAAACGCGACCTGAAAGCGGGCGAAATCCTGGACGGCGAGGGCGGCGCCTGCGTCTGGGGCAAGCTGATGCCCGCCGCCGCCAGCCTGCGCATGGGCGGGCTGCCCATCGGCCTCGCCAACAAGGTTCCCCTCATCCGCGACATTCCCCTGGGCGCCCAGGTGACATGGGACGATGTACGCGTGGATGACGCCGACCCGGCGTATCGTTACCGCCGCGAGATGGAGGCGGCGTTCGCCTGAATCACGGCGCGGGTGCTCCGGCGCGATGCACCGGCCGCACCCATTCCTTCAGGTGCGGTGACAGATCGTGGTCCGGCACCTTCGCGCTCGCCGCCGTGTCGAGCGTATCCACGATCTCGGTCAGCACGTGCGGCGGCGCCACGAGCACCGGTTCGGTAAACACCCCGGCGGCGGACCGCTGATTGATCCGATCGGCCACCGAACGGGCGAACCTGACCTTTTCCTGATCGTGCGGATCGAGCCGGGCGGTAAAGGCGTGGCGCGTGGGCGACCCGCTCTCGAACGAGCGGCCCGCCCGGTCGGACACCAGATCGCGCGTATGCAGATGCACGGCCGCGGAATCGAGAGATTCGAAAGTGTGCAGCCCATGATCCTCCGCGGGCCGCACGAAACGGGCGTGACCGCCATCGGCGATGACGAAACAAAGATTTCGAAGTTGAGGCATGAACGGTTTTTCCCTTTGTAGGATGCAACCATCATACACCTCGCGGTGCGAGGGGGCTTTGATCTCGCGCAACAGACGGCATCGATGCGACATGGTGATCCAGGCGGCCGCGTGCCATGGACTCTTTTTCCCGGACCGGCGATCAACGCGGGAAACAGCGTGACGGAGGAACCCACATGTCCCGCCAGACCCTGCGCCAGAGCGGCGAAACCACGTTGAAGAAATTGTTCGGAACCGCCGCGCAAACCCCGGGCCTCGCGAACCTGATGACCGAGCCGGTCTTCGGCGGGGTTTGGAACCGGCCTGGCCTCACTCTGAGCGATCGGCTGCTGTGCACCATCGCCGCGCTGGCCACGGGACCGCGCCTTCGTTCATTGCGCTGCCATATCGGCGCCGGATTGGATCATGGACTGGACGCCACCGCGATCCGGGAAATCCTGGTGCAAGCCTCGCTCTATGCGGGCTTCTCCGCCGCTGAGGAAACGCTGGCCCTGCTGGCGGAAATTCTGACCGAGCGCGGCATTGCGTTCCCCGCCGATCCGCCCGAGGACGCGTCCCTTGAGGAAATGACCCGCCGTGGCGTCGATCTGATGAACACGTTGCATGGTGCCCGCGCCCTTCAAGGCTACGCGGCGCCCGACAACAAGGTGACGGGCGCGCTGTATCCCACCGCCATTCAATACGGTTACGGTGAAATTTGGTTCCGGCCGGGACTGGAACGCCGTCAGCGCGCTTTGGTCGCCGTCGCCGGCTTCACGGCGTTGCGTCTTCCTGAGCAGGTTGGCAAATTCGGCCAGTCCGCCTTGAACGTCGGCCTGTCGAAAACCGAGGTCATCGAGGCCATCATCCAAACGGCCCCCTATACGGGTTTCCCGCCCGCGCTCAATGCTCTTGGCGCGCTTAGCGCGGCATTTGGGTGAGGAAGCGCTGGGGTTTCACCCCAGACCCTGACCAATGGGCTCGGCCCTTGGAACCATGACTTTTTGGCTGGGGGTTGGGAGAGGGCCAACGAGAACGTTGAAACAACTCAGTACGCCCTCTCCTGACCTCCAGCGAATGAATCGCGGTCCAGGGGGTAAAGCCCCCGGCGAGCTTCTGGGCGGCGACAGCAGTTCTCATTATGGCCAATGGTAGGGTTGGGGTTGAGGGCGTAGCGGAAATCGATTGTCAGAATGGCCTTTTCAGGAAGGCAGTGGTGGCGGTCTGATGAAGGCCAGGGTTGCCAGGATATCCTCCCAGGCAGGAAAGACCA
>SHWL01000122.1 GCA_009693865.1 Acetobacteraceae bacterium | reverse complement strand
AAATATCTCGACCATTACCTGGGCTGGCGCCGGACAGTCGAAGCTCTGGGGGGCGACATGCAGCCAGAGGACTGGCTGCGGAGCGCCGTCGGAATCGGACCATATCAATCAATAACGCAATGAGAGCCTTTATCTTTGGGCGTCGCCTTAGCGGCAACCGCGTCCCCTCTCGACATTGATTACGGATTGTCGCATTTGAATCCGAACAGAAGAAATGACTCAGGGAGGACAGGATGCGCTTACCTCAAAGCCACGATGAGCAGGCGTTCCCGGATGGCGGCGCCCGGGGACTGACGCGGCGGGAGAGCCTCGCTCTCATCGCGCTTGGTCTTGGTGGAACCGCCACCACGGCGGCCGCGGCGCCCCAGGGACAGTTGACTGTTGCCGTCCATGTCTCCCTGACGCCGACATGGTTCGATCCGGCGGAAAGCACCGGGATCGTTACACCCTATTTGATCCTCTACGCGCTGCATGACGGCATGGTGAAGTCGATGCCGGACGGGATCCGGTCGCCAAGCCTCGCCGAGTCTTATTCGATGTCGAAGGATGGCCTGACCTTCGAGTTCGTGATACGGAATGGCGCGCTGTTTCATAACGGCGATCCGGTGACGTCGGAGGACGTGAAATTCTCGTTCCTCCGCTACCAGGGATCCGACCACAGTTTGCTGAAGCAACGCGTGGACGCGATCGAAACGCCCGACGCCCGTCACATCCGCTTCAAGCTCAAACAACCCTGGCCGGACTTCCTGACATTTTACGCGGGTGCCACCGGGGCGGGTTGGATCGTGCCGTCGAAATACGTGACGAAAGTTGGTGACGCCGGCTTCAAGAAGGCCCCGATTGGCGCCGGTCCCTATAAGTTTGTTTCGTACGAGCCGGGCCTGGAACTGGTGCTGGAAGCGTTCGAGCCGTACTGGCGCGGCGCGCCCAAGGTGAAACGAATTGTGATGAAAGTCATCCCCGATGAATCGACCCGGCTGATCGCGCTGAAGCGGGGCGAGGTCGACATCGCTTATTCGATCCGTGGCGAAAGCGCGAAGGCTCTGATGGAAACACCCGGTCTTGGCCTGAAAGCGGCTGTCGTCCAGGGGACGTTCTGTGTGTATTTCGCGGATCAATGGGATCCTAAATCGCCCTGGCACGACCAGCGGGTACGGCACGCTTTAAGCCTCGCCATCGATCGCAATACGATCAACGACGCGCTGACCCTGGGCAAATCGCGCGTTACCGGCAGTTCCATCTTCCCGGATATGTACGAGTTCTACTGGCAGCCGCCGGCCCCGGTCTTCGATCCGGTCAAGGCGAAGCAGTTGCTCGCCACGGCTGGCTTTCCCAACGGCTTCGACGCCGGCCTGTATTATTGCGATTCCTCGTACTCCAATATCGGCGAGGCGGTGGTCAACAACCTGCAAGAGGTTGGCATCCGCGTGAAGCTTCGCCCGCTTGAACGTGCCGCCTTCATAAAGGGTTTCACCGACAAGACCTATAAGAACCTCATCCAGGCCGGGCCTGGCGCCTTCGGTAACTCAGCGACACGGCTGGAAAGTTTCGTGGTTAAGGGTGGGCCATTTGCCTACGGAAGTTACCCCGACATCGACGAGTTATTTCCGGTACAGGCGGCGGAAATGGACCCGGTAAAGCGCGAGGCGATCCTGCACCAGATGCAGCGGATGGTGCATGAACGGACGATGTTCGCACCAATCTGGCAACTGGGCTTTCTCAACGGCATCGGCCCGCGGGTTGGCGAATCGAGCTTTGGCCGCATTCCGGGATTCCCCTACACCGCGCCGTACGATGAGATCACACTGAAGGGGTCGTGATGCGCTTCCCGATGCGGCCGGGGCACGGCCTGACCACATACGCATCCGGATAACGCTGTTTGGCAGAGAGGCGTTCCATTTTTGCCGTCATGGCCCGGCTTGACCGCATGAGCATCCGGATCACGTTGTTTGGTTGACGGCCCCCCCCCCTTTTACCGTCATGGCCCGGCTTGACCGGGCCAACCGGCGCGGCACTGCGCTGAAACATGTGGTCCGAACACGCCAGGCCATGACGGGGAAGGGAAGTGCCCGCCGGTCATTACGTTTAACAATCGGAAACCGATTCGACGAAATAGCAAGATAATCGCACGCACACAACCGCGCATTGCCGCACGGTATCACTCCGCGTCCATCTTCAACACTTCGCCCGCCAGATAAAGACTGCCGCAAATCAGCACGCGACCCAGCCCGGTGCCGCGTGGCAATTTCCGTAACGACTCCGCGATCGTGGGGCCTGGCCGCGCGACGCCACCCGACGCGGCGACGATGGCCTCGACAGGCAGCGCGTTGTGCTGGCCGGGTTCCGCCACGGCCCAAACTGAGGCGGCGCGCGGGATCAGAGGTCTCAGGAACTCCGCGGAATCCTTCGCCTGCTTCATGCCAACGATCAGGTGCACCGGGCGGTCCCGCCAGGTGGCCAGATGTTCCGCCAAGGCCACGCCACCCCCGGGGTTATGACCGCCATCGAGCCAGAGTTCCCACCCCACTGGCAACGACGCGGTAAGGCGGCCGGTCAGGCGTTGCAGCCGCGCGGGCCACTCGGCGGTGGCGACTCCCTTGGCTATGGCGTTGCCGGGGATCCCGAGCCCAGCCGCCCGCAAAGCGGCGATCGCGATACCGGCGTTGTCGAACTGGTGTGCTCCCGGCAAGGACGGGAAAGGCAGATCGATGACGCCCATTTCGTCTGTGTAATGTAAACCCGTGGCGGTGGGCGAAATCGACCAATCGCGGCCACGCTTCAACAACCTGACGCCGGCGCGGACCGCGGCCGCCTCCAGCACCGCCATCGCCTCATCGGGCTGCGCGCCGGTGGCCAGCTTCACACCGCGCTTCATGATCCCGGCTTTCTCGTGTGCGATCGCCTCCAGCGTAGGTCCGAGTAGCTCGCGATGATCGAGCGAAATCGAGGTGATCGCGCACGCGGCTGGATGTTCGACAACGTTGGTCGTGTCGCCGCGGCCGCCAAGCCCGACTTCCAGCAGGCAAAGATCGGCTGGCACCGCGGCGAAGAGTTGAAACGCCGCGGCGGTGATGACTTCGAAAACGGTAATCGGCGCACCGGCGTTGGCGCGTTCGACCTCCTCCATCGCCACGATCAGATCGGCATCCTTTACAAGCTCACCGGCCACGCGGATCCGTTCGTTGAAACGCACCAGATGCGGGGAGGTATAGACATGCACGCGCAGACCGGCGGCTTCCCCCATCGCGCGAAGAAAAGCGCAGGCGCTACCTTTGCCGTTGGTGCCGCCCACGTGAATGACCGGCGGCAGGCGGCGTTCGGGGTTCCCGAGTTTCGCCAGCAAAACGTTTAGCCGGTCCAGCGTGAGATCGATCAGCTTTGGATGCAGCCCGTGCAGCCGAGCGACAATCCCATCGATCCGGCCTTCAACGTGGCTCATGCGGCCGCCGGAAGTTCCTTGACGCGCAGCAGAGAAATAATGCGCGCGAGGGTTTCCTTCATCTCTGGCCGCTTCACGACCATGTCGATAATCCCGTGTTTAAGCAGATATTCGGCGCGCTGGAATCCCTCGGGTAATGTTTCGCGCACGGTTTGTTCGATCACCCGTGCCCCCGCGAAACCGATCAGCGCGCCGGGCTCAGCGATCTGGATGTCGCCCAGCATGGCGAAGGAGGCGGAGACGCCGCCGGTGGTGGGGTCGGTCAGGACAACGATGAAGGGCAGGCCGGCGTCTTTCACCAGCCGCGTGGCGATGACGGTGCGCGGCATTTGCATCAGGCTGATGGCGCCTTCTTGCATCCGCGCGCCGCCCGAGGCGGTGAATACGATCAACGGCGCCTGTTGCAGGACCGCGAGGCGGGCGGCGGCGACCACCGCCTCCCCCAATCCGGCGCCCATCGAGCCTCCGATGAAGGCGAATTCCATGGCCAGGACGACGGCATCGTGACCGCGAATGGTACCGTGACCGACGACGACGGCATCATCGAGATGGGTCGAGTCACGCGCTTCCTTCAATCGATCAGTGTAGCGTTTGCTGTCGCGGAATCTCAGTGGGTCGACGGCCGCCTTAGGCAGTTCGATACGGGTGAAACCATCTTTGTCGAAGGTCCATTCCAGGCGCTCGATCGCGGTGCCCCGCATATGGTGGCCGCAATCCGTGCAAACCCGCAGGTTGGCAACGAGATCCTTGGAAAAGATCATGCGTTGACAACCGGAGCACTGGCTCCAGAGGTTGTCCGGCACGTCGCGCCGCGTGAACAGGCCACGAATTTTCGGACGGATGACGGCGGTCAGCCAACTCATGCGATGGACCTTTGCGTAATCATGGCCATGCCGTGGCGCTCATTCGGTTACCGTCATTTGCCCGTCCTATTGTTGTCATGGCCCTGCCGATTACCGTCATGGCCTATGGAATTAACGTCGCGGTCCGCGGAATTAACGTCATGGTCAGTAGAATTAACGTCGCGGTCAGTGAATTTAACGTCGTGGTCAGTGAGTTTAACGTCATGGCCCGGCTCGTCCGGGCCACCGGTCGCGGCACTACGCGGCATAGGTGGCCCGGACGAGCCGGGCCATGACGCGGGTTGTGGGGCACGCCCATGACGTCGTGCTGCAATTTCCCATCCATCCCACACACTCAACCCGGCAGTTCCAGCACGTTCTTCGCCAGGATATTCCGCTGAATCTCGTTCGATCCGGCGTAAATCGACGCGGGCCGCGATTGCAGGAACAATCCGGCGGGATTGAGTTCCTGGTTACCCTCCATCGGTCCCAGACCGGCCGCGTATTCTCCGGCGATGTCGATCATCGTTTCGGTGATCCGCTGGAACAACTCCGTCTGATGCACTTTCAGCATCGAAACGTCCTGCCCCAAAGCCTCCCGCCGCCGGACCCTCTCCACGAAGGTTTCGTACAGGTCCTTGTGATCCTCCAGATCCAGCCGCAACCGGGTGAAACGTTGCTGGAAGTCATCGTCCTCCCACACCCCCATTCGTTCCGCGAGCAGCTTCAACCGCTTCAGCGCGTACGAAGCCTGCCGCGGCGAACCGGAACCGATCCGCTCAAAACCCAGCAGAGCCTTGGCCATCGTCCAGCCCTTATTGATATCCCCGACAATGTTTTCCCTGGGCACCCGGACGTCGTCGAAGAACGTTTCGCAAAACTCATCCGCCATATCGATGTTGGTGATCGGACGGACAGTGATGCCGGGCGTATCCATCGGCACCAGCAGGAAGCTGATCCCCTCCTGCTTTTTCGCCTGCGTGTCGGTGCGCACCAGCAAGAAAATCCAGTTGGCGTCCATCGCCAGCGAGGTCCAGATTTTCTGCCCGTTCACCACCCAATGATCGCCAGCGAGAACCGCCGACGTCCGCAGCGAGGCCAGATCGGAACCCGCGTTCGGCTCACTGTAACCCTGGCACCAGATATGCTCGCCGGAGCGGATTTTCGGCAGAAATTGTTGTTGCTGTTCCGGCCGGCCAAAACGGATCAGCAACGGACCGATCATGGTCATTCCCATATCGTTCAGCCGTGAGCAACCGTGGCGTTCCTTTTCCTCCAGGAAGATCAGCTGCTTGCTGGCGGAGATTCCCATGCCGCCAAACTCTTTCGGCCAGTTCGGGCACAGCCATCCCTTATTCGCCAGCGCCATGTACCACGGCTTGTTCTCGTTGAAATGCAACCGTTGCGGAGGGTTGCGCAGTTCCGGCGGATAATTCGCCACAATCCAGGCGCGGACATGGCCGCGGAACGCATCGTCCGAGAGCTGGTCGAGATCCTCTGGTTCGGCGGCGCTGACAGCGGTCATGGTGGTCTCCCTCGTGACCGATCATAGCCGGTCCTCCGGTCGCCTGCCATATCCGGATCAGAGCCCGCCTGGCGGCACCCTGTCGCGCTCGATCGCCGCGTCGATTCCGGCGCGGTCGAAGCTGCCCCATGGGTCGCCGGTTCCCGGCAGGAAGCGGCGGAACACGGCGAAACGTTCCAGGCTGACCCGATGCAGCCGGCGCAATTCGGCCAGCGGGTCGGGGTGATCGTCGGCGCGGATATCGAGATCGGGATACGGATCGCGCGAGGCAATTTTCAGGCAGGCGGATTGTTTGCCGCGTTTGTCGCCACCCGCGGCTTCGCCTGCCTCCATGGCGGTCAGCAGGCGCTCGGCCATCGATCCGGTCGCGGACCGATACGCGTCCAACGTGGCGCGGACGGTGGCCTCGCCGGCGAGCATGTTGCCCGCGACCGAAACGTTTTCGGCGGACACGTGGCCGGCCCAGGAAACGCAGGCGGCGCCGGTGTGTTGGGCGATGCGGCCGGTGGCGTCGAGGATGTGGAACTGCCGCTGATCGGCACCCGGATCGGGCGTGACCAGCGCCGCCAGGACCTCCCCCGGTGCCTCGCCCCTACGCAGCCTGGGCATCGCGTGGTGGGCGTACATCGGGTTGACCAACGCCTGTGTCGCGAGCGCGGCGACGTGGCCCTCGACGAAGGGGCAGATCGCGCCGACGGCGAAAAAGCGGGAGGCGACGGCGACACCGAGGGTGCCGGTCACGGGATCGCGCGCGAGGATGGACCAGGTCATGGGAGCGAGGATAGCGGAATGGGACTCTGTTGTCAGGGTGTCAGCTTATTGTCAGGCGCCGTTCGAAAATCTCGACGATGCCGCCCTTTTTTCGTCATCCTCCGGCTTGACCGGAGGACCCGTCGCGGCAGAAATCCCCATATAAGCCTCCCGAAAAACGACGCGTGGTGCCGCTTCGAATTCACCGTTTCAGCGCGCCGACGAGAAACATCTCCAGCGCCCGGACAGGCCCGTCATCCCGGAACGCGCGATATTTATGTTGTTCGACCGACCCTCGGACACAGTCGCGCCAGGCGGTGTCGCGGCCCAGGCGGACGGCGATATCGACGTAATGGTCAAGCGATTCCGCGATGGTTTCCTCGCAGCCGATCTGACGCAGGATCGCGGCTGTGTGCCGTCCGCGCATGAACGGACCCGGCCACGTCACGATAGCGGGATTGACGGCGAGACAATCCAGCGTGGATCTGCCTCCTGACCAACCGGGCGTGTCAAGAATTACATCCGCCGCGCCCGCCGCCGCGAGGAATTGCTCCTGCGGCATCGGTGGCAGAACGACACAATAACGGTCCGCGTCCAGACCAAACGTGGCAAATGCCCGGGCCAGCCGCGCGCGGAATGCGTCGGTCACCGCCTGGCTTTTGGCGAAACCAATGAACACGAACCGGCAATCGCCCACGGCGGTGGCGATCCGCGGAAAGATGGCGTCGTATTGGGGGAGATATTTGTACAACGCCTGACCCGACCAATACACCGGAACCCCGGGCGCGATGTGCGGAGCCGCGCGCCCAGATGGTTGCCCATCCGGCACGTAATAAACGCCCAGGCCGGGCAGCCGAATAAGACGTTCGGTATAATGCGCGTCCCCGTCTGGTGGTTCCATCAGCTCCGAGGACAGGAAATAATCCATCGTCGGAAAACCCGTGGTCACCGGATGGCCCCAGGCCACGCATTGCACCGGCGCCAGCCTCTGGGCGGCGAGACGGCCGGACATCGGGTCCATCCCGACCTCCGGATACAACAGGACGTGTGGCGCCGCCTCCGACACCGCCTCGCGCCAGGCAGCGGCCGAGGGCAAATCTCGCGTGAACCGGTCGCACCATGACGCGGCGCGCGCGGTCTCCGCGTCGGAACCGCGGCCGGTGTGGAAGCCGATGACCTCGAAGCGCCGACGGTCGATCTGGGTCAGCCAACCCTCCAGGAACAAGCGGAAGATGGTGTGGTCCTGGAAAAATCCACTGACGATGCCGACCCGGATGCGCTTGCCGGGTTCGGAGCGGGCGGGCAGCGCGGAAGCGGCCAGGACGCGGCAGGCGAGCCGGCCATAAAGCGTTTGCGGCGCGACATCGTTCTCCCCTTGATATGGCAGGAAGAAAGGTTGCGATGTGCCGATCGCCGCCGCCACCGCCGCCGCGATGGGAGGCTCCGTCACGGCTGTTTCCAGCCGGTCCAGCGCTTTGAGATAGCGCGCCCGGCGTTCGTCAACCTCCGCATCGTCGCGATAAAGGATCGGCAATTCGGCCATGCACAACGCCAGCCGCGCGGCGCCGTGCAGCGGATCGGCGATGAGGGCGGCTTCATGGCACGCGATGGCCTCGTCCGTCCGGCCGTCCGCCGCCAGCAGACAGCCGAGATTGTGGTGCGCGTCGGCGCGGCCGGGGTCGAGCGCGATGGCGTGCCGGTAGCAGGCCTCCGCTTCCGCCGCCCGGCCGGTTTCCTGTGGCGCGATGCCCAGATTCGTCCACGCCGCGGCATCGTCCGGGGCCAGGCGGACGGCTTCGCGCAAGCACGCCTCCGCCTCGACCCACCGCCCGCGCGCAATCAACCAGCGGCCGAACCCCGCGTGGGCCGCCGCGTAATCCGGCCGGAGCGCGATCGCCCGGCGAAAGCAGGCTTCCACGTCCGGCGGGTCGCCTTGGATGTCGAGCGTGCTCGCCAGGTTGCACCATATTTCGGCGCGTTCCGGCGCACAGGATGCCGCGTGACGGTACTCCTCCACCGCCTCCCGATGCCGGCCCAGGTCGCGGAGGGCGGTCGCGAGGTTGTTGTGGATCTCGGCGGAACCCGGGCGGAGTGCCGCCGCCGCGCGGTATTCGCGGACCGCGCCGTCATGCCGGCCCAGAAGCCGCCAGACCAGCGCCAGGCTGTTGTGATGCGGCGCCCGGCCGGGCGTCAGAGCCATCGCCCTTTGGATCATCGCGGCGCCCGCTTCGGGTTCGCCTTGTTGGGCGACGATGAGACCGAGAAGGTGCAGCGCCTCAGGGTGGTTGGGGTCGCGCGTCAGGGTCGCGCAACAGAGAGTCCGCGCTTCGTTGAGCCGCCCCGCCTCAAGGTGTGCGAACGCGGCGGCGAAGGAAAGAGCAGCGCCGTTGCACATGAAATCGCTCCGGGCCGGGGTGGCATGGCGCCGCGGTTTGAGCGATGTTGGTTAACATCTGGTGAAAAGCGCCCGAGAAAATCGGCCGCGGGCGTCGATGACAGGAGTGTTGTGTCAATCTCGCGCTTTGAGCGAATGGCATACCGCGGCGACTCATTTGCCGCGCGTTCCGGTTGAACCGGAAGAAATCAAACACGTCCCCGAGAAGCGGAGCCAAATCAAAACCGCGGCGGGCGAGCGGATCGGCGCCCGCCCGCTCGGACCCCGCTCAGACGGCGTCCGTCCACATGGTTTTGCCGACGATCAGGCCAACCGAGTTGATCTCCAGACGGATCGTCTGGATCTGCACGTTGGTGATCAGATAGGCGACGCAAATAATACCGGTGCAGCCGTTGTTGCCGATCAGCCCCACCGTCGGCACCGACCGAATTTCGGTCCAGCCTTGGCTGGTCGCGTAGGTGCCCATCAGCCCCACCAGGCGATCCGAATCCGTGCCCGGACGCGAGATGTGCGCGCATTTGAAGAAGCCGGGCGAGACCATGTAGACCTTGAATATGCAGCCGCTGAAATTGCCGCTGGCGACAATCCGCCGGTTGACGTCCATGTTGGCGATGGTCGACCACGCGGCATCGTAATGCAGGTAGCTGCCGTTGAAATCGATGCTGGCCAAGGCGGAGGCCATGGTCAGCTTGTTCGCCGCTGAGATCGCCGCCTTCATATGGACGAACGAATATTTGACCGCGTGCGGGGCCGAGATTGCCCGAAACATATTTTCGGCGTCGGAACTCGGTGAGGCGCCGACACCAACGATCGAGCCGTTGTTCAGATCGGCCACCAGATTCTGGATTGACGGCATTTTCGATTGACCTCCGGTAAGAGCGTGTCGTGGCTAACGCGGAGAGAAAATGCACTGGCGCAATGCCACCGTGCAACCCTCATTTGAGAACGGCCGCCGGAATTCCAAGCACCGCGTCAGCCCGATGAGCCACTGGCTCTTTGGTTGTTGCAGCTTCCCCGGGGTAACCTCCCTCCCCGCATCGAGACCATGACGAGAGAAGCCCCGCCTCAAACCGCACTGGACCGCAAGCGCCATTGGCGACTCCCCCAACCGCAAAAGAGTCCTCCCATGCCCAGGCCCCTCCCACCCCCGATCGCCATCGATTTCCCCCTCTTCGCCTTCTCCCACTGCCGCGACGTCGTCGCCGGTGTCAGCCGCGCCGGCGGTTTTGGCGTGTTAGGGGCCGCCGGTTACACCCCCGAGGAACTCGAAATCGAACTCGCCTGGATCGACGCGCATATCGACGGCAAACCCTATGGCGTCGACCTCCTGATCCCCGAGAACCTGACCATCCGCACCCAGCGCGGCATGACAAGGGGTGACCTCGCCGCCACCATCTCCGAGGCCCACCGCGCCTTCGTCGACGACCTGCTACGCCGCCACGGCGTCGACCCCACGGGCCGCCTGGAAAACCATGCGAAAGACGACCCCAACCGCCCACCGCCCTACCAGTACGAGACCGGCGAGCAACTCATGGACGTCGCCTTCCGCCACCCCATCAAACTCATCGCCAACGCCCTGGGCGTTCCCCCGGCCTCGATGTTGGAGCGCGCGAAAGACCGCGCCATCCCCTGCGCCGCTCTGGTCGGCGCCCGCGAGCACGCCATCCGCCAGGTCGAGGCAGGCGTCGATGTCCTTGTCGCGCAAGGCGGCGAAGCGGGCGGCCATTGCGGCGAAGTCTCCACCCTGGTGCTGATCCCCGAGGTGATGCGCGCGTTGAAAGGCGCTCGCCCGGTGCCCGTCCTGGCCGCCGGCGGGATCATGACCGGCCGCCAGATGGCCGCCTGCATGGCGATGGGAGCCTCCGGCGTCTGGACCGGCTCCGTCTGGCTGGCGACCGTCGAGTCCGAAACCTCCCCAATCTTCCGGGAGAAAATGGTGGCGGCGCGGTCCCGCGACACCGTCCGCTCGCGCGGGCGAACCGGCAAGCCGGCGCGTCAACTCCGGTCCGCCTGGACCGATGCGTGGGAGGATCCGGACGGCCCGGGCCCGCTCCCGATGCCATTGCAGGGCATTTTGTCCGAACCGGCGATGCGCCGCGTGACCCGGACCGCCGAGGACGGCAACCAGCAGGCCCGAGCCCTGGTCAGCTATTTCGTCGGCCAGGGCGTCGGGCTGGTGGAGGGCGTACGATCCGTGCGCGCGGTGGTGCGGGATTTCATGACCGAATACGTGGAGGCGTTGGACGATATGCGCGCGCTCGCGGGCTGACGATCAGGGACAACCCGGTGCACTCGCTGGCCCCGGCGCGGCACCCGCGTTATACAAAAGCATGGTTCGAAACCGATCCTATTTGACTGTCGGCAAATGGGCCTTCGCATGGCCGGCGATTTCCGCGTGCCTGTTGTTCGCACCGTCCGCCTGGGCGCAGCCCGCCGGAACGGCGCTCGTCATCGGCAACGCGGCGTACACGTCATTGCCGCCGCTTCCCGCTTGCGGCCGATCCGGGACCGCGGTCTCGGCTTCGTTGAAGACATCCGGTTTTGAGATCGTCGAGCGCCTCGACGCGACGATTGGCGAGATCGATGCCGGCCTCAGCGAGTTCTCCCGCCGGCTGGCCGGCTCATCGGCCGCGTCGTTCGTTTACGTGTGCGGCTACGGCGCTGGCTTCAACGGCCGGGTGTTCGTACTTCCGGTCAATACGCAGGCGGCCCGGCCGTCCGACGTATTGACCCAGGGGATCATGATGAAGACGTTTCTGGACACCGTGGCGCGCGGCGGCGAAGCTCCGGCGGTCGCGGCGTTCGATATCGTGCCCCAGCCGGGCAGCCCGCCTTTGACCGGTCTGGACACGCTGGCCGCCACCAAGGTGACCCCGGGATTAGGCCTCATCGCGGTTTCCTCGGTGCCCGCGGGCGATGGACTGACGCCGTTCGCGGCCGCGCTCACGGGGGTGTTCGCCGACCCGGTGGTGCGCAGCGACGGATTGCTCACGAACGTGGACAATCGGCTTTGGGGCAGCGCGGCCATCATCGCGATAATGCGCCTGCCCTCGTTCCCCGGTTACCTCACCGGAGCGCCCCGGCTGCCGGTCGCGCGGCCGGCTCAGGCGGTGACGGTTGTGTTGCCGGATGAGAACAAAATGACCGAGAAGGACCGCCGGGAGGTGCAATCCGCCTTGGCGCGGCTTGGTTACTACAAAGGGCCGATCAATGGCCGTTTCGATGCCGATACGCGGACGGCGATCAATATATTTCAGATCAGGATTGGCTCCGGAATGACCGGCCGTTTGACGTCCGCCCAGGCGAGTCAACTCGTGGGAGCGGGACCCTAAGGCGGCGGCCTGGAAGGTTCATCGGCGCGTGCGGCACCTCGGTCCGTCTGCAACAGAACGGCCGCGAAATCCCGCATCGCTGGCTAAAGCCGATCGCGCCGGTTATATGACCTCTTGGATTGAAAGAGACTTTTCATGGGTTTCATCCGCTTCCCGATCGCCGCCGCCGTGGCCTGGGCGTTCTTCTTTCCCTCCATCGTGGCGCGGGCACAGCCGGCCCAGGTGGCGTTGGTCATCGGCAGCGCGACCTATGCCGCGGGGCCCGGCCTCCCGGCGTGCGGACGCTCGGCCAATGTGGTCGCGGCCGCGTTGAAGGCGGCCGGCTTCGACGTGACCGAGCGTGTGGATGCCTCCATCGGTGGCATTGACTCCGGGATCAGCGATTTTTCCCGGCGCCTTACCCAAGGGCCGGCGACCGCTTTGGTCTATGTTTGCGGTTATGGCGCCAGCTTCAACGACCGCGCGTTCATGCTTCCCGTCACCGCCCGTATCGCGCGGCCATCCGATGTCCTGACCCAGGGAATTCTGCTGAAGTCGCTTCTCGATACGGTGAAGCGAGACGGCGTCACGGCCTCGGTCGTGATCTTCGACATGGTTCCGAACCCCGACCCTCCGTCCCCTCTTGGTCTGGAGACGCTGGCCGGTGCGACGATCTCCGACAACACCGGTGTCGCCGCCATCGCCGAAACCGCGACATCGGACGCGCCGACGCCGGTTGCCGTCAGCGTTATCGCCGCGTTGGCGAAGCGGGTGATACGCAGCGACGGCATTCTGGCCAACCTGGAAACCGCGATGGCCGATGCCAGGCTGAAGATCGCGGTACTGCGCATGCCCGCACATCCGGATTATCTCGCCGGAGCGCCACGCATCGCGGATCCGGTGAAACCGCCGGCCCTCACCCCGCCCGTCACCGCCCCGCCGATCGCCCAGATGCCGCCGATCCCGGCGCCTACTTTGCCGGACGAGAGCCAGATGACCGACCTCGACCGGCGGTCGATCCAGATCTCGCTCGCCCGTCTGGGTTATTACAGCCGCGGGATCGATGGCGTCTTCGGGCCTGAAACGCGATCCGCGATCCAACGTTTTCAGACCAGAATCGGCGCGGAAACGACGGGGCGCCTGACCGCTGCCCAGGCCAACCAACTTATTGGCCCGGCCCGCTAGCAGCCTGTCGGACTTAGGGCCTGGCTACCTGGTTGGCCCGCGGTTAGAATCGCCTTGTCGATTCGCGCCGCCTTCTGGACCCTTCCGATATGGCCAATTTCCGCTCCACCGATCGCCTGACCAGCTTCCTTTTGCCGCCGTCG
>SHWL01000121.1 GCA_009693865.1 Acetobacteraceae bacterium | reverse complement strand
AAGCGACATCGCCCGCGTCCTTGTTTTATTGCCGGTATTTGTTTGTTTCGCAGCTGCATGATACCAGGCATCGGATGCGGGCGTCTCGCCCAAAATTCATAGACTGGCGGAGAAATTCACGCCGTCAGCGGAGTTTTGCAAGCGGCTCAACGAACCGAAATTTTCACTTGCTGGGCACGCCTCACCGTATGACCCCCTGACCCGCGGGCACCTCCCGCCCCATCAGATCGAATTCCCGCACTTTCATCCCGTGCAGCGTCTCCTGGCCAAACTTCGCGACCGCTTCCGCCATCGCCGCTTCGCGCAACTCCTCGCGCATTTCCGGGAAGGCCGGCGGCGGGCGGCGGCGACGCTCCTCCACCCGCAGCACCATCCAGTTCCCACCGCTGACCACTGGAAAATCGTGCAGCCGGCCAGGCGCCAGCGCAAATACCACCGCGCCGATTTCCGGGTTCAGCATGTCGCGCGTCTGAAAGCCCAGATCGCCGCCCTGGCTGGCGGTCACGTCAATGCTCGAGCGTCGCGCGACGGCGGCGAAATCCGCCCCGCCGCGCAATTCCGCGATCAAAACCGCCGCTTCCTCTTCGCGCCGGACGGCGATCGCGCGAAGATGCACCTCCTCGGGGCCGGGACGGCCGGCGATGTCCCGCTGATAACGATCGAGCAGATCGGCTTCGGTGACGCCGCGGCCCAATTCCCTGCGCAGATATTCATTGACCAATGCATGATCGGCGGCGGCGCGAACGCGTCGGGCGATCTCCGGATCGTCAATGGCCGCCGCTTGCTGGGCGCGTATCACCACCGCTTGCTGACGCAGCAGCCGGTCGAGAACAATGGGATACACTTCCTCGAATGGGCGCGATGCGATCGCCGGTGGCAAAGCGCGAATGGCGTCGCCGACCATGCCCAGGGTAATGGGCCGGCCTTCGACCTCGGCCATCACCGCGGCGGCGCTATTGGCGCCCAGGCGGGGGTGGTAGACCGGTGTCCTGGTGTCGAACATCGGCCTGGTCAGGTCTCCGGGCGCCACCGGGGTGGGCGCGGACTTTTGGTCGATCTGCGCGAGCGCCGATTGAACGGTGAGCGCAAGGAGGCATGGGAAGAGGCGGCCGGACAGAAATCGGATAAGGGGGCGCGTCATAAGCTCAAATCCACATGGTGCTCGATGTTTGTAAGGTGCCCCTTATGTCGAAACCCGGGGAATGCCCACAAGCGATATTCGCTCTGTCTCAGTGTGTCAAAATCGCGCTTTGATATTTGAAATTCGACGGCATTCCTTCGTGCGTGGGCAGGATCGAGACATACCATCGCGGGAGAGGACCGGCCCGCGAACGGACCGGTCCCCCGTTCCCTCCCTCCCTTTCGATTGTGACCTTGACTTTTCGGGCCAAAATCAGCACGATCAGAAGCAAGAGGAGTAGATGTGTGTGCATCCCACTTCTCCAGCGAGTGGCCGGCGGGACCATACCCGCCGGCCATTTCTTTATCCGCCGCACAAGTGAATCAATCGTTGACGGGACGCCCGCTGAGCCCGCGCTTTTCCGCGTAATCGGCGGATGATAGACAGGGCACCGCGTTATCCCACGGGAGTTCCCTTTGCCCACGATCGTCGATCTGACCGCCCGCGAAATCCTCGACAGCCGAGGCAACCCGACCGTCGAATGCGATGTCACGCTGGAAAGCGGTGCCTTCGGGCGCGCCGCGGTGCCCTCCGGCGCCTCGACCGGCGCGCATGAAGCGGTGGAACTGCGTGACGGCGACAAGTCCCGCTACGGCGGCAAAGGCGTGCGCACCGCGATCCGCAACATCGAAAGCGAGATCCTGGAGGCCATCGGCGGCATGGACGCGACGCAACAGGTCCAGATCGACAACATCATGATCGACCTCGACGGCACCCCGAACAAAGCCCGTCTGGGCGCCAACGCGACCTTGGCCGTTTCGCTCGCCGTGGCCAAGGCGGCGGCCGATCACCTGGGCTTGCCGCTATATAGGTACGTCGGCGGTGTGTACGCCCGGACCCTGCCGGTGCCGATGATGAACATCCTGAACGGCGGCAAACACGCCGATAACCCGATCGACATTCAGGAATTCATGATCCAGCCGGTCGCCGCCCCCTCTATCGCCGACGCCGTCCGCATGGGCTCAGAGATTTTTTCGACGTTGAAAAAGGAACTCCAGGACGCCGGCCACAACACCAATGTCGGCGACGAGGGCGGCTTCGCGCCGAACCTGAACTCCGCCGATGAGGCCCTGAGCTTCATCGCCAAAGCCGTGGAGAAGGCCGGCTACCGCATGGGGGAGGAGGTGACCTTCGCGCTCGACCCCGCCTCCACCGAGTTCTTCAAAGACGGCAAATACCACCTGGAGGGCGAGGGCAAAGTCCTCGATTCCGAGGGTATCGTCCGTTACTACGAAGACCTCTGCGCGCGCTATCCGATCGTCTCCATCGAGGATGGCTGCGCCGAGGACGACTGGGACACCTGGAAGCTTCTGACTGAACGCATCGGCGCCAAAGTCCAACTGGTCGGCGACGATCTTTTCGTGACAAATCCCGAGCGTCTTCGCCTTGGAATCGAGCGCGGCTCGGCCAACGCGATATTGATCAAAGTCAATCAAATTGGCACTCTGTCCGAAACGCTTGAGGCCGTGGAAATCGCCCACCGTGCCGGCTGGAACACGGTCATGAGCCACCGCTCCGGGGAGACCGAGGATGCGACGATCGCAGACCTCGCGGTCGCCACGAACTGCGGCCAGATCAAGACCGGCAGCCTGGCGCGCAGCGACCGCACCGCGAAATACAACCAGTTGATCCGGATCGAGGCGGAGCTGGGGCGAGCCGCGCGTTACGCTGGGCGGACGATTTTGCGGCGGTGATCGGACCACGCCGCCCAGGGACCCACCTCTGGGTGGCGTCCCATCCCGTCAGCGAATCTGGATGCCGAGTCCCGGCAGCCCAAAATAAGCGACCGGCGGCGCGAAGTAGGGGCGTGGCTGGTATCCGTGCCCATAACCGTAATGTGGCCGGTGATGTTCCCACCGTTCGTGACGCCAACGCTCATGGCCACGAAACTCGTGTCCTCGGGCCTCGTATCTCCTGTGGCCCCAGCCCGGATCCGCGACGACCGGCGCGGCCGTCCCGAGAATGAAACCAACACCCAGCACCGCGGCGAAAACGGAACGATGGTTCATGGCAACCTCCCGCCGGAGACCGATCCCCGGCTTACCGAGGACGCTGCCCCCGAATCATGGCGGCCGCGCGGCGGCCATATGGCTTTTTCATTCTCTTTTCAGGGCGGGTCGCGCTAAGATTCGCACTCATGCGATGGCGGGGGAATCGATGCGGCTCCAAACCCTTACGACCTTCGGACAGGCGGCCAAACGGCAGGCGAAATCCGCCGCGACACCGGTGTTGTTGCTCGCGCTGATGGGGATATTCGCCTGGCAGGCGACGCAAGGAAATCACGGGCTGATCATGCGGTCGCAACGTCAGGCGGAGGTGAAGCAGGCCGAGTCCAACCTCGCCACGGCGAAGGCCGAACGCGACACCTGGGAACGCAAGGTCGCAGGTCTGACCGCGTCGCATCTGGACAAGGACGCACTGGACCAGCGCGCGCGGGAACTGCTTAATCTGGCCGATCCCAGCGAAATCGTCGTGCAGTACGGGCCCAAAGAGAAATTGTTCTGACGCGGACCAAGGTGACTTAATGTCTGGAACCGCGCCACAACGTTCTCGCCTGCGTGACATTCCCCCCGGCATCTGGGCGCTTGGCTTCGTCTCTTTGCTGATGGACATTTCGTCCGAGATGATCCACGCGCTGCTGCCGGTCTATCTCGTCACCGTGCTCGCGACATCGATGCTAACGGTCGGCATCATCGAGGGCATCGCGGAAGCAACAGCTTCAATCGTCAAGGTGTTCTCAGGCGCGATCTCCGACTGGCTTGGCAAACGCAAACTGTTGGCGGTCATTGGCTACGGATTGGCCGCGTTCACCAAACCGATTTTCCCGCTCGCGTCGTCAGTGGGCTGGCTGGTCGCGGCGCGCTTCATAGACAGGGTTGGTAAGGGTATCCGAGGCGCGCCTCGCGATGCGCTGGTGGCGGATATCGCGCCTGAACATCTGCGCGGCGCGAGTTTCGGACTGCGGCAATCGCTTGACACAATCGGTGCTTTCCTCGGCCCAGGTCTGGCCGTTGGTCTGATGTGGCTGACGGCCGGCAATATTCAGGCGGTGTTCTGGATCGCCGTCATTCCGGCATTTTTGTCGCTCGCGCTGATCCTCTTCGCGGTGCATGAACCAGCGCGGCCGGAAGGGCTGCGCAAGGTGCGCTCACCCCTGAGCCGCGCCGAATTGCGGCGGCTCGGGTCGCCCTTTTGGTGGGTCGTGGGTTTTGCGACGGTGTTCGCGCTGGCGCGATTCAGTGAGGCGTTTCTGATTCTTCGGGCGCAGTCGGTGGGCCTGCCGCTTGTGCTCATCCCGTTGGTGCTGGTGGTGATGAACGTCGTCTATGCGTTCGCCGCCTATCCGGCGGGCGTGCTGTCCGACCGCGTCAACCGGATGCACATGCTGATGGTAGGTTTCACGCTTCTCATTGCCGCTGACGTTGTGCTGGCAATTTCTGGTGGTCTCGCGGGCGTGACGATGGGCGTCGTCCTCTGGGGCCTCCACATGGGGTTCACGCAAGGACTGCTCGCGACTCTCATCGCGGACACCGCGCCGCCGGAGTTGCGAGGCACGGCCTATGGTGTGTTCAATCTGATGGGCGGTCTCGCCGCGCTGATCGCCAGCGTTCTCGCCGGAGCGCTCTGGGACGGTTTCGGCCCGCGGGCGACCTTCCTGGCGGGGGCCGGATTTACGGCGGTCGCGCTGCTTGGGTTAGTGCTCGTTCGCCGGCGCGTGTCCAACCTCGGCACGTCTCACAAATAACAGGTCCAACAGCGGGAGCGGCAAACCAAGGGGAAATGGGTGACGGACCTCGATCCCATCCTCCTCAGCACGTTGCTGTTTGTCGGAGCCGCGCTCTACGCCTCAGTGGGTCGGGCGGGGTCGAGCCTCCTCCATGACCGGACGTAGCTTCGTTCTTCGCACTCCCGGGTCTTACAATCGCGCATGACCGCGGCCATGGTGGCCGCCATGCGATTCCCCCGACGCCTGATCGCCCCCCTGATCCTGATCGGCCTGATCGCCGCCATCTGGGGGTTCGGACTGACCGGCCATTTGTCCTGGTCCGCCTTGGCGCGGGACCAGGCCGCGCTGAAAACCTGGGTCGCGGCACACGCCCTGCTCGCCCCCGGTCTGTTCGTCGTCCTTTATATATTGTCGGTCACGCTTTCCCTGCCGCAGGCCGCGTTATTGACCATGACCGGCGGGCTGCTGTTCGGTACCGTGGCCGGTGGCGCGCTTGCCGTCATTGGCGCGACCATCGGCGCCGTGTGCCTGTTCCTGATCGCCCGCTCCACCTTCGCCGATCCGCTGGCCCGGCGCGGCGGAACCGCATTGGGAAAACTCCGCGAGGAGCTACGGCGGGACGGATTCGCCTACCTCCTGGCGATCCGGTTGATCCCCGTGGTGCCGTTCTGGCTCGTGAATCTGGCCGCGGCGCTGTGCGGTATGCGGCTGCGGCATTTCGCGACCGCGACGTTGGTCGGCATCATGCCCGCGACCTTTATCATGGCCTCGATCGGCGCCGGCCTTAGCCTCGTGCTGGCCACCGGGGAACAGCCGGATCTGAGCATTTTGGTCTCCTTACCGGTGCTTGGCCCCTTGCTGGCACTGGCGGGGCTTTCGATTTTGCCGGTCATTTGGCGGAAATGGCGCGTGCGGCATGCCTGACTTCGATCTTGTGGTCATCGGCGCGGGAGCCGCCGGCCTGTCCGTCGCGGCCGGCGCCGCGCAACTGGGTGTGAAAACCGCTCTGGTCGAGCGCGACCGGATGGGCGGCGATTGCCTGAATATCGGCTGCGTGCCGAGCAAAGCCCTGCTCGCCGCCGCCCATGCCGCGAACAACATCCGAAGCGCAGCCCGTCTCGGGGTCCTCGCTCCCGAGCCGCGGATCGACTGGGACGCGGTCCGCGCCCATGTCCAGGGCGTTATCGCCGCCATCGCACCCAACGATTCCGAGGCCCGGTTCACCGCGCTCGGGGTCACGGTCCTGCGGGGCGAGGCACGCTTCACCGGTCCCGATTCCGTCGCCGTGGACGGACGCGCCCTGACCGCGAAGCGGTTCGTCATCGCGGCCGGCAGCCGGGCCGTCGTGCCACCGATCCCCGGCCTGTCGGCCATTCCGCATTGGACCAACGCTACTCTGTTCGACCTCGCCGACCCCCCCGATCACCTTCTCATCCTGGGCGGCGGACCCATCGGCCTCGAGATGGCCGACGCCTTCGCGGGCCTTGGCTGCCGCGTCACGGTGATCGAGGCGGCATCGATTTCGAACCGCGACGATCCTGAACTGGTCGCGGGCCTCCGGCTTGCATTGACCCGGAGAGGCATCGCGATCGTGGAGGGCACGCCCGTCGCCTCCGCGGAACCCGGCCCGGTTCTGGTCCTGGCGGATGGGCGGCGGATCGCGGGCAGTTACGTCCTGGTCGCCGTGGGCCGGCGGCCCAACCTTGAACAATTGAACCTGGAGGCCGCGGGAATCGCCGCCAGCCGTCTGGGCGTCATCACCGACGCCGGCCTGCGGAGCCCAGGAAACCGGAGGGTTTATGCGGTGGGGGACATCGCCGATCCGGTGGGGATCGGGCCGCGCGCTTTTACTCATGTTGGTTCGTATCACGCCGGGCTCGTCATCCGCCGCATGCTGTTCCGCTTGCCGGCGAAGATCGATTACAGTGCCTTACCGCGCGTCACTTACACGAACCCGGAACTGGCGCAGACCGGTCTGACCGAGGCCGAGGCCATCGCCGCGGGACGGAGCATCCAGATCCTGCGTTGGCCGTTGTCGGAAAACGATCGCGCGGTGGCGGAGGGGGATGAGGACGGGCTGGTGAAACTCATCGTCAGCGGCAATCGGGTCATCGGCGCGGGCATCCTGGCCCCGAACGCGGGCGAAATGATCGGCCAATGGACCTTGGCGATCGCGCGAAAGGTGCCGCTGTCCGCGCTGGCGGGACTGATCGCGCCGTACCCCACGCGGTCCGAGGCCGGCAAGCGCGCGGTGGGCTCGTTCTTCGCGCCAAAACTGTTTTCCGCGCGGACCAAGGCGCTGGTCCGGTTCCTCGGACGGTTGCCCTGAATCGCTGATCCGCGCAGGTTGCGGCCATGAGTGACAAAGAAAATCAAGGGGTTGCCTTTGCGCTTCAAGGCGGCGGCGCACATGGCGCCTTCACCCGGGGGGTGCTTGACCGTTTGCTGGAGGACGGTGTGGTGCCAGACGTGACGCTGACCGGCTAGGACGCGGACGAGGCGCTGTCGCACTTGCCAATATCATCTGAATTCAACGGTGAAGAGGCATTTCTTGCCACGCTTTTTGCGGTGGGAGGTAACGCAGCCGCCATTGCGCCGTGACCGGCCTGAGCCTACGCTCCCATGATGAAAACCAGCTTTCGTGACCGCCACGAACGCCTGCGTTACCTGAAAGCGCGGGAGATCGCGCGCCGTCTTCCTGACGAACCGCATATGATCGAGCAGGCGCGCCGGTTCGTGGAAGAGACGATGGCTCGCGATCCTCACCAGACCACCTATGTCGCGATGTGGCGCGCGTTGCTGGCCCTCCCGCCAGGGGACATCGCCGCCGCGTTGATTGAGGACAGCGATCGAGGCGAGTTACTCCGGGAGACCAGTCCGGTCTTCGGAAATGGGTTCACGTCGCGGGAAATCGTCGCGTTGCTGGATCGTGCTTCTCCGCCCTGACATGGATCATATTCTTCGCGCTGCTTCGGCGGTGTCAAACCATGCGCGCTTCGTGGTCGTGGGTACCGGCGCGGTCATTGTCACCGCGCGAAGAATCCCGGCGATCATGATGATGACGCCGGAAATCGATGTCTACGCCGACGGAGTCGCGGATCCGGAGCCGATCTCTGACCTGATCGACGCCTCGATTGGGCAAGGATCGTTGTTTCACCGCACGTTCTCCTATTATTGCGACGGGGTCAGTCCGGGCACCGCGATCATGCCTGATGACTGGCGGACCCGCGCGACGGAGTATGTCACCCCGGACGGTCTGGTCACCGCGATATGCCCGGAGGCAAACAACATTGCGGTTGCGGAGCTCTGCGCCTGGCGCGAAAAGGACCGCGAATGGCTGCAGGCGGCGGTCATCGCGGGTATCGCCGATAAGCACCGCATGGGCGCGCTGCTGCGAACGGCGATGCCGGACAGCGCGCCCGGCATCGTGGAACTACTTCAGCGTCTCGACATTCTGGGACCGCCGGGCGAGTAACCGAGCCGTCGACCGCCGTTGGAGAACCGAAGATGTCCATTACCTCGTCCACCTGGGATCCGGCCCAATACCTGAAGTTCTCGAACGAACGGCTGCGCCCGGCGTTGGACCTTCTCAGCCAAATTCCACTGGAAACCGCTAAGAACGTCGTCGATCTCGGCTGTGGCACCGGCAGCATGACCACAATCCTGAAGCAGCGTTTCGCCTCTGCCGCCGTCCTGGGTGTCGACGGCGCCGAGACGATGCTGGCCAAGGCCCGCGCGGCCGCACCCGAATGCCGGTTCGAGCAAGGCGACTTCGCCACCTGGACGCCGGCCGCTCCGCCTGACCTTATTTTCTCGAACGCCGCCCTGCATTGGATCACCAATCACGAGACGGTGTTCCCCCGGCTGTTGTCTCTGCTCGCGCCGGGCGGGATTCTGGCGGTGCAAATGCCCGCGATGCATGACGCCCCCCTACGGGCCCTTCAGAACGAAATTGCCCAGACCGACCCTTGGCCGAGCCTCCTGGGCGAGACCGGCTATGCTCGCGGGCTTTTGCCGGTTGAGACATACTACGATGTGATCCGTCCCCGGGTGACGTCGCTCGATCTCTGGGAAACCACCTATTTGCATGTCCTGACCGGGCCTGACGCGGTCACCGAATGGGCCGCGGGCAGTAGTTTGCGGCCGTTTCTGGACAAGCTGCCCGCGGATAGGGCGGCGGAGTTCCGCGCGGCCTATTCCGCGGCATTGCGACCGCATTACCCGAGACGGCCGGACGGTACCACGCTATTGCCGTTCAAGCGGTTATTTTTGGTCGCTCGCATATAATCGCGTTCTGATTAAGACTTTGTTAACCAATGGCCGTTAGCTTTCCTTCAACAAAAGGTTGAATGGAGAGCAAAATGACCGGCAGGGTTTATCTGAATTCCCCCAGCTATCTGCCAAAGCTCTACGGCGGAGGCGCGGTGGGCGATAGTTTGCTGGCGACGTTGTATGGGCAGAATGGGCCGGCCCAGGGGATGACGAACCCGATCGCGGCGCTGATCCAGGCGCAGAGTGGGCAGACCAGGCAGGTCGCGCTGGTCGCGGCCGAGCCACAGGTGAAGCGCGATCTCGCGCAATTCGTTCAGGCGTTGGCGAAGGCGAAAACACCGGCGGATTTGTTGAACAACCCTGTCGCGCTCAAGGTCCTGCTGACGGCCAACGGTCTGGGCGATCGGGTGTCCGGCACCGCGCTCGCAAAGCAAGCGTTATTGTCCGATCCGTCGCAGGCCCACGCGCTGATCAATCGCCTGACGGACACGCGATGGAAGAGCGTGAATCAAACGTATGCATTCGCGGCCAAAGGGTTATCGGTGCTGAGGCAACCGGCCACCATTGCCGCGATTACCAATGGCTACGCCGAGGTGCTGTGGAGACGGAACCTGGACCAAACGACACCGGGCCTGTCGAACGCGCTCGATTTCCTGAAGCGCGCCTCGACGATCGCCAGTGTCGATCAGGTATTGGGCGATCCGACGTTCCGCGCGGTGGTCACGGGCGCCCTGGGCATCCCGAGGGAAATCGCGTTCCAAACCCTGCCTGCGCAGGAGGCGGCGATCATGCACAGGATCGACCTGACGAAGTTCAAGGACGCGACCTTCGTTCATCAGTTCACTCATCGTTATTTGATCGCGGAAGCGCAGCGCGCGAACCAGAATGCGGACGCCGGTGGGACAGATCTTTCGTCGCTGGCGGCCCGATCGGCGGGGCTTGTCGTCTGAGCGCGGGGACGTTGACGGGTTCGGGGCTCCCCCGTATAAGCCCCGGCTCGTGACGGGCGTCCCCCAAGGGCGCCCTCGCCCGCGTTGTCGCGGGTTCAATAGGCCTGGAGAGTCCCCGTGAAACGCACCTACCAACCGTCGAAGCTTGTCCGCAAGCGCCGCCATGGATTCCGCTCGCGGATGGAAACCGTCGGCGGCCGCCGGGTGTTGGCGCATCGCCGCGCCAAGGGCCGCAAGCGCCTTTCCGCCTAAGGACCGGCGGCCAAACGCCGGCCGCGCTCCCCGCGTGTTTCAGCCCCCGCCAGAGACTCCCACCCGTTTGAAACGCCGCGCGGAATTCCTGCGCGTGGCCGCGAAGGGCCGAAAAGCCGCGACCCACGGGTTGGTGCTTCAGGCGCTGCGACAGGCCGAGCCCGGGCCCGCGCGCATCGGCTTCACCGTGACCAAGAAAATCGGCGGCGCAGTCGTGCGCAACAGAACCCGGCGGCGGTTGAAGGAAGCCGCCCGGCTGGAATTGGCGCAAAACCCCGTCGCGGGCGTCGATCTCGTGTTGATCGGGCGCGAGGGCACACGCGGTCGCGATTTCCTCCAGCTGCGGGACGATCTGCGGCGCGCGCTCCGCAAGGCCGAGGTTCTGTGAGCCCCGCCGCTCATGTGGCGATCGGCACCGTCCGCGCGTACCAATGGACGATCCGGCCGCTGATCGGCGCGCATTGCCGGTTTTGGCCGAGTTGCAGCGACTATGCGATTGACGCATTGAGGCAACATGGGGCACTGCGCGGCGGCACGCTCACGGCGCGACGTGTCCTTCGCTGCAATCCTTGGCATGAAGGCGGCTGGGATCCGGTTCCGGAGCCCCACCGCCCAACGGGGCATTGATGGATCAAAAACGGCTGGTCATGGCGATCGCGATCTCCCTCGCGATCATGCTGGGCTTTCAGACCTTCGTGGCACCCTATCTGCCGCAGCCCCCGCCGGAGCCGGTGGTGGCGGGCGCGCGCCCGGCCGGTGGAACCACGGCAACCGGTGGGGGTGCGACCGCGGTTGGGCTGCAACCGGCGGCCGAGACCACCGCGAACCAGATTCCTAAAGTCGTTCCGCGCGTGGCGATCAACGCCAAGAAACTCTCGGGCTCGATCAGCCTTCTGGGCGCGCGGCTCGACGACGTCGTGCTGACCGATTACCGGGACACCGTCGCCCCCGACTCACCCAATGTCCGGCTGCTGGAGCCGCGATCCGACGAGCACCCGTACTATGTGCAATACGGCTGGGCGGCGCCGCTTGGGGAGACGGTGAAACTTCCGTCCGACGACACGGTTTGGACGGCCATCGGCGGACCGCTGGTTACCGGCAACAAGGTCACGCTCCGTTGGGATAATGGCGCGGGCCTGACCTTCCTGATCGAGTTCGCCGTTGACGAAGATTACCTGTTCTCGATCCGCCAAACCGTGCGGAACACGACCGGCCAGCCGGTCAAACTGCTGCCCTGGTCGCGGATCCGGCGCGACTACAAGCCCGAGACCTCTGGCTACTACGTTTTGCATGAAGGCCTGCTGGGCTTTATCGACGGCAGCCTGAAGGAAACCACTTACGACAGCGCGAAATCCGACGGCGAGAAGAAAAAGGGCATCGCGCTGGAGGCCAACACCGCGAACGGATGGGCGGGCATCACGGACAAGTACTGGCTGACGGCGATGATTCCTGATCAGGCCGTCCCGACCCATGTCTATTTCCGGCATATCGAAGATAAGGCCGCGGTCAACAAGGATCGTTACCAGGTCGATTACGTTACCCAGGAGGCGTTGACGGCGAACCCTGGAGGCGAGGCAGCGCTGGAATCGCATTTGTTCGTGGGGGCGAAGGTGGTTCGCCTGCTCGACCGGTACGAGAACGATCTGCATCTGCCGCACTTCGACAAGGCGGTGGATTTCGGCTATTTCTACTTCCTGACCAAGCCGATCTTCTTCGCCATCGATTACTTCAATGGCCTGCTTGGTAATTTCGGCCTCGCGATCATGCTGTTCACGGTGATCGTCAAAGGGTTGTTCTTCCCGCTGGCCGATTACTCCTATCGCTCCATGAGCAAAATGAAGCTGTTGGCGCCGAAGATGGCGGAGTTGCGGGAGCGGTACAAGGACGATCCGTCGAAGTTACAGCCGGAGATGATGGCGCTGTACAAGGCGGAGAAGGTCAACCCGGCGTCCGGCTGTTTGCCGATCGTGATTCAGATCCCGGTGTTCTTCTCGCTATACAAAGTGATTTTCATCACCATCGAAATGCGGCAGGCTCCGTTCTTTGGCTGGATCAAGGATCTGTCCGTTGTCGATCCAACCAACTTGTTCAACCTGTTCGGGCTGCTCCCGTTCGATCCGACACAATTGCCCTGGTTCGGTCCCTATCTTCAAATGGGCGTATGGCCGCTGGTCATGGGCGTCACCATGTTCCTGCAACAAAAACTGAACCCGCCGCCGCCTGACCCGATGCAGGCGAGGATGTTTCAGCTCATGCCCATCCTGTTCACCTTCATGATGGCGGGCTTCCCGGCCGGACTCATCATCTATTGGAGCTGGAACAACCTGCTGTCGATCGGACAACAATGGCTGATGATGCGCCGCACACGGTTGGCGAAACCGGGCCTCGCCCGGGTCTGAGCCCGGTCGCTCCGACGGTAGAGGAACTGGAGGCGGGCCGTCTGCTGTTCGCCGCCGAGTGCCGGTTCTTCTTCGGCGCGCAGAAGCTTGAACAGTTGCCGCCACTGGCCGGAACCGAGGTCGCCTTCGCCGGACGGTCGAATGTCGGAAAGTCGTCGCTTCTGAACGCTCTGACCGGCCGGAATTCCCTGGCGCGCACTTCGTCCGAGCCTGGGCGCACCCGGCAGTTGAATTTCTTCGACCTTGGCGGGCGGCTGACGCTGGTGGATATGCCGGGGTATGGATACGCGCGAGCGTCGAGGGACATCAAGGCCGATTGGCAGGGGATGATGTTCGACTATTTGCGCGGCCGGCCGACCCTGGTTCGGGTGATGCTGTTGCTGGATTCGCGAATTGAATTGAAGGAGTCCGACCATCAGGTCATGAAGCTGCTGGATCGCGCGGCGGTGACGTATCAGGTCGTGCTGACCAAGGCGGACGGGTTGAAACCGGCGGGCCTGGCGACGAAGCAGGAGGAGATCCTGGCGGTGATCGCGAAGCACCCGGCGGCGTTTCCGGAACTTGCGACGACGAGTTCGGAGACAAAGTTGGGGATACCGGAGTTGCGGGCGGTGTTGACTCAGCTCGTGGCCTGACCCGGGGGTTTTATCTCCTGGCCGAACGCGATGAGATTGCGTTCAGGCATGGCGTGGGGCTCCGTTGCGGGGAGTGTCCGAATTTCTGTGTGTGAGGCGTGTTCAGTCTCACCCACCATTGGGTGACCGACTGTAAGCGACGAATGTTCGTGACGGCAAGTCGGGATGCGTACCCGCATCTGTTCCTTGGTTCGATCACGACGCCTGTTCCTTCGTC
>SHWL01000120.1 GCA_009693865.1 Acetobacteraceae bacterium | reverse complement strand
AGGCCGCACACAATTCTCAAAGTATCTTCTCCTTTGGGTGGCGCTAGAGCAAGCGCTTCGCCTGGTGGTGCCATCCGTGGGCGGGTCTGATCTTTCGGTCCTGACGCCGTTCCGGTCAACTCATTCCGCGGCCACGCACTCCGGCGTGCATCACCGTTCGCCGTCGTTCGGCCACATGAAAAGGGGATAGATTAGGGGATTTATGGATACATCCCGTTAAAATGGCTGAAATCCAAGATATCTGGCGGAGGAATTATCCGCCTCGATCACGGAAATCTCCCGCCAGGTGGCGCAGTCGTCCAGCATTACCGAAAAGGCCATCGCCGAGGCACGGCGCACCGACGAGGTCGTGCGGGCGCTGGCCGGCGGCGCGCGGAAGATCGGCGACGTTATCGGATTGATCAGCAACATCGCGGGGACAAACCAATCTGTTGGCGTTGAACGCGACCATCGAGGCGGCGCGCGCGGGCGATGCCGGCAAGGGCTTCGCCGTGGTCGCCAGCGAGGTGAAGGGTCTCGCCACGCAAACCTCGCGCGCGACCGAGGACATTTCCCGGCAGATCACTCAAATACAATCGGCGACCACCGAAGCGGTCAGGGCGATCCGGGGGATCGTCACCACGATCACGGAAGTTGGCAGCATCGCGGCCGCGATCGCCGCCGCCGTCGAGCAGCAAGGGGCCGCGACCCGAGAGATCGCGGGCAACGTCCAGCAGGCGTCGGCTGGGTCGTTGCAGGTCAGCGGCGCCATCGTGGTTGTGAATGACGGCGCGAGGGCAAATGGGCAGGCGGCGAGCAAGGTGCTGGACGCCGCGACCGGAATGTCGGATCGCGCCCGAACGCTCAATGACACGACGCGAAGTTTCCTGGCGGCGGTGCGGGCGGCGTGAAGTCGCGGGCCGTTACCAGAGCGCCACCCAGCGCGGCGACAGGTTCATATCGACGATGATTTTCACCCGGGAGCCAGCATATTAATCAGTCCATAAGTATGTTCATATTTTTAGCTGATCGGCGAATCGGTTGTGAATCTTCTCAAGCGGAAGGAAAGACAAACCTCGTAGGTTGGATTGAGCAACTTTAGAAATGTAGCGGATATGCGCGATGCGGTACATGCAGGCTATGCGTGAACCTACTTATAGACTGATTAATAACCTCGCGTTCTTCCATGCGCCAGGCGGCATAGCGGAGCGCCTGAAGGATGTCTTCACGTTCCAGCCAGGGATAGTCGGCCAGGATTTCCTCGATGGCCTGCCCGGAGCCAATCTGGCCAACGATCGTACCGGCCGTGACGCGCATGCCGCGGATGCACGCCTTGCCACCCATGACGCCGGGATCTTGTGTGATTCGGTCCAGGTCTCGCACGGTCTGCTTCCTTCCGAAGCCGCGGACGGTAAATTATCGATCCGCGCCAGTTGATTCAAATGACGCTTAATTCGGTGAAGACGGCACTCGATATGCCTGGTTCAGAGTTCCGCCTACCAGTTCATTTGCGCCAGGGCGTTCCGCATAGGCCAGCTTGATATCCGCATCACGCCATCCAGCGGACGGTCCATTTCCAAAATCAGAAAAATCGCCCCGCCGATGGCAAGCGAACAGATAAAAAACGCCGCGACGATCGTGGCGTTGCGAGGCGCGTTCATGCCGAAGCTGACGAAAATGACGGTGATCCAGGAGACCAGAATCACGACCACCACGCGCTGCACGCTCGAACCCTGCTGCTCGATCAACTGCCAGCGTTGGCGCGGCAAATTGATGCTGATATCGATCGCCCCGCTTTGTAACGACCTCGCGCGTTTACCATCAGCCCAGCCGCGTCAAATCCACTGTCACCCCATGATCCAACGGCCCATGCCCAGCCCCATACCCCGGCGCTGAGGCAATCGCCGCCCGCACATAAGCCCGAGCCCGCACAACCGCATCCCGCAACGACATTCCCTGCGCCAATCCCGCTGCCACCGCCGACGCCGTCGTACACCCGGTCCCATGCGTATGCCGCGTCTGAATCCGAGCCGACGAAAACACCTCCATCCCCTCCGCCGTCGCCAGAATGTCGAACAGTTCGTCCCCTGGCAAATGTCCACCTTTCAGCAACACCGCCGGCACCCCCAATGCCAGCAACGCCGCCGCCGCGACCCGCATGTCGGTCACGGACGCGATGGGCATCCCCGCCAACGCCTCCGCCTCCGGCAAATTCGGTGTAATGACAGCCGCCTTGGGCAACAACCGCCGCCGCATCGTCGCCACCGCGTCATCCGCCAGCAGCGCGAACCCGCCTTTGGCCACCATCACGGGATCGACCACGAGAGGCACGCCTGCCCCGAACCGCTCCAACGCCAGGCACACCGTTTCGATCACGTCGGACGTGCCCAGCATCCCCGTTTTGATCACATCCGCGCCGATATCCGTCAGCACCACCTCGATCTGCTGGGCGATGAAATCCAGCGGCACCGGATGCACCCCATGCACGCCCAGGGTGTTTTGCGCCGTCAACGCGGTCAGCGCCGTCGCGGCGAACCCACCCAGAGCGGTCACCGCCTTGATGTCCGCCTGAATCCCCGCCCCTCCTCCGGAATCCGAGCCGGCGACGATCAGGACGCGGCCTTTCATACCAGGGCTCCGGATGATGGGCCGATGGCTTCTCCGCCATTGTCACGGGCCGGCTTGGCCGGGCGACCTGTCCCGGCGCCGTGCCGCGACCGGTGGCCCGGAACGAAGCCTGCCCCTGCGAAGGCGGGGGCCGGGCCATGACGATGGGAGGGCGGGCCATGACGATGGGGGGTCGGGCCATGACGATGGGGGGTCGGGCCATGACGATCAGGCGCTGGGCCATGACGATAGGAGGTGATCGCTGAGCCGCCTCCGCGATCGTCGCGCGCGGCCTGCCGGCCACCTCCATGACGATGAAGGGTCATCACTGAGCCGCCGCCGCGGGTTGCCTCGCCGCCTCGGCGATCACCGCGCACAACCTGTCGACCACCTCCAGCACCAGCGATTCGTCCTCGCCCTCGGCCATGACGCGCACCAGAGGCTCGGTGCCGCTTTCACGGATCAACACCCGCCCGGTGCCGTTCAGCCGAGCCTCAGCCGCCGCGATCTCGCGCTTAACCGAGGCAAGCCGCAACGGCGACGCGCCGGAGAACCGCACGTTCTTCAATCGTTGCGGCAGAGGCTGGAACACCTGGCAGACCTCGGACGCGGGCCGCTGGCTTTCGACCACCACCGCCAGCACCTGCAACGCGGCCAGCAACCCATCGCCAGTGGTCGCGAAGTCAGACAGGATCAGGTGGCCCGATTGCTCGCCGCCAATGTTCAGCCCGTGCGCGCGCATGTGCTCGGCGACGTAACGATCGCCCACCTGGGTGCGATGCAGCCGAAGACCGCGAGCCCCCAGAAAACGCTCCAACCCCAGATTGGACATCACGGTCGCGACAATGCCATCGCCTCGAAGTTGCCCGGACTCCTGCCAGGACCGCCCGATCAGCCCGAGAACCTGGTCACCATCGATGATCTCGCCGCGTTCATCGGCCATGATCAACCGGTCCGCGTCGCCATCCAGCGCGATGCCGAGATCGGCGTCGTGCTCGCTCACCAGGGCGCACAGATGCTCCGGCACGGTGGAGCCACAGCCGCGGTTGATGTTGAAACCGTCCGGCTCGACCCCGGTGCGGATGACCGTGGCGCCCAGTTCCCACAGCACGGTGGGCGCGACGCGGTAGGCCGCGCCATTGGCGCAATCGACCACGATTTTCAGATCGTCCAGCCGCAACCCGCGCGGGAAACTGTTCTTCGCCGCCTCGATATACCGCCCCGCGGCGTCGTCCAGCCGATTGGCGCGGCCAAGCTTCGCGGGCGCCGCCATCCGCGCGTGCAGCTCGCCGTCCATCAGTGCCTCGATCTCCCGCTCCATGGCGTCGGACAGCTTGTTGCCGTCGGGACCGAACAGCTTGATGCCGTTGTCCTCGAACGAATTGTGGGACGCGGAGATCATGACGCCCAGATCGGCGCGCAGGCTGCGGGTGAGCATGGCGACGGCGGGGGTCGGCAAGGGGCCAAGCAGCGTGACATCCATGCCCGCGCCGATGAACCCGGCGGTCAACGCGGGCTCGATCATATAGCCGGACAGGCGGGTGTCCTTGCCGATGACGACCCGGTGCCGGTGCGCGCCGCGGGTGAACATGAGCCCAGCGGCCTGACCGAGCCGGAGCGCGACTCCGGCTGTCATGGGCTCGGAATTGGCTTTGCCCCGGATGCCATCGGTCCCGAACAGGCGCCTGCTGTTTGTCATTCACACTCCATGCGGCCTGATCCCTTTGGCGGGAGTATGCCCGAAACCATACGGGATTCGCATCACCCGGCAAGCGCGCGCCAAACCCGGACCGCTTGCACTGTCTGCCTCACATCGTGAACCCGCAACACCGAAGCACCCTGACCCAGAGCGAACAGGCCGGCGGCGATGGAACCCGGGAAGCGGCGAGCGGGATCGGGCTCGCCGCTCGTGGCCCCTATGAACCCCTTCCTGGACACCCCCGCCACGACCGGAAAGTCCTGGGCGGTCAGCGCGGACAGACCGCGCAGCAACGCGAGCGAGTGCCGCGGCAGCTTCGCGAAGCCAAATCCCGGATCGATGGCGATGGCGGCGCGCGCGATGCCCGCCCGCTCAGCCGCCCCGATCCGGTCCGCCAGTTCGGCGGCGACCTCGGCCACGACATCGTCGTAGCGCGCGAGGTCGTACATCGTCGCGGACGAGCCGCGCATGTGCATCAGGATGACCGGACAGCCCCGCGCCGCGGCCAGCGCCGCCGCCGCCGGATCGTGGGTCAGCGCGGAGACGTCGTTGACGATGGCCGCCCCGGCGTCGAGCGCCATCGCCATGGTCGCGGCGTTGCGGGTATCGACGGACACCAGAACACCCGCTTTCGCGAGCGCCCCGATGACCGGGACAACCCGCGCCTGTTCGTCTTCCGGGGAGGTGGGGGACGCCCCGGGCCTGGTACTCTCCCCGCCAACATCCACGATATCCGCGCCATCGTCCCGCATGGCCAGACCGAGGGCGATGGCGGCATCCGGGTCCAGCCGCCCGCCGTCGCTGAAACTGTCCGGCGTGACATTCACCACACCCATGATTCGGGGACGGTCGAGTGTCAGGCCCGCCCAAATGACGGTCATGACAGGTTGCCGGATCTCTTCTCTCGCCCTTGGCGGCCAGGCGGCGACAACGCCCGGATCAGCTCCGGCATCAGACCGCCCGGTGCGCCGCCGCTCAGGGCCAGGGCGTCCGCGCAGGCGGTGTCGTGGACACTCATTCGCAGGGCACGCCGCAAGACAGAGGCCAGACTCAGAACGGTCAGCAGACCAAAAAACCCAATCCCAAGCCGGTTGAAGCTGGTCAGGACCACGGGGTCGTTGAGAAAGCCGGCGATCGCCGCCGCTGAACCCGGGGATTCCGATCGTAAGGCGGACCTTTCCCGTCCGGCCCGCGCGGCACGCTCGGTCAGATCGGCGGCGGCGGCGGCGAATTCGGCCAGCTTCTGCCCGATTACCTCGCCCGCGATCCCCGCGTCGCGCAGGGCGGTGGTGAGATCCGCGATGTTCTCAGCAGCCGCGATCGGACGCAGGTCAGGCGCCACCACCGACAGGATCGTGCCGTCACCGCCGGTCGCCCAGAGCCGGGTGGGGCCAGCCGGAGACAGACCAAGGAACGGGGAGGAACCGCCAGCGTCGCGGCTCTGCCAGGTGATGCCCCCGTTCACGGTGACAAGCAGGGTGCCGTTCAGCCCGATGGCCCATCCGCGCCGGGAATCAGCGAACCAGATCCCATGCAGGTCCGACAGCACCCCGCTCTCGCGCCTGCGCCAGGTCATGCCTCCATCGGCCGTGGTCAGGATCGTGCCGCTCGCCCCGGCCGCCCAACCTAGCGAGGCATCGGTAAACCAAACGGCATAAAGATCGACGTGCACGCCGCTGTCGCGGCCTCGCCAGCTCACGCCGCCATCCGTCGTGGCCAGGATGGAACCGCGTGACCCCGCCGCCCAGCCTTGCGACGCGTCCAGGAAATACAAACCTCGAATATCGTCCTGAACGAAACTGTCCTGTTTGCGCCAGATCGCTCCGCCGTCCGCCGTGGCCAGGATCGTGCCGCCATCGCCCGCGATCCATCCAACCATGGCATCGACGAACGCGACGCCGTTCAGTCCGCTCACCGTGCCGCCAGGCTGTGCTCGCCAGGTCCCGCCGCCATCGCCGGTCGCCAGAATGGTGCCATTCGCGCCCACCGCCCACCCGCGCCCCGGGGTCGGGAACGCCACGCCGCGCAGATCGGCGCGCGTGCCGCTGGCGGCCTTGTTCCAGGTCGCGCCGGCATCCGCCGTGATCATGATGGTGCCCGCGTCGCCGACCGCCGCCCCGCGCTGGAAGCCGGCGAACGACACTGCGGCGAGCCCGTTCGCCACGCCGCTGTCACGGGCCCGCCACGCCGTTCCGTCATCGTCCGGACCCAGAATGACCCCCCGGTCCCCAGCCATCCAAAAATGATCGGGACCGGCGAAATGGGCGGCGTAGATGTCGCTGGTGGTCACCCCGTCCCGCTTGCGCCAGGTCGCCCCGCCATCGCGGGTGGCCAGGACGGTCCCCTCCCGCCCCACCGCGAACCCGCGCCGCGGCCCGGCGAACCGGATTTCCGTCAGAAAGTTCACCACCCCGCCGTCCCGCTTCCACCACGTCGCGCCACCATCCAGCGTGGCCAGAATCGTGCCCCCCGCCCCCACGACCCAACCTCGGCTGTGATCCAGAAAATGCACGTTGGCGAGGGTGGTCGTTACCCCGCTGTCCCGCTTCCGCCAGGCGAGGCCGCCGTCAACCGTGGACAGAATGATCCCGCCCAGACCAACAGCCCAACCGTGGGTGTGACTGGCGAAATGGACGGAGGACAGTGCATGGGTCACGCCGGTTTCGACCTGCCGCCAGGTAACGCCTCCGTCGGTGCTGGCGAGACTGGTGCCCGCCCCGCCCACAGCCCAGACATGCGTCATATCCGTGAAGCTCACGCTGGTCAGCGGGGCGGTCACCTTGCTGTCGCGCGCCTCCCAGGTCGCGCCGCCGTCGGTGGTCATCAGGATCGTGCCTTTATCGCCCACGGCCCAGCCCCGCTGGTCATCGGCGAAGCGCACCGAAAACAGATCCTCAAGCGTTCCACTGGGCCGTTTGCGCCAGGTCGCGCCCGTGTCGGTGGTGGTCAGAACGGTCCCGTTACTGCCGACGGCCCAACCACGCGCCAAACTTGTGAACCAGATACTGGTGATCGTGGTATCCGAGTCGAGCGTGCCGATCCGGTGCTGATTGAGCGTGGCTTTCAGCGCGGCCCGCGCCACGATCGTCTGACGCGCTTTGACGATCGTTTCTTTGTCCCGCCGGATCGCGGCTTCGTCCGCTGCCAGCGCGGCGTGGCGTTCAAGGACCGGCCCACGGAGGATCGCGAGTTCGCTCAGGGCAAGGCTCGGTGATTCACGCAACAGCACCGCGCCGCCGGCGATCACGGCCGCGATGGCTCCGGCGCACAGGAAAGCCTCCAGCTTCAGCCAGCCGGCCCGGCGCCGGAACCGCCTCGCCATCGCGGTTCGGGCCGCGTCCGTCCCGAGGGCATCTGGCGTGGCCGCGTCTGGCGGAGGTTGGACCCGACGGCGATCGATCGTCAGCGTCGCCTGCGCGGCTGCAATGTCATCCGGACGATCGCTCAAAACCGAGGCCTTTCCTTCCGACCCGCCCAGACCCATCGCGTGGGACACGGGAGTCCGTCGTGGTTGCCATCTTCACACGATTCCGGCCGGTGATGAACCCGCGTGTCACCGGCCTGTCGGGATCATACGCCTGGGTGCTGTCTCGATCCTTTCGAACTACCGGTCCCCTTACCGTTTCACCCAGAAGCGATTTTCGCAAACCGCCTCGAATCCCAGGCGCCGGTAGAGCGCGATCGCGGGCGCGTTGTCCGCCACCACCTGCAGGCCGATGCAGTGGGCGCCCAGGGACACGGCCCATGCCATGAGGGCGCGCATGGCGGCGTCAGCGCCGCGCTGGCCGCGGGCATCCTCGCGGGTGGCGACGCACTCGGCGACCGCGTGGCCTTCGTGCGCGACACCCAAAGCCGTGGAGATCACGCGGCCGTCCCGCCAGACCAGCGCCAGAGCCAGCCGTCGATCTTCGCTGTCTCCGACGCGGGCCAGGCCCGGACGTGAAGACGTTCGAGGTGGCGGAGAGTTTCGTGGCTGGCGTACATATTTGGGCTTTCGCAAGGGCGCGGCGGCGGTACCGGGCTCGATTGGGTTACTGTCTCGTGAAGCGGGGTGCGCGGCAACCCAATTTCGGGTGGGGGGTTCTGACGCGGCCGAAGGAACAGCATTGCTGTTTGGGTGGAGGGCGCCGTTTTCTTTGCCGCGCGTTATTCCCGCCGCGGAGCGCTGAGCCGGGCGGCGAAGCAAGCAAGTGGTTCACACGGATTACACGGATTCTGGGCACGGAGGACACGGACAGCCCGCTCTTGGCATCGTGTCCCAACGGCGACCTTTCCCTGGTTCATCGGACGGCGCGGCGCTGTCCGTGTAATCCGTGCCCAGAATCCGTGTAATCCGTGTGAACCACTTGCTTACTTCGATCCGCTCGACAGCGGGTTCTCGGCCATCGCCATCGCTTTTCTTTCATGGTGGCCAGCCCTGCCGTCCGAGCCTCCCTCCGGCGCCCGACCCTGGCGGCTCGATAACGTCAGGCGATCGCCCGGATCCAGACCAGGTGTTGCCACAAGCGCCCGGATGCTCAATTGTCCGGCCAAAGGCCGGGGACGCCGAAATTTCACGCGGAACAACACAGAGGGGCGGCGGCATGGCCTGGCGGATCGGCATCGACATTGGCGGCACATTCACCGACGTGGCCTTGGTGGAGGAAACCAGTGGCCGCATCGCCATCGCCAAGGTTCTGACCACGCCAAATGATTTTGGCCAGGCGGTGATCGGCGGCATTCGCCAGGGACTGCGGCAAAACGGCATCGACCCGGCGGACGTGTCGTTGCTGTCCCACGCCACCACCGTCGTCACCAACGCTCTGCTGGAGAACAAAGGCGCTCGCGCGGGCTTCGTCGCCACCAAGGGCTTTCGCGATTTGCTGGAGCTGCGCCGCTCCTCCCGAAGCGACCTGTATGACCTGTTCCAGGACGCCCCCGCGGTGCTGGTGCCTCGCCGCTGGCGATACGAAATCACCGAACGGATCGACGCCCAGGGTGAGGTGGTGACACCGTTGGATGAGAGCGAAATCGAGGGGATCGCGGCCGCGATCTCGGATGCCGGCCTTGAAACGATCGCGATTTCTCTGATGTTTTCCTTTCTGAACGATTCCCACGAACGCCGTCTGGGTGCCCGGCTGCGAAAATTGCTGCCCGGGGTCACGGTGTATCTGTCCTGCGACGTGCTGCCGGAAATCCGCGAGTTCGAGCGCGCCAGCACGACCGCCGTTTGCGCCAGCGTCGGCCCGTTGCTGGCGGGATATCTGGACCGGTTGCAGCGGACGACCGCCTCGCTTGGACTGCCCGATCTGCATGTGATGGGCTCGAGCGGCGGCGTGATCGACATCGCCGAGGCGTTGCGCATGCCCGCGGCGGTCGTCGAATCCGGACCCGCCGCCGGAGTGATCGCGGCGGGTCTGGCGGGCCGCCAATTGGGCCTGAGCGACGTGATTTCCTTCGACATGGGCGGAACGACCGCCAAGGCGAGCGTCATCGCGGGCGGCGAAATCGCGGTGACCGCGGAGTACGAGGTCGGCGGCTCCGGCAGCGCCAAACGCTGGCAAAACGGCACCGGACATCCAATCCGCGTCCCGGTCATCGATCTGGCCGAGGTCAGCGCGGGCGGCGGCAGCATCGCCTGGGTCGATCCCGGCGGCTCGTTACGCGTCGGGCCGCACAGCGCGGGGGCCGCGCCGGGACCCGCGGGTTATGGCGCGGGCGGCGTTCGCCCCACGGTCACCGACGCCGACCTGGTACTGGGCTATCTCGACCGCGAATCGTTACTTGGCGGCGCGCTGGTTGTCGACCTCGCCGCCGCCGAACGCGCCATCGAAACGGATGTCGCCCGTCCGCTTGGCCTGACGGTGCCCGAGGCCGCCGCGCGCATCGCCGAAATCGTCAACGCGAACATGGCCGAAGCGCTTCGGATCGTGTCCATCGAACGCGGCCACGACGCCCGTTCCTTCAGTCTGATCGCCTTCGGCGGCGCCGGTCCGGTGCATGCCGCCGCGCTGGCCGAGGAATTGCAAATCCCGGAAGTTATCATCCCACCCATCCCTGGCGCTTTCTCGGCGTTGGGGCTCGTCGCGAGCGACCTGAAACGCGATTACGTCCGGACGCTGTATGCCGATCTCGGCTCGGTCGATCCGGCGCGGGTCGCCGAGGCATTCGCGCTCATGGAACAATCCGGCCGGGCCATGCTGGACACGGCTCAGGTGCCGGAGGAGCGGCGGGCGATGCCGCGGCTGATGGATGTGCGATACCGGCGGCAGGCTTACGAGCTGACGGTGCCGCTCCCGGACGGGCGGGTGACCCGGGCCAGCCTGGACGCGGCCATGGCGGCGTTTCATGCCAAACACGAACTGACTTACGGCCATGCCAATCGGGCCGAGGCCGTGCAACTCGTCAATCTCCGCCTCACCGCCATCGGCCGCCTTCCCGGGCTTTTGCTGGCGCAACGAGGCGATGCCGGCGTGGCGCGCATAAGACGGCGCGACGTTTGGTTTCCGGCGACCGGGTTCGTTGCCACTCCGGTGCATTGGCGCCCAGGCCTGGTCGAAGGCGAGACAATCTCCGGACCGGCGATCGTCGAGGCCTTGGACTCCACCGTCGTCATTCCGCCCGGCTGGACCGCCAGGATCGATGGCACGGGTTTCATCCGCATGAGCAGGAGCTGAGAAATGCGCCCCTTAAGGCAACGTCCGGATATTACCGCTTCAGGATGGCCTCCTGTTTCCTCGTCATGGCCCGGCCCCCGCCTTCGCAGGGGCAGGCTTCGTTCCGGGCCACCCATTCCAGCACAGTGCCGCGACGGGTGGCCCGGACGAGCTGGGCCATGACGGGAGAGAGGCGCATGCCAGTCGATTCGGTCATATTCGGGCGCCGCCTAAGGACCGATCCCGCGCGTTTCGAGGTCGTAAAGAACGCGCTGGCCTCGGCCGCCGAGGAAATGAAGATTGTGCTGGCGAAAACCGCGTACTCGCCGTTGTTGAAGGTCGCGGGGGATTATTCCTGCGGGATTTTCGACATCGCCGGAAACATGGTGGCGCAAGGGCCAGACCTGCCGATCCATCTGGGCTCGATGCCCGACGCGGTGCGCGCGGTCGTGCGAGCGTTTCCCGACGCCGCGCCGGGGGATGTGTTCATCCACAACGATCCGTATCAGGGCGGGTCGCATCTGCCCGACGTGAATGTGGTCGCGCCGGCGTATTTCAAGGGGCGACTTCTGGGTTTCGGTTGCGTGCGCGCGCACTGGCCCGACATCGGCAGCGCCACGCCCGGAAGTTACGGCGCCGTTACGGAGATTTATGGCGAGGGACTGCGCTTGCCGCCCGTACGCCTGTATCGCGCGGGTCAACCCGACCCGGGAATCGAGGCGATCATCTTCGCCAATGTCCGCACCCCCACGGAACGACTTGGCGATTTGCGAGCTCAGGTGGCGGCGAACAGACGATCCGAGGCACGACTGTGCGCGCTGGCGGAAAAGTATGGCGCGGACGAATTGTTGGGCATCATGGATGAAGTGCAGGATTACTCGGAAACCATGATGCGCGCCGCATTGCGCGGGATTCCCGACGGCGAGGCGTCGTTTCGCGACATATTCGACGGTGACGGCGTGATCGCGCCTGGCGAGACGGAGGACCGGACCTTCGCGGTGGAACTACGCATTGTAAAGTCTGGCGATTCGATCAGCGTGGATTTCACCGGCTCCGATCCTCAGGTCGCGGGACCGATGAACGCGCCGCTGACGGTGACCGCGTCAGGGGTATTCTGCGCGCTGAAAATGATTGTCGATCCGAAGAGTTTAATTCCGCCTAATTCCGGTTGCTGGCGGCCGGTCTCCGTCACCGCGCCGGAGGGCTGCGTGGTGAACGCCCGCCTGCCCGCGCCGGTGGTTTACGCCAATCACGAGATGTCACACCGCATCGCCGACATGGTGATGGCGGCGATGTTCCGGATCACGCCCACGACGGTGATGGCGGGCTCGCAAGGAACGTCGGCGGTCGTGACATTTGGCGGCACGGATTACCGGAGCGGCGAACGTTTCGTGAGTTACGAGTCGGTCAAGGGCGGTTTTGGCGCGCGGCCGGTGAAGGACGGCATCAACGCGGTAGCCAGCACCATCAGCAACATGATGAACACGCCGATCGAAATTCTGGAAATGAGTTTCCCTCTGCGGGTCGAGGAATACGCGATCGTGCCCGACAGCGGCGGCCCAGGAACCTGGCGGGGCGGGTTGGGCGTGCGGCGGACCTGGCGGGTGCTGGAGCGGGATGCGCACGCGGCGGTTTGCTGCGAGCGGACGGTGACCCCTCCGTTTGGCCTGGCAGGCGGGTCGCCGGGCGCGGCGGCGACGCTGACCCTGCGCCATCCGGACGGAAGTGCCCGGAGGTTGACCAGCAAAGGGGCGTTCGTGGCCCCGGCGGGCTCGGTTTTGGTGGTGGAGGCGCCGGGATCGGGCGGGTACGGGCCACCATCCGGGCGGAATCGGGCCGCGTTGGCGGAGGATGTAGTGGACGGTTATGTGACCGCGGAGGCGGCTCGGCGGGATTATGAGGATGACACGGTGTGAAGGTCAGGCCGCTCGCCGGACTTCGCTGGCCATCTGTTTGCCCAGTTGCCATAGGGCGTGCTCCAGCGTGCCGATCCTGGTCCGGTGGTCCAGATCGACCAAGCGCCGCACCTCGCCTTCCAGGAGTCCCAGCTTGCGGGCGAAGGTGACATTGTTCAGGCCGTGCTCCCGCATCGCCTGATACAACGCCAGCTTGGCGGCCTGGAGCATGGGTATTACCACGGCCAGTCCGCCGCCCGAGGCGGTTGGCGTCGGGATATCCCGCCTGAGCTTCATCAGACCGCCCAACGCGGCCAGCAGCACGTCCGTCGCCAGCGCGTGCGCCTCGGCTTCGGTCTCGCCCTCAGTGAGCGCTTCGGGGACGTCCGGAAAGCGGACCTGCCAGGCGCCATCCTCGCTCAGTAAAATGGTATAAGGGTAAACGAATTGCATCGTATCTCCTTCTTGCCCGCCCCGCGCACACGCTCTGGCATCAACGAAGCAGGTCATCTTTCGTCAGCCCCAACTGATTCAGGATCGCATGAAGCAGTCCTGGACCGATCTCCTTCTTCAGATCTTTGACGGTCGTCAGGTGGCCGCCCTTACCGTGACGTGCCTCGTACGAGAATTCCAGACTCCACTGCTTCGCGAGACGCCTGAGCTTTCGGGCGAGTGCGGCCCCGTCCACAGGTCACTATCGTACAAATATGTGCGAATGACAAGAACAATCGGCGTCACGGCGGGGAGATTTTGAAGTATACCCCGACTCCCCCAAAACCCGAAGGAATCGCTTGCCAACCGGATCGAAAACTATTCTGCTTCCATCCATGATCCGGCGCGGCTTCCTCGACAGCGAATCACGACAGGACCTGATCGAACTGGCCCGCGACGGGTCGGCCGCCC
>SHWL01000119.1 GCA_009693865.1 Acetobacteraceae bacterium | reverse complement strand
CCTCTACACATTGATGCAGGTGTTTTCGGTGACAGTATTTGAAAAGGCCTCGATAGAATCTGTGATTTCTCAAACAGCTGACAGTTCCGAACATGTCATGGACGATAACCAATTGAATTTATTCAGCTATTGACCGGACAATAGTGATGACCATCATCACCGCGCAGTCCGGCCCGGTCGCAACCGCTACGGCCACGATGAACGAGATTGTCGCCATGGCCAGTGCCGAGGCCTTCGGTAGGCGCCTGATCCAAAACAACCTGCGTTCAATCATTGTCGAAGCCATGGTCGCCAAAGCGCTTGGTTCAGCCTGGCGCTGGAGTTCAGCCGATTGGGCGCCGTACGACTTCGAAGGACCAAATGGGATCCGGCTTGAGGTCAAGCAGTCCGCAGCCGAGCAGACGTGGTCGACGCCCACCAGTAAACCCAGCAAACCGCGCTACGACATCGCCGAGCGCAAGGGCTTTTTCGTTCAGGGTCCAGACGGATCGGCATGGACGGCGAGGACCGGCCGCAACGCCGACGTCTACGTCTTCGCGCGCAATGACATTGTGGGCGAACTGGCCGACCATTGCGATCCGGCGCAATGACGCGTCCACGTCGTGCCGGCGCACGACCTGCCCACCACGAAAACGATTGGGATCTCGGCGATCCGCGCCGCACCGGCCGATTGCTCCTTCGCTTGTGTGGCCGGAAGTGGCTTTGTCCTACCCGGTTTCCCGGCGTTTGACTTCCACCATCAGCCTGTCCGTGGCCGCGGCGAGGCCGGGAAGATGTTCGCGGACGATGTTCCAGGTCGCCATGGGGTCGGCGCGTTGATATTCGTGTCGCAACAAGTTGCCAATGGCAGCGATTTGACGCCAGGGAATATCCGGAGCCAGGGCCTTGAGATCGGCCGGTACATGACGACTGGCTTCGGAGATGATTTCTAACCCGCGCTCGACCGCGCGCTGCATGCCCCAGGTCGCGGCGTGCGTCTCGTATGTCGCTCCGGCGGTGACACTGTCGATACCGTTGACGGCGTCTTGTATATCGGCGAGGCGAGGCCGGACGCCGCGCGGCACGTCAGAAAACGCGCCGCGCTTCGGCCTCGATCCGCGGTCGAAGCATCGGATGCAGGCTCGCGCGCGTCATCACGTCGCATTCCGAGCCCAGGATGCCGCTGACATGCTCCTGAACGTCGACCAATTCGATGAGGCTGAAGCGCGGATTATCCGTGTCGAAGAACAGATCGACGTCGCTATCCGGTCGCGCCTCGCCGCGCGCCACCGATCCGAACAACCAGAGATGAGCGACCCCGAATCGATGCAGGTCCGCTTCGTGAGCGCGTAGCGTGTCAATGACGAGGTCTCGTTCCATCACCGTCTACCTGGATGCGGTATCATTGTATCCCAATGGGCCATCTGCTGCCATAGGCGGTACTTGCCGCTGAGTTGTTACGCAGCCTGGGTCGATTGCGGCCATCCGCCCAGGCGCCCATTCTGACTGACGGCCCGGCAGGGAGACCGCCTGGCCCCGCAACCCGTCAAAACCTCTGCGCCAAGGGCCCAGGAGATCGCGCATGCCGACCAAAAAGCGCCTGATGAAGCTGACGGCGTTCTGCCATCCGCCCGGCCATTGGCGCATGCCCGGCGCGAAGCCGACCGACATGGACTTCGAGGAAGTCGCGCACATAGCCCATGTGGCGGAGCGCGGCCTGTTCGACATGCTGTTCTTCCAGGACAGCGCGGCCGTGGCGCCCGCGTACTACCTGTCCGGCGGCAACGCGGAGGCCCTCGCCGAGGCCGCGCGCTGCGTGCGGTTGGAACCCCTGACCCTGCTCGCCGCGTTGGCCACGGTGACGAAGCGCATCGGCCTGATCGCGACGGCGACCACGACCTACAACGACCCGTTCAATATCGCGCGCAAATACGCGACCATCGACCACATCAGCAAGGGCCGCGCGGGGTGGAACCTCGTGACCTCGCAGAACGTCGACGAGGCGCTGAACTTCAGCCAAACCGCGCACATGGATCACGCGCTGCGCTACGAACGGGCGCAGGAGTTCTACGACGTCGTGACCGGGCTGTGGGACAGTTGGGAGGACGACGCCGTCATCCGGGACCGCGACTCCGGCCGTTACATCGATCCGGACAAGCTGCACGCGCTGCACCACCAGGGAAAGCATTTCTCCGTGCGCGGCCCGCTGAACGTCGCCCGCCCTCCCCAGGGCTACCCCATCGTCGCCCAGGCCGGCTCCTCCGAGCCTGGGCGAGCGCTGGCGGCGCGGACGGCGGACGTGGTCTTCACCGCGCAGGTCTCGCTGAAGGAGGCGCAGGCTTTCTACGCCGACGTGAAGGGCCGCACCGCGCTGTATGGCCGGGTCCCGGACGACATCCGGATCATGCCGGGCATCCGCTACGTGCTTGGCGCGACCGACGCCCAGGCAAGGGAAAGCTACGACATGATGCTGGCCGAGGCCTCGGAAGCCGGTGCCCTGGCCAGCGTGCAGCGTCTGGCCGGCGACCTGGACCTGCGCCAGTTTCCCCTGGACGGGCCGCTGCCGGACCTGCCGCCAAGCAACGCGGCCAGGGAGCGGCAAAAGTTGATGATCGAGCTGGCGCGGCGGGAGAACCTGTCGATCCGCGAACTGGGGCGGCGCTTCACCTTCAGCCTTGGCCATCTGGTCTACGTCGGCACCGCGATGGGCCTGGCCGACCTGATGGAGGAGTGGTGGGCCAACGACGCGGCCGATGGCTTCACGATGCTGCCGCCATACTTCCCGGAACCGTTGGAGGCGCTGGTCGAGACGTTGATCCCGGAACTGCAACGGCGCGGGGTGTTCCGGACGGCGTACGAGGGCGCGACACTGCGGGAAAATCTCGAGCTGCGGCGTCCGGAGAACCGCTACGTGCGGGACCGGAAGGGGAAGAGCTGGTAGCGGGGCGCGTCCGGCCGGCACCTCTTGTTGCGCCCGGTACGCGATCGTCGAATACTGACAGCGCGACGCAATCGGTCAGCAAAGCGAATTCACCCGTCTGGCGTTGACGGCGCGGCGCTCCGATGGCTCGATGGATGTTCAAGACCCAGAACCATGGAGGAAGACCGATGTCATTCTACCGAGGCATGACCTGCGCGAACGTGACCCTCAAAGGCGGCGATGGAACGGCGATAACGGCTTACACGGCCCGCCCAGAGGGTCCTGGTCCGTTTCCCGGCGTGGTGCTGATCCACCATCTCCCGGGTTGGAGCGAGCTTTACATCGAGACGACGCGCCGGTTCGCGCATCACGGTTATCTCGCGATCTGCGCCAACCTGTATCAGCGCGAGGGTGGCAGCGACGACAACCCTGACGACGTGGCCGCGAAAGTGCGCGCCGAGGGCGGCATTTCCGACGCCCAGATGGCCGGCGATACCGAAACCGCCGTGAAGTGGATGCGCGCGCAGTCCGGTCACAACGGCAAGGTTGGCCTTATCGGCTCCTGCTCGGGCGGGCGGCACGCGTTCATTTATGCCTGCCAGAAGAAAGACATCGATGCGGTCGTCGAGCAGTGGGGCGGCGGCGTGGTGATGGCCGCCGGGGAGCTCAACGAGAAAAAGCCTGTGGCGCCGATCGACATGACGAAGGACCTGAGCTGCCCGCTGCTTGGCCTGTTCGGCAACGACGACCGCGCGCCAAGCCCCGAGCAGGTGAACCAGCACGAGGCCGAACTCAAGAAACTCGGCAAGAATTATGAGTTCCACCGCTACGACGGTGCCGGGCACGGCTTCTTCTATTGGCACCGGCCGCTGTACCGTCCCGAGCAGGCGATGGACGGCTGGAACAAGATCTGGGCCTTCTTCGGCAAATATCTGGCGAAGTAGGAGGTCCTGACATGTGCACGTCGATCATCGAGATCGTTCCGGCGGAGGGCATGGCGAAACGCGGGGACCAATGGTTCCCGCTATCGCACTCGGTGGTCGCCTATGACCACGCCCGCCATGCGCCATTGGGCGACGTCATAACGCTCGATTTTTACAACACGGGCCTCGACGCGGGCGCGCGGGCGGGGATCGAGTTGACGTTGGAAACGGCCAAGGAGCTGCGCGCGGCTCTCGACCGGGCGATCGCGGCGGCGGATTTTGAGGAGGCGGAGGTGCGGGGCAAGGGCACCGTGCTCAGCCTCGTCCGGGCCGCCTGACGAGCGAGCGGCGGTGGGGCGGTTCAGTAATGGACCGTCCGCCCAGCTCCTCCGGTTGCCGCGACCAGCTCGCCGGAGACCGCCCAGGCCTTGTCTGAGGCGAGGAACACGGTGACGTAGGCGAGCTCGGAGGCGTCCACCATGCGGCAGATGGAATTGCCGCGCGGAGAGTCGGGCGCGAAGTCCTGCTTTTCGGCTTCTTCCGGGGATACGCCCAACTGGGCCGCACGGGCGGCGAGGAGGCTCGGTGTGCGCTCGGTGCGGGTCGTGCCGGGATGGATGCAATTGACCGTGATCCCGTGACGGCCCAGTTGGACCGCCAGCGTCTTGGTCATGTGCACGAGGCCTGCATTGCGCACACCGCCGCTGAGATTGCCGGCGTTGCGGGCGTTGGCGCCGCTGATGTTGATGATGCGGCCCCAGCCGGCGGTTTTCATGAAGGGAATGACGGCGCGGGAACAGCGCAGCGCGCCGACATATTTCACGTTGAAATCCATGATCAGATCTTCGTCGACGACCGTGTCGATCGGGCCGGTCGCGGTGGCCGACCCGCCTGGCGAGGACCCGCTGTTCACCAGGATGTGCAGGCCTCCCAGTGTCTGGGCTGCCTCGGCGACCATGCGATCGACCTGCTCCTTGCTGGTGACATCGGCTACGAGGGGAAGGATGCGGCGGTTCGTCTCGGCGGCCAGCTCCCGCGCTGTCGCCTCGAGAGTCTCCTTGTTGCGCGCCACGATCGCCACGTCGACGCCTTCGCGGGCCAGTTCGCGCGCGATGGCTTTGCCGATGCCCCGGCTGCCGCCGGTCACGATCGCATGCTTGCCTTGCAATCCGAGGTCCATGGTGTTCTCTCCCTTTGGCGGCATGACCGCGCTTCATTGTTCTATCTGGGGGAGCCTGGCGCAAGGGCTGCCGGACGCGGGACGGTGGGATGGAAGGTGCCGGCTGCCGCTGGCGGATTTCAGGGGGCTCCCCGCGTCCTCCGGGCCATCACTGGCCGTCGCCGCTGGCGACCCCGCGCGCATTCAGCCGTTCCTTCAGCAACCGGACGAGCGTCGCCGCCGCTTCCGCCCGATGCTCCGCCGGAATTTGCTGGACAATGGTTTCAACCGCCCCTTCCACCAACACGCCCAGTACCGCGTAGGGATCGGCACCGATCGCCCCGGTCATCCCGATCGTCTGGGCCAGGATATGCATAGGATCGGGCCGGCTCGCGGCAACGCGCTGAACCCGGCGGATGAGTGCTTCGACAGCGGGAAAGGGTCGCTCTGGCATCCCGGCAGCATTGCGCACCGCATGGCGGTAAGACAAGAGCCCTGGGCGTTCCGTGGGCCGAGTGTCACGACTTGCCGGTCAGGCCGTCATCGTCGGGACCGCGATGTTTCCGAAGCGATCTGGCGCCACGCCGGGATATCGGGTGATGTGGTGGATGTTGTAAAGCGAGCGTTCAACATGACGAAGCAGCTTCATCTTGGCGCCATCATGCGTCCGGTTGCCATCCATACGGCGTGGTGGCGCTATCCGGGAGCGTACCCCGACGCCAACTTCAATCTGAAGCACCTTGTGCGTTTCATCCAGACTCTTGAACAGGCGCGGTTCGATGCTTTCTTCATGGCGGACCATTTGGCCGTGCTGAATATGCCGATCCAGGCGTTACGGCGCAGCGCGACCGTGACCTCCTTCGAGCCTATGACGCTGCTTTCGGCGCTCGCGATGGTGACGGAGCGGATTGGGTTGGTCGCGACGGGATCGACGACGTTCGACGAACCTTATCATGTCGCCCGCCGGTTCGCGTCGCTCGACCACATCAGCAATGGCCGGGCGGGATGGAATGTCGTCACGACCGCCAACCCCGACGCGGCTTTGAATTTCGGGTTGACCGATCATGTCGAGCACGACGAGCGCTACCGGCGGGCTCGGGAGTTCCACGCTGTCGTCACGGGTCTTTGGGACAGTTGGGCGGACGATGCGTGGCGGCACGACCAGGCGAGCGGCATCTTCTTCGATCCGGACAAAATGCACGTCCTCGATCATAAGGGGGAACATTTGTCGGTGCGTGGTCCGCTGAACATCGCGCGGCCAATTCAGGGCTGGCCGGTCATTGTTCAGGCCGGGGCGTCCGATGTGGGAAGGCAATTCGCCGCCGAAACCGCTGAGGTCGTGTTCGGGAGCAGCCGCACAATCGAGGAAGCCCGGGAGTTTTACGCGGATGTGAAGGCTCGGGTGACCGCGGCAGGACGTTCGGCCGATCACTTTCGGATTTTGCCCGGTGCTCTCGTGACCGTGGGACGTACGCGCGAGGAGGCGCGAGAAAAGAAAGCGTTGCTCGACAGCCTCGTGCATGCCGAGAGCGGGATGCCGAATCTGTCGATCCGGCTTGGCATCGATGCTTCGGAGTTCGATCTCGACGCGCCGTTGCCAGAAATACCGCCGTCCAATCAGAGTCAAAGCCAGCGCGATACGCTGGTGGCTCTGGCCCGCCGCGAGAAACTGACCGTCCGGCAGTTGGCCCGGTTGATGGGTGGTTTCGGCGGCCTGGAGATCGTCGGGACGGCCGGCGAGATTGGTGACACGATGCAATCGTGGCTGGAAACCGGCGCCGCCGACGGGTTCAATATCATGTTCCCAACCGTGCCCGCCGGCCTCGATGATTTCGTGGAGCTGGTCATTCCCGAGTTGCGACGCCGAGGCATATTTCGCGAGGAATATGAGGGGACGACCTTGCGCGAACATCTCGGATTGCCGCGGCCTGGGAACCAGTTTTTTCCGGCCGGGTAACAGGAACCGTCGCAACGACTCACTCATACTCCTCGCGTCATCACCGGCTTACTCCCCGCGTCATCCCCGGCTTACTCCCCGCGTCATCCCCGGCTTACTCCTCACGTCATCACCGGCTTACTCCTCGCGTCATCACCGGCTTACTCCTCGCGTCATCACCGGCTTACTCCTCGCGTCATCACCGGCTTACTCCTCGCGTCATCACCGGCCTACTCCCCGCGTCATCACCGGCTTACTCCTCGCGTCATCACCGGCTTACTCCTCGCGTCATCACCAGCCTACTCCCCGCGTCATCCCCGGGCTCGTCCCGGGGACCGGTAGCGGCACCGTGCCATTATTGGTCTTCAGGACAAGCCCGAGGATGATGTGAAGCGATTGCGCGATGGGTCAGAAATTCCGGCGGCGGGTAACAGGTCCCCAAATATTCAGCGCCGGCGGAACACCACACTCAGGTTGTTCGCAGGCATCGCAATTCGTTCCGGCCCCGTGAGCCCATGCTGATTGGCAAGCGCCGTGATCTCGTTGAGGTCGCGTATGCCCCAGGACGGGTTGCTCGCCCGCAGATCGGCATCGAACCTCGCATTGCCGGCGGAGGTATGCTCGCCCGCTTCGCGGAACGGGCCATAGAGGAAGAGCAACCCACCTTGCGTCAGGACGCGCGCGGCACCCGCGATCAGTCCCTGGGTGGCGGTCCAAGGCGCGATATGCGCCATATTGATCGCGACAACAGCGTCCGCCTGGGCGACCGGCCAAGTGTCCGCGGAGGCGTCGAGCCACAGCGGCGGCAATAAATTTGGTGGGCCCGACGTGTCGCGCCAGGCCGCGATGCTGCTCAAAGCCTCCGGGTCGAGATCGGTCGGCTGCCATGTCAACTCGGGTAACGCGCGGCTGAACCACACGGCATGCTCGCCTGTGCCACTGGCAATTTCCAACACGAGCGCCCGTTGCGGGAGGTGATCGCGCAGCACGAGCAGGATCGGCTCGCGATTGCGCGCGGCGGCGGGCGCTGATCTGGCGGCTCGGTGCATCGGAGTGGCAACTCCTTGGGTGGAACAGGGTTTGGGACAGCTACGGCGACCGCGGTCAAGCGTTGATCAGCCATTGGAGGTACGATTTTGAACGAATCGTGTGGCGACGCCAATTTGAACAAGAAAATCTTGAGGTGTAATACCAGCGCGCTTAAACTTTGACTCTCGCCCCCCCGTCGTCATGGCCCGGCTCGTCCGGGCCACCGGTCGCGGCACTGTGCTCGAACGGGTGGCCCGGACAAAGCCTGCCCCTGCGAAGGCGGGGGCCGGGCCATGACGGGAGAGAGGACGGTACGTCAATCTTTAAGCGCGCTGGTATAAGCTGGTGCCACGGTAGAGCCGGAGACGGCGATGACCGACTTCGAAAACGGGCCCACCTCGGAAACGGGGGGCATCTTCGACCGAGAAACTGTCATGTTTTGCTGGAAAGCAAGGAACTGCATCAATGAGTTGGCTTAACGATTTTGTTTCGACTCACGATAGCACTCCAATACCATGGGAGTTCCCCCGGCAGAGCCGGGGGAACTCCCATGGTATTGGTTCGATATAGCGCTCCTTTTTGGCCTTACCTCCGAACCAGTTTGCCAAATCGCTCAGCCGCGGCACTCCATGATGCTTCACCGTAGAGTGCGCTTTTAGCACGAATTGATCGATAATGGACTTCGTTGCCATGCTGACAGTTGGTGGTATGACGTCGTCGGATTGCCGCACTCCCATCACCATTTGTAAACTTTCTTCACCGTTCCTCCCATAAGCGCCGCCTTGTCACCCTCCGACAATCGCTTCGTATCACGGAACGGCGCGACGCCCTGCTCATAGGTCAGCATGCCGATCGCCCGCGTCCAGTCGGTACCCCACATGCAACGATCCAGCCCGAACGCATCGATGATCCGCAGCACCGGCTCCCAGATGTCGTCATATGGGAACGGAAGGTGCGACATCGTGCAGGCGCCGCTCACCTTCACCCTTACGTTCTTGTATTGAGCCAGCGCGAGCAGCTTCGGCAGATCGGCCCAAACGTCAGCCGGAACCGGCGGCCGGGCGGGCTGCAACAGACCGAGATGGTCGATCACGATGACCGTGTCCGGATGCCGCTGAATATGCGGCAGACCTTTGTCCAAAATGCCCCAGCAAAGCAAATTGACCGGCAAACCATGTTTGCCCGCGGCCGCGAAAGCGCGGTGCAGCCCAGGATGATCGGCGTCCATCGGCAGGCCCTCGCGCATGCGGATGCGAATGCCTCGAGCGCCTTCCGTCGCCGCCCATTTCGCCACGATATTGTCGATCGCCGGGTCGGTCGCGTCGACCGGCGTCACCACCCGGAATTTATCCGGATATTTGTTGTAAACCTCGAGCGCGTAACTCGGATCGTACTCATAAGCGCTGAACGACGACACCATGATCGCGCCGTCGACGCCGACATTGGTCATCGCCGCGACCATCTCGTCCCCGCTGGCGGACTCGAGCCCATGTGAGGGACTGGCCCAGGGCCGGCCGGGATGATTGCGGTCGAAGGGATGGACCTGAACGTCGATGATTGGCATGGCCGTCCTCCTGTTTGTTCGTCCCATTGTCCGATATCCCGGCCGGATTGCCCAGAGCGGCTGGCGGGAGCGACGCCCAACCAAGGCAACGCCCAAATATTACCGCTTCATGGCCCGGCTCGTCCGGACCATGACGGGAGAGAGGCGCACGCCCGTCGATTCGGTAATATTTGGGCGCCGCCTAACTCCGCCCTACAGCCTCCGCACCGCGTCCGCCATCCGGGCAACGATCTCCCGCAGAACCGGCGCGGGTGTCGCGAAATTCAAACGCGCGAAACCGGCGTATTGCGCACCGAACGTCTCGCCGAAATTCAGCCCGACCTTGGCATGGTCCAGAAAAAACTGCCCAGCGGAGCATGGCAATTCCAGGGCCCGGCAATCGAGCCAGGCCAGATACGTCGCCTCAGGCACCCGCAACGTCACGCCCGGAAGTTCCGCCCCAAGGGTCTGCGTCAGCCAATCGCGGTTCGCTCGCAAATGGGCGAGAATCTCCTCCAGCCAGGGCTGCCCGTCGTCCCAGGCCGCGACGGTCGCATCGACACCCGTCACTCCGGGCGAACCGAGCAATCGCGGAGAAATACGGCTGAAAAACCGCTCCTTCAGCGCGGGAGCGCCAAAATGCATGACCGCGCAGCGCAGTGCCGGAATGTTGAAACTTTTGGTCGCCGAGGTGATGGTGATCGTGCGCGCGGCGATCTCCGGATGCAGCGACGCCAGCGGAATATGCGTGTTGCCGGGATAGACGATATCAGCGTGAATCTCGTCGGACACCACGATCAGATCATGACGGATCGCGAACTCCGCCACCGCCTCCAGTTCCGCCCGGCTGAAGGCTCGGCCGGTGGGGTTCTGCGGGTGGCAGAAGATCAGCATGCGCAGGCGCGGATCGGGGGCCGCCTCGTACGCGGCGAGGTCGAGCGCCCACCGTGTTCCATCGTCGCGCATCGGGTTGGCGATCAGGCGGCGGCCAGTGTCCTCGATGGCGCGCATGAAGGGCGGATAGGATGGAAGCTGCAACAGAACCGCGTCGCCCGGCTCGCTGAACGCCATGACCGAGGAGAAGCTGGCCTGCACCAGATCGCCGATCGCGACCGTGTCGGCGGGATCGGTGTGCCAGCCGAAGCGCCGCTCCATGCGGCGGACGAAGGCGCCGGCCAGCGCACCGTCGCGCGCGGCATAGCCATATTCCTGGTCTCGCGTCAGGCGCGTCAGCGCGGCGGTGATCGCTGGCGCCACGCCAAAATCCATGTCGGCGACCCACGCCGGCAGCACGTCGGCCGGAAACTTGTGCCACTTGTTGGTGCGGCGCGCCCGCAGCGTGGCGATGTCGAAGTCGGTTGCTCCGTTGGCTGTCATGCGTTGGCTCTCCGCTATCGCGCGCGCTGCCCGGGGGCGGCGCTGATGTGCGGGCTTAGAGCATTTTCGCCCGGACTGGAATCCTGACCTGGCGAATCCCCTTTCGATCCATGCTTCTTACGTCCCCGGCCGATTGCGATCGGACCCCGGGTTGAAAATGAATATGACGATCCGCGGCGCTGCCATCGAAAGTCAGCACAAACGCTCAGCCATCCGCGCGGGGATGCCTCCGCTTCACCGATTTTCAGACGCGCCGGAGGTTCCAGAAGTAGGGCGCGGTACCCTCGATCATCCCGGTCAGGCTGCGTCGATAGGCGGACCGGATCTGGAATGTGCCAAGGGGAACATAGGGCACCATCTCGAACGCGCGCTTATGGATTTCCAGCACGATCGCGTCTCGCTCGGTGGCGGTCGCGGCTTCCACGAAGCCGCGGGTCAGCGTTTCCATCGTATCGTCCTTGTACCATCCGAACCATGCGGTGGCGCCAAGGCCCCGGATCTGGCTGTGCTCGACGGGGGTATAGCGAATGGTCGATGGCGCCCAGGTGTGAATGATGGACCAGCCGCCCTTTTCCACCGGCTCGCGTGAGGCGCGGCGCTGCACCACGGTTCCCCAGTCGCTTGCCACCATCTCCACATTCATGCCGATCTTGCGTAAAATATCATGGGTTACGTCGCCAAGCGGCCCCACGGTGGTCAGGTCGGTCGGATTGAGCAGAACCACCTTCTCCCCGCTGTAACCCGACGCCGCCAGCATCGCCCGCGCCTTGGTCAAGTCGCCCTGCATCGCCTCCGCCCCGACTTCCTGTCCGTAGCGGCTGCCGCAGGGAAATACCGCCTTGCACATCCGAAAGGCACTGGCATCGTTGGCGGTGACGGCGGCCATGTAATCGGCCTGGTTCACCGCCATCATCACCGCGCGCCGGACGGCAACGTTGTTGAATGGCGGATGCAGGTGGTTGAAGCGCAACAGGGCATTATACCCGGTGGGATTGTGCAGCCCCATCTGAATGCCCGAATGGCGCCGTAGCAGGGCCACGAGGTCGGGTTGCACCTGTTCGTACCAATCCACCTCACCCGACTGCAGCGCCGCCGCGGCGGTCGCGGAGTCCGGAATGATCCGCCATTCGATCCGATCGAAATGCGCGACTTTGCCGCCCACCATCCATTCCGCCGGCTCCTGGCGCGGCACATAGGCGGTGTTGCGCGCATACCCGGCATGAGCGCCGGGGACGAATTCGCCGGACAGGAACTTGTATGGCCCGGAGCCGATATGCTCGGAGATCTGCTTGAACGGATCGGTTTTCGCCACATGCTCCGGCATTATGAACGCGACAGAGGCACCGCCCCGGGCGATCGCCTCGATGAAGATCGAAATCGGCCGCTTCAGCGTGATTTTGAGGGTGCGGTCATCCTGTGCCTCGCAGCTGTCGACATATTGCCAAATAGTCTGCCCGATGGTCTCGCGCGCCGCCCAACGGCGCAGGCTGGGCGCGCAATCCTGCGCGCGCACTGGTTCGCCATTGTGGAATTTCAGGCCGTCGCGCAGCTTGATCAGATAGGTCCGGCCGTCATCGGACATCGTATAACCCTCGGCCATCTGCGGCCTGGGCTCCATTCCGGCGGTGACCCCGAACAGCAGATCGTAAATCGCCCAACCATGGTTCACGGTCGGCTGGGCCGTGGTGAAAATGGGGTCGAGGAGCGTCAGGTTGGCCTGTGGCACGAAGACCAGGGTGCTGCTTTTCGCGGGCTGCGCGATCGCGAACGAGGTGGGGGTAAATGACGCTGACAATGTGGTCGCGGCGGCAGTCTGCACAAATGCGCGGCGGTTCATGGTATCTGTTCCCCGAGGTTATGCGTGGCGCGCCCCGGTAACAGGAGCTGACCATCGTCGCTCTGGCAATATGGCTACCAGGATTTTCACGCGTTGCAACCGCCCGGCTTCACCCGGGATTTCGGCGGACCGGCGGTCATCCGCGCGGCCGTTGCTCCTCCCACTCCACCGGAAATGTCCGCATCGACATCGGCGGCGTCATCGGGCGTGACCGCCCAACCAGAACCTGTCTGTCAGAACCTGTCTGTCAGTGCCCGGCGAGCGGCCTCCGAGCGCCGGGCAACGATCATGAGCGCGCGGTCTACTTCGCTTCCGCGAGCTGCTTCAGGGTGAAGGTGTAGCTGACGTTATTGAGAGGTTTGTGACAGGCGAGGCATTCGGCCTGGTTCACGCCGGGCCGCTGCGTCTTGTCGGTCGCGAAAACCGCGTAGTTCCAGTTTTCGTTGCGCAGCATCTCGGGGATGTCCTTGCCCCAGCCCGCGTCGCGCGCCATCGCGGTGTAAAGCAACAGTTTATCCGCCACGAAGAAGCCATCGGCGCCGGTGACCGGCTTGCCGTCGTCGAGTTTGGCCGAGTGGACCTCGACGAACAGGGCGGCGCCGTCAGGCAGCGGCGTACCCGCTTTTGCCGCCGCGACCGCGGCCTTGTTGGCATAATAGTAACGCACCTGTTTGGTCGCGGGGAAGTTGATCGTGTGGTACTTCGTGAACGAGTCCTTGTAGCCCTCGGGGAACGTCACGCCGGTCTTCGCGACATTCGGCAGTTGCGCGGATTTGACGCCCGCCGCGGCACCGGGCAGCGAGGCGTAGTAAGCCGCGGTGTCGGCGATTTGCTCGGCGCTGAGTTGGGCGGCGATGGCCTGCATGGTCAATGTCGGGCTCGTCGCGCCCGGTCCCTTGCGCGTGCCGTCCTTGTACAGCTTCAGTTGCGCTTCGAGGTAGCTCGCCCGCTGCGCCGCGAGGGTAAATATCCCCCGGCAGAGCCGGGGGCTTTAGATTGTTGGCCGCTCAAAGCGGCCGGTCAGGTCGCTGACGCGACCTGCAAGGCGTGAGCCGCCAGAAGGCGGCTGGGTGGGGTCGCTGACGCGGCCCCAGAATTCATGCGGCCACTG
>SHWL01000012.1 GCA_009693865.1 Acetobacteraceae bacterium | reverse complement strand
CTATCGAACGTCGCGCGGCGAGCCTGCCCCTCTGACATCACACATGCGGACCCGTCGCTGCAAAGTGATCCATCCGGTCTGAGCGTGATCCGCTTGGTTAGTGGACCACCCTCCTTCGCCAGGCGGGTGATCTCGATCATTTTCGGGAGAGCGCTCAATTCACCCCTCCCGCCGCCACGGTAAGCGCCCCCGTTCGATAGGGAGGCAATCAATTTGATTCATGGGTTCGGCTCCTTTAAGGCGCCGACTGGCTGGAAAACTTCGCGATGCCGTGCTACGTCATCGATACCCCTATCTGACGAACTCAGCGCCGCCGGTTCCGCCAGTCGGACCGGCGGTTTCGTTAGGCGGCAACTCCCAGCAATGCACGAAAGCTGTCACCGGTGACCCGCTTGCATCCGGCGACGTCGATCATTTTCAGACGGCCCGCCTTTATAAGTTCATAGGTTTTTGTCCGGCCCGGCCCCCCAAGCTGCCGCACCTCCGCGACCGTGAAACAAAAAGCATTGGGGTTGGGATCGGGTCGATTCCGGCGGCGATCTTGCTTAAGTGTTGCAGTTTCAAGGTTGGCGGTCATTGGCGGAACCTCACGTGCGTTGGTGAACGCGTGAGGATTGCGAGTTTGTCTGAGCGTTTAATAGGGCGATAATTCGATGTGAATTTATAGTTTATCGCGCAGTTTATCGCTCGCGGACCAAAGCGCTGATATGTGTCCTGAGACGGTTTTCGCCTTCGGCTTAGGTGGTCCGTCCGTCGGCCACATGGCAATGATTTTCTCGGCCTCCGCCAATTGGCTGGCGCCGGGCGGGCAACCTTCCACCTGGCGCCGCTCATACAGAGATACCGAGGTGTTACTTGCGTTCGGACGTCCAGCATTGCGCTTAGGCGGTTGCTTTGAAATGGCCGGATTTGCGATAAGTATCTCCGACGTCGATGCCGTGCCAGCGTCTGCTTGTGTGGGTAGTGGAACAGTAATGCCGTGACCAGCGTTGACCGGCGGCACGGAAATGTGTTCCGCGACGGAGGAAACCTGGATACTCAAAGGGGGCCAAACAAAAATGATCGCGTCCTTGGGCAAGACCACGTCAAACCAGAATTTGCCATTAGCGCGGGCCGGAATGAGAACGGTGTGGCCGCGTTCTTCACCCAATTTCGCGTCAATCCAATCAAGCGCCTCCATGGTTTGGAAACCTTCGCGTCCGGCGATCTTGCCCCGCGTTTGAATATCCCCGGCGCGCAACCGGACGAGCAATTCCTCCCGAGCATCGCCGGAATATGCTGTTCCAAGAAGCGTTTTTTTGTCATGTACGGCACAGGCGAGCAAAATTGCAAATCGTGACGCGGTCGTTCCCGTAACTTGATCGACAATTGCGGCGTCGCGGAACATGATCCAGGCGATCGACTGATATAGGGTCCAGTATGCAGGAAGATCATTCAGGGAGATCGGCGCATCCGCCTTCCTGGCAGCCCGGTCACGTCGCGCTGCTATCCTGGACGATGCGGAGCCTGGATCGCCCTCATCGCCGACAGTCGCGTCGAACCACTCTTGGCGGGTGACGGTCGGAACGGGAAGAGTCGGCCGATCTTGCGGACCGTGGTCCTGGTCCGTCACCTTGCCCGGCGCCTCGGGCGCTCCCTCTGGATTCTTCCGGACGGCATCGCGGTCACCAGGCAAAACCAGCCCGAGGCTCTCCGCTGTTCGGTGCAAAATCGCCTCGATGGCGGCTAATTCCTTGCGTAACTCGGACAATTTCCGTTCCTGCAAATCGACATCTGCCGCAGTACGTCTTTCGATTGGCACACCAGATGCGGTGCGTTCGCATTTGTCGATTTCGCAATGCTTATCCCACCATGCCTGGTGACCTTGCTGAAGGTCCGGATGATGTTGCCAATCCACCTGTACAGCCACCATTCGGCGACGGCGCGGCGACAGAACCCTCCAGGGGATAAGGAAGTCCTTCTCGACCCTTCGCCGCAACTTGGCAGGCAATTTCGACAACGGCTTGTCGAACCAGGGCCCAAGCGCCGCAGTCAGAGATTCGTAATCACTCATAGGCGCCTCCGAAGCGCATTCCGATGGTGAAGCGGCGGGGCGGCCCGGTCGGAGTCCGGGCGTTCGGCGGCCAAACCTAGCCCCGCGAATTGAATCATAGCGCATCTGACTCGCCGCGCGCCAAGGGAAACGGCGCGGACATGCCGCGCCGCTTCACGAGCCAGACGCCCGGGAACATCCCCTGGGGAGAGCGTGGGTTAGGGCCAGGCGCGGTCTCAGGCGCGGATCGGCGTAACGTTCGATTCCGGCACGATGCCGAGATGGCCGAACGCCTGACGCACCGTCTCCGCGATGTAGTTCGGCGACAGATGGGCGTAGTGCTTCTCTGTCATCCGCGTGTCCGCGTGGCCCAGTTGCGCAGCAATGACTCCCATTGGTACGCCGCGTTGTGCGAGCCGAGATGCATAGGTGTGCCGCAATTCGTGAAACGAAATCGGCGGGGAGATATTGGCGGCGTCGCATGCGGCACGGATCGGCCTGAACTGATCCGAATCGCCCCATGGCGCACGCTCCACCTTGGCGGCGGTATCTCGCGTCGCTTGTGCTTCCACCCGATCCCGCTCGAAGAGCCTCGCCCCGCCAGCTGTGCCCGCCGCGATACCACGGAAGAAAGTCCGGCCTTCATCGGTCAGCGCGATATGCCGCGGCTTTCCGCTCTTGCTCAGCGGGATCGTGACGGTTGCGGCTTTGACGTCGAAATCACTCGCGCGCATCGCCGCCAGTTCCCCATATCGCGCGCCGGTCATGAGTGCGCCCGTCACCAGAGCGCGGAAGTCGGGCGCACAGACATTTACCAGCCGGGTGATTTCATCGTCGTGAAGGTAGCGGACCTTCGCCTTGTCGGCCTCCCGAAAGGGCTTCACGGCCGCCCAGGCGTCGGTATGGCAAGACACCTTGCCCTCAGTATGTGCGTGGTTCAGCGCGGCTTTGAGGACGGTCAAGACACGGTTTGCGGAGGAGGCGCGCCGCCGGGCCGCGTCCGGGTCGTCTCCGGTCACGCGGTGCCGCGTCTCTCCGGTCCGGGACCGGACGCGCGCAGGCGTGGCGGCGAGCGAACGGTGCCACCCTTTCAGCTTATCGCGGGTAAGGCGTCCCACCGGGATCGCGCCGAGGGGCGGAAGAATGTGAGCATCGGCGACGTGCTTCGTCGTGGAAAGGGCCTTACCGCCTCGCGCCACATAGTCGGCGAGATAGGTGGCGATGGCGTCCGAGACGGTGAACGGAGCGGCGGGTTTCGTTTCCGGCTCGGGTTCCTGACCGGCCGCGACGCGATGGCGGCGGGCGATTTCGTCCCGGGCCGCCTTCTCCGCCTGCCGGAAATCCAGCACGGCCTCCCCGGCCGCCGTGAGGACATCGTCGGCCCTGCCAAGCACGTGCTGTCGATATCCTCCGCCCGCCGTGGGATCGGCGATCCGAACCAGCCAGACGCCGCCTGTGCGGCCTTTCCGGTATCCCAGGGCGGCGCCCGCCTCGATCCCGCGCCAATAGGGTTGATGACGCGCGGCCAGCCGTTCCCGGGCGGCGCGGGTGGTGAGAGGGGTATCGGCGACAGTGCGGGGCATGGGCGGGCTTTCAATTTACCAAGAACCTTACCAAGAATACGCACCCGTCCGCCGCTGTTCAAGGTTGTTCGTAAATCGGTGAAACCTTATGTTATATGGTATTTCCCCGTCCGCCATTGTCCGCCAGCGATCCGAGTTATTTCCCTTTCACGGCGGTAACACGAGTTCGAATCTCGTACGGGACGCCAATCAAATCAATGGGTCACGGGTCGGCTTGGCACCGTCCTCGCCAATGTCCACCCGCTCCATCGGCCGCCGGTGGATGCGGGTCAGTTCGGCACCCAGACCGCCGTCCGGACCTCGCCGAAGTCACGCGCGATCTTGCGCCATGACTCGCCGGCGTCCTCGCTGACATAAACCTCGCCGAACAGAGTGAACGCCACAATGCGGTTGGGATCGGCGGGATGCGTGGCAAGGCCCCACAGGGTCGCGTTCGCCGGAGAGGGCAGAGGCAGGACCTCCCAGCGTTGTCCATAATCGGTGGTGCGGAGCACGTGTCCCTGTTCACCCGTCGTGGTCTGCCCACACCCGGCGAACAACACGCGCGGATCGTCGGACTTGACCGCCATGCCGCGCGCATAGGGCAGCGGCCATTTTTCCTTGATACCCAGGACCTGCCAATTGTCGCCGAGATCGTCACTCATGAAAATGTCGCGCGCGGTACTGACGTACAGGCGCTTCGGCCGCGTCGCCGCGATCGCCATGGCGTGGACGTCCGGGTCGTACATGCCCTTCGTGAGATGGGTCCAGGTGTCGCCGCCATCCATGCTGCGGTAGACGCCGTCGATCTCCACGCCGGCCCAGACGATACGATGATCGTCCGGGTCGACGGCCAGGGCGGTCACGAACGGCGTCCCGATCGAGCATTCCTGGGCGATGTCGACGGCCAGTTTCTCCCAGTGCCGCCCTCCATCCATTGAGCGCCAGACCCCGGCCGGACGGGTGCCGGCGAAGAGAATGTTGGGATCGACCGGATCGATGGCCAGCGACCAGATCGTTGGCAAATCCCCCTGGGCGCCGATACGCTCCCACCGGGCGCCGCCATCGTGGCTGATGAACAGGCCGGTATCGCCACCCGCGACAATGGTCCGGGCCTGGACAGGGTGGGCGGCCAACGCCTGTATGCGGCTGTTGAGGGGAAACGGGGCGCTGTGCCGGGTCCACGCTTCTCCGCCATCCGGGCTGTGCCATACGCCCCAGCCGGCCGAGCCAAGACAGATACTGTAATTCGCCGCCATGTGCCGTTCCCCGTCTCGCGTCAGTTCGCGATCGATGTTGTAGTTTCACCGGTGCCGCCGCACAACATACCGCTCTGACAGGCCTGTCCCGCGGCTCAGCGGATCGGATCGAGCAGGCTGAACGGAATGTCCGGCGTTCCGGACCTGCCGGCCTGGCCGGGGACGTAGGAACATGGACCGATCGCGGCTACAACAACGATCCAAGTGTTCAGGAGGCGGTCATGGCGTTGCTCATCGTCGATCTCGACAAACATATCGGCAACGCCCAGGCATGGCGCGAGACGTTCGGGGGACAGTTGCCCGATCTGGAAATCCGCATTTGGCCGGAGGCGGGAAACCTGGCGGATATCGAATATCTCGCTTTCATGCATCCCGATTTCGATGCGCTTCCGGTTTTTCCGAATTTGAAAGCCATGTTCAGCCGCTCCGCCGGGGTCGAGTCTTTTGCGACGCATCCGAAGCTGCCGAAGGCCCCGCTGTGCAAGGTCGAGCCACCGGGCGGCGATCCGATGATGACGGAATATGTCATCATGCATGTTCTGCGTTTTCATCGTGACATGCCAGGTTATGCGGCGGCTCAGGCCAGGCGGGAGTGGCGCCGCGTGCCCATCCCGCGGCCCGAGCAAAGACGTGTCGGCTTCCTCGGCTTCGGCATGATGGCGAAAGCGCCGGCGCTGGTTTTGAAGTCGCTTGGCTTCAAGGTCTCGGCCTGGGTTCGAAATCCGCGGGACGAAGCTGATGTCGCGATTTATCACGGCGCCGGCCAACTTGAGTCATTCCTTCAGCAGACCGATATCGCCGTTTGCCTGTTACCGCTGACACGGGAAACCGAGGGCATATTCTGCGCTCGCACCTTTGCCATGATGCCACGCGGGTCGATGCTGGTGAATATCGGGCGCGGCAAACATGTGGTGGCCGAGGATCTGGTTGACGCGCTTGATTCGGGACAGTTGTCATACGCCGCGCTGGACGCGCTGTGGCCTGAGCCCCTGCCGCCAACAAGCCCGCTTTGGCTCCACCCAAAAGTCACCGTGATGCCACACGTGGCGCGGCGGCCGACGGTTGCTCAACTCGTGACTGAGATCGCGGCGAGCATCCGAAGCTTCAAGGCGGGCAAAGGGCTTTTGCAGGAAGTCGACCTCGGGAAGGGATATTAGTACCTTGACGCGCCCTTGCTTCAGGCGCGCGTGTGAGTTTGATAGAGAGAAATCCCCTCGTGGGATCAATGAACAACGCCAGAGGTGAGACCATGCGACCGAACAAAATCAAACAAATGTGGCGCGGCGGTCAATGCGTGACTCTGGGCTGGCTTTCCGTGTCCCACGGCATCACCGCCGAGGTCATGGCGCGCCAGGGCTTCGACGCTCTGTGCATCGACCTGCAGCACGGCACCGCTGAAATGAAGGATGTCGCGCCCATGCTGCAGGCGATCTCGCAGACCGACACGGTTCCGGTCGTGCGGGTCGCGTGGAACGAGCCGGCCGCCATCATGAAGGCCCTGGACCTTGGCGCCTATGCCATCATCGTGCCGCTGGTGAACAACGCCGCCGAAGCGGCAATGGCGGTGGCCGCGTGCCGCTATCCGCCTGTCGGCATGCGCTCGAATGGACCCGTGCGCGCCGTGCACTACGGCGGCGCCGACTACGTGGCCAACGCCAACGATGAGATCGTCATCATGGCCATGATCGAGACGAAGGAGGGCATCGCCAACCTCGACGCCATCTGCGCGACGCCCGGCCTCGACGCCGTCTATATCGGGCCAGCCGACCTGTCGTTCGCTCTGGGCCTGGTCCCGCGCGGCGACAATCCTGACCCGCTCCACATGGCGACCTGCGACAAGATCAGGGAGACAGCGCATAAGCACGGCATCAAGTGCGTCATGCACTGTGCCGGCGCGGCGTTCGCGTCGGGCGCGGTGAAGCGTGGCTTCGACATGGTGATGCTGACGTCCGACCTGTCGTGCATGGTCGCCGGCGCGAGGGCGCAACTCGACGAGCTCAAAGCCAAGACGGCCTGACGATGGCGGCATCGTCCCCATGGGGGACCCGGGGGACGCCATCTGACCGCGGTATCGTGCCGATTTGACAACGAATATTCACCGTCAGGCGCCGATCGTCACCGCCAACATGAATGAAAGGCCAAGCCCATGAGCGACACGGCAACAACGGCGCTCGCGCGGCCAACAAGCGAGCGGGTCACGATCGGCGGGCTGGAACTGCGCTACCTCGATTGGGGCAATCCGGCGGCGCCGCCGCTCGTCTGCGTGCACGGCTACACCAGCAGCGCCGACGCGTTCAATGGCTTCGCGCGGCATTTCCGTGACCGCTTCCATATCGTCGCGCTGGATGTGCGCGGCCACGGTGAGAGCGCCTGGTCGCCAGACGGTGCCTACACCTATCGCGACCAGGCCGGCGACCTGGCGGCCTTCGTCGACCGGCTGGGCCTTGGCCAATTCATTCTGCTCGGCACCTCGATGGGCGGCGTCATCGCGATGACCTACGCGATGGAGCACGGCCAGCGGTTGCGCGCTCTGGTGCTGAACGACATCGGGCCGGATGCCGAACAAGGCAGCCAGCGCATCACGCAAATGGTCGGCGCCCGGCCTGACGCGTTCGCCACATTGGATGACGCGATGGTGTGGCGCCGCGACGCCTCACCGATCGTCTCTGGGCGTACCGCCGCCGATCAGCGCGAGCTGGCGCTTGGCTTATTGCGTGAGAGACCAGACGGCAAATGGGGCTGGAAGATGGACCCGGCCTATATCAGCCAGCGCGTCGAGCGCGGCGCGCCGGTCCGCCCCAATCTGTGGCCGGCGCTGGCGCGATTGGCCTGTCCAACCCTGGTCGTGTGGGGCACCGGCAGCGACGTGCTGTCGGAGACGCAAGCACGGCGCATGGTGGAAACCCTGCCGAAGGGCGAATTGCTGGAGATCCCGGGCGTCGCGCACGCGCCGTGCCTGGTCGAGCCGGCCTCGCTCGCCGGTCTCGAGCATTTCCTCCATGGTGTGCCCGCTCCAACGGGCGCCTGACCGCGGCCCAGAGGCGGACCGCCTGGGCCGCGGTGACGTGAGTTCGACTCTCGTACTGGACGCCAATTTCATTGATTGTCGCGCGACGCGTCCCTCCCGTAACGGATTAACCACCCGATGGATAAGCCGTGACAAGGCGAGGGACCTGGGTTTCCTCCAACATCCAAACAGTCCGGATACACGGATTGCTCCCGTCCGGTGTTCGCAGGTTGCAACGGATGGTGACTTTCAGCCCATGGTCAGTGGATTCCTCACTTTCGATTGGATTTTGGGCCGAATGAAGTTCGATCGCGCTGGCAAAGGTCTGCCAGTCCCCATCTGTGAATTCCCGCGCGACGAAAAATCGCGCCTTCCAACCACCGGCCCTAAGGTTCGTGTCCTCCCCCTCAACGTCATCCACGGGCCCGTCCCGTGGACCGGTCGCGGCACTGTGCTGGAACAGGTCCCGGGAACAAGTCCGTGGATGACGTTGAGGGGGAGGCGCGACCCGTCGATCATCCGGGCCGTCGATATTAGATCCGGCGCGCGAATTTGGCCAAGATCGCCGCATCGCGAATTTCGAAAATCCCCCCTGGCTTGGCGGGCCGCCAACGCCAGGTCAGGATGCCGCGAATTCAGCCAAGGATCGAACGCATGGCCAACCTCCCGCTGATCCTGACAGTCGCCGATTACGCGCGCCTGATGCCGCTCGCGACCGGGATGGTAAAGCCGGCAGGCATCGATCTCACCTTGCTGCTTGGCCGCTCGGGCTCCTGGCCGGAACGCGCCGCCATGCTCCGGCGAGCCCTGACCGACCCGGTCGTGCATGGCGGCGAGTCCTCGATGGCGGGCCACCTGCGCCGCGTCGAGGCCGGCGATCGAAGCCATGTCGCGATCCCCGTCTTCCCTCTGCGTAACTTCACCGCGCGCGACCTTTACGTCCGTAAGGACGGACCGGTGCGGACCGCGAAAGACCTGATCGGCAAACGGGTCGGCATGTACGACTGGGTCGCCAGCGGTTCGATCTGGTACCGGCATTTCCTGCATTTCATCGGCGTCGATCCCGCCAGCCTTCAATGGTGGATCGGCGAGGTCGATGAACCCCGCATCACCAGCCACGTCTACACCTTGCCCAACGGGGTACATGGCGTCCCGCCCGGCAAGGCGCTGTCCGAGATGTTGATCGCCGGCGAACTGGACGCCCTGCTCAGCCCACCGCGTCCGCGAAAATACCACCACGTGAACGGGCCAATCACCAGGTTGTTCCCGGATTTCCGAGCGATCGAAACCGATTACTTCCGCCAGACCGGCATGTTCCCGCCACAACATTTGATCGTCCTCCGCCGCCCGGTGTGGGAGGCGAACAAATGGATGGCCCATGCGCTGACCGATGCGTTCATCAGCGGCAACGACATGTTCGACGCGGCGCAACGCGGCTTTCCCTATGTCTCGCCCTGGCTCGAAGCCGAACTCGAACAAACCGAAGCCGTCATGGGCACTGACTTTCACCCGTACGGCTTCGAGAAAAACCGCCGCGCGATCGAGGTTTTCGCCAATCAGGCGTATGATCTCGGCATTGTCGGGCGGCGCATCCCGCCGGAGGAATATTTTGCCGAATTCCTCGAAGCCTGATCCATGTTTCCATTGACAGGGCGCGCGAGCGCCAGCAACGACATGTTGAAATCACCGGAGGCCAAAACCATGACCGTGCGTCCTTCCATCGTCTCCGGCCTCGATCGCCGTACTCTCCTCGCGGCCGCCGCCGTCCTGGGCTCCGGTTTCCCGAACGTCGCCGGCGCGCAGGCGGGAAAACGTTTCATCACTGCGAATAACAGCGCGTATGACACGCTCGATCCGCATGTCGTGTTCGACATCGGCCGCATCGCGACGCGATTGAACATGTACGATGCCCTCGTCCGCTGGGTCGACAATCCGCCGAAGCTCGAACTTTGGCTGGCGGAGAAAATCGACGTCGCGCCCGATCGCGCCACCTACACCGTGACCCTGCGATCGAACGCGAAATTCCACGACGGCGCGCCGGTCACCGCCGAAGATGTCGTTTACTCCATGGAACGCATCCTGGCGCTGAAGAAAGGCGCGTACGCAATGTTCAACGGCATCGTCGCTCCCGGCGCGACGAAAGCGGTCGACGCGCGCACGGTGCGGTTCACGCTGACCAAACCCTACGCGGTCTTCACCTCGACGCTGTCCGAACTCTGGGTCATCAACAGCAAACTCGCCCGTCAGCATGAAAAGGCGGATGACTGGTCGACCGGCTGGCTCGCCCGCGAGGAAGCCGGATCGGGCGGCTTCAAATTGAAGCGCTACGATCCGGCGATCGGTTTTCAGGCCGACCGCTTCGACGAGCATTTCTTCGGCTTCGGCAAATCGAACATCTCATCAATGGAATTCCGCGTCGTACTGGAAACCGCCAGCCGGGCACTTGGCCTGCGCAAAGGCGAGTTCAACACCACCGACGGTTACCTGCCGACCGATCAGATCATCAATCTGCGCCAGAGCGACAATGTCCAGGTTCTGGAGGCGGAATCGTTGCGGACGATGTATTTCATCATCCATAACCAGCGCCCGCCGTTGAACGATGTGAATTTACGCAAGGCCCTGTGTCATGCGTTCGACTACGACGGCTTTATCAATAACATTCTCAGCGGCTCGGTCGCCCGTAACGCCGGGATCATTCCCGGCAACCTGTGGGGCGCGCCAAAGGGGCTCGCGGGCTACACCTACGACCTCGCCAAGGCGAAACAACATCTCGAGATGGTGAAACAGCCGATGCGGCCGCTGGAAATCGGCGTGCTCGCGGGTTTCAGCCAAAGCGAAGCCGCCGCGCAACTCCTGGCCGCCGGCTGCGCGAAGATCGGCATCGATATCAAGCTGAACACCGAACCCTGGCCGGTGATCTCCGGCAAGTTCGCGGACTCCGAGCGCACGCACGATCTGGTGCCGCTATGGCGCAGCGCCTATTTCGCCGATCCGCACAATTGGACCGGCCTGATCTACAACAGCCGCAACATCGGGTCTGGCAACAGCAGTTTCTACAAGAACGCGCGTTTCGACGAACTGACCGACAAAGCGTTGGAAATCACCGACATCGAGGCACGCCGTCCGCTTTATGAGGAAGCCTCCCGTATCCTCGTGGACGACGCCGCCGGGATCTACATATACAATACCAAATGGTTCGGTCCCTTCACGAAGAACGTCCGTGACGTGCGCTTCTGCCCAATTGGCGACGCGCAGGACATTCGCTGGATGAGCATGACCTGATCATTCCGCGAAATGACACGCGGCCTGACCTCCGCCCGCCAGCCTTCGTAACGCTGGTTCCTCGGCCGCGCAAAGCGCCTCAGCGCGTGGACAGCGTGTGCGAAACCGGCAACCGCCCGGCAAATTCTCCGGGCTTGGCGGCTCGCCTTGCAGCAATGCGCCAGCGCTCACCCGGCGTCCGCCCGCGACCGGCACGGCCGCCAGCAAAGATTGCGTGTAGGGATGGCGCGGCGCCGTGAACACCTGATCGGTGGCGCCGAGCTCCACGACCTTGCCCAGATACATCACCGCGATCCGTTGCGACATCAGCCGCACCACCGCCAGGTCGTGACTGATGAACAGATAGGTCAGACCGAAACGCTCCCGTAAATCCAGGAACAACCGCAGCACGATCGCCTGCACCGAGACATCCAGGCCGGACGTCGGCTCGTCCAGCACGATCAAACCGGGCTGCACCATCAAAATCCGCGCGAGGCCGATGCGCCGCTGCTGCCCGCCACTGACCTCATGCGGATAAAGGTCGAGATGGCCCTCCGGCAATCCAACCGCCGCGAGCACCTCCCGCACCCGCGCCGCCCGCTCCGCCCTCGAAAGCGTAGTGTGGATCACCAACGGTTCGGCCAAAGCACCGCCAATGGTCCAGCGCGGGTCGAGCGAGGCGCCCGGATCCTGGTAGCAATATTGCAGCCCCCGCCGGAATGCGCGGCCCTCGCGCGGCGACAAACGGCTGATATCATTCCCCTCAAACCGGATCGCGCCGCCACTGGGCTTATGGATACCCGCGATGGTCTTGCCAAGCGTGGTCTTGCCGCAACCAGACTCGCCGACCACGCCGAGCACTTCGCCCCGCGCGACATCCATCGAGACGCCATCGACGGCGCGGAGCCACGAGACGCGCCGACCCCACGCGTTCCGAATCGGAAACCGCGTTTGCACGTCACGTAGCTCCAATATCGCTGGCGTTTCGCTCATGGCACGGCCAGCGGATGGTGGCAGCGGACAAGGTGGTCCGGCGCGGGTTCGGACGTCGGCGGACGGCTGGCACGGCAGACGTCTGAAACCTCGGGGCAGCGCGGATGGAACCGGCAACCCGGTGGCGGGTTCACGAGATTTGGCACGTCACCAGCAATGCCCCGCAGCGGATTCTCTCCTGACGGCAGGCTGTCCAGCAGCAGGCGCGTATATGGCAAAGCGGGTGCCCGGAAGAACGCCTCGATCGGCGCGGTTTCCAAGGCCTGACCCGCATACATCACGGTCACGCGGTCGCAGATTTCCCATGCAACGCCAAGATCGTGCGTGGTCAGCAGCACCGACACACCGCGCTCGACCGCGAGTTCCCGCAGAAGTCGCAAGATTTGTGCCTGGATCGTCACGTCGAGCGCCGTGGTCGGTTCGTCGGCGATCACCAGACGCGGTTCCGGCAGCAGCGCCATGGCGATCATCAGACGTTGCCGCTGACCGCCCGACACCTCGTGCGGGTATTTGCGCAACAGCCGCTCGATGTCCGGCAGTTGGACGCGGCGGAGCAAGGCCAGCGCGCGTTCATGATCGGCGCGGCGGCGCGTCCTTGGGTAACCGCGCTCGCCCGCCTCCCGGTCCGGCGATTTCCAGCGAAGTAGTTCGAAAATCTGATCGCCGATGGTGAACAGCGGATTGAAGGCACTGAACGGGTCCTGCGGTACGAACGTGATGGCGCGGCCCCGGATCTGGTCGGCCGCCTCCCTCGGATCGATCGTCAGCAGGTCGCGCCCATCGAACGTGATCGCCGTCCCACGCGCGCGGGCGTTGGGCGGTAGCGCGCCCAGGATGGTGCGGGCGAGGGTGGTTTTGCCGCAGCCAGACTCGCCGACCAGGCCCATGATCTCACCGCGGCGCAGGGTCAGACTGATTTCATCCAGGACATGCGCCGTCCCGCTTTCGGTCGTGAACGAGACCGACACGTCACGGATGGATAACAGATCAGCGTCCATCGGTGCGATCATCGGTCCCTCGGCTCAACCGGGGATCGAGCGCGTCGCGCAGCCCGTCGCCAAGCAGATTAAAACCCATGACCACCAAAAGGATCGCGACGCCGGGCGCGGCGGCGTACCACCAGGCCTGCGGCAGGAACTCCCGGCTTTCGGCGATCATGCGACCCCATTCCGGCGTTGGCGGCGGTGGGCCGAGTCCCAGGAATCCAAGTGCCGCCGCCACCAGGATCGTGCCGCCGAGACCGATCGTGGTGCGGACGATGACGGAGGAGGCGATGGAGGGAAGGATATGCAGCGCCATCACTCGTAACGGTGAAGCACCGATCGCGACCGCCGCCTCCACGAACACCTCGTTTCGGACACTGCGGGTTTCCGCGTAGACCAATCGCGCCCAGAACGGCCAATAGGTGATCGACAGCGCCAGGATGACGTTATGGATCGCGGGACCCAGGGTCTGCGCGATGGCGATGGCGAGGACGATTTGCGGCACGGCGAGGAATACGTCCGACACCCGCATCAACAAATCGCTGAGGCGGTTGTTGTAATAGCCGGCGATCAGCCCAATCGGCACGCCGATCAGCACGGCGAACGTGGTCGCTACCACGGCGGTCAGGATGGTCAGGCGGGCGCCGAACAGCAGCCGGCTGAAAATATCCGCGCCCATCCGGTCGGTGCCGAGAAAATTGATCCCTCCAGGTCCCAACAGGCGCCGGGGGAGATGGTAGGTATTCACGTCCTCGGGAAACGGCGCCAACACTCCGGCGAAAACCGCGCAGAACACCAAACCCGCGATGACGATCAGGCCAAGGCGGGCGGAACGATCGCGCAAAAGACGGCGAAAACCGTTCATCGGCCGCGCGGGTCGAGCATGGTCTGCGCGATATCCACCATCAGATTGGTCAGAATGAAAATGACTCCGGTGAACACGGTGAAACTCATGACGGCGTTGTAGTCGGAATGGAGAATGGAGTTCACCGCGAATGTCCCGAGGCCAGGCCAGTCGAATACGGTTTCCACCACCACCGCGCCAGCGATCAGGTTCCCGAAGATCAGGCCGATCTGGGTCAGCGTCCCGATCAACGCCGCGCGTAATAAATATTTCCAGACGATGCGGCGCCGCGGGATACCCATGGCGGTCTGATAAAACACGAAGTTGCTGGACATGACGTTGATCATGCCCGCCCGCGTGAAGCGGACGATGGTCGCGACCGCCGGAAGAGCCAGCGTCAGCGTCGGCAGGATCAAATGGCGCAGCGCCTGGCCGAGAGTCTCCCAATCGCCAAGCAGGACTGCGTCGAGGGTGAAAAACCCGGTGATCGGATCGGGACCCCAGCCATTGATACGGCCTCGTACCGGCGTGAGCCCCATCCACATGGAAAACAGCAACTGCAACAATATCGCCAGCCAGAACGCGGCCATCGCGAGACCCGCGACGGTGACGACGCGAACCAGATGATCAAGCCAGGAATTGCGCCGCAACGCCGCCACGACGCCCAGAGGCACGCCGATGGCAATCGCGAGGGACATGGCGAACAAAGCCAGCTCCATCGTCGCGGGCAGGCGGGCCAGGAGGTCCTCGGCGACCGGCCGCTGGGTGAACAGGCTCTTGCCCATGTCGCCGGTGGCGACATCCTTCACATATCTCAGAAACTGCACCGGCAAGGGCAGGTCCAGCCCATATTGATGCCTGATCGCCGCGACCTGACTGGCGGAGGCGTTCTCGCCCGCCATCACGCGCGCCGGATCGGACGGGATCACATGCGAGACGGTGAACACGATCAGCAGCAGCCCGAACAGCGTCGGCGGCATCCACAGGCAACGCCGCGCGACCATCGCCAAAAGTCTCATGGGCCTCGCCGTCCTTTCAACGTCATGGCTCGGTCAAACCGCATGGGCATCTGATTAAGGGTAAAATGCGGGCGGCACTGTTCCAGATCGTCATGTGTGGATCGCCCCCGGCTGGCAAGGGTTTTTTCGCGTTCTGTCTTGTCAGGTCACTCGCGGTCATGTGTCCGGCCTGTTGTCGCGGCACAAGCCCGCTGGCCATGGTGGGATCCGTGGACCGGACTCCGATCATGGCCCGGGGGTCTCGTTGCCCCATGACGGGGACATAGGAGGCCGCCTTGAGGCGGCAACGTTTGGGCGCCGCCTTAATTCCGCGACCGGATCGTTCAGCGCTCCGGATCGCCGCCCACGAGGACGTTATCGTACTCGCCCGCGCCCTGAAGAATCAGGAACGAGCAGGGGCCATCGTTACTCCCATGCACATGATGCGCGGTCATTGGCGGCACTGCGCATCGCTCGCCGGGATTGAGCGTGTAGGCGTTTCTGGGCGCCCGGGTTTCCACAACCATTGGCCCGGTCAGACAAACGAAGGCATCGGTGATCGTGGAATGGTAATGCCAGGGAATGCATTGACCGGCGTCGAGGGTCAGGACGACGGCCCGCATATCGGCGCCCTCCATGACGGTTTCCCGGCCCGCGATTTTGGCGGTGAATGCTCTCGACGTTTCCTTCATCTTGCCCTCCTGTGTGTCCGTCGCATTCCGGTCAGCGGCCGATTTCCTTCAGCACTGCCTCGGTATCCGCGCCCAAAGCCGGCGCCTCGCCGGTTGCTCGTCCGAAACTGGCGTGCCAGGGAAGTCCGGGGATGACGCCGCGTTCATGGGCATCCCAGAACCCCCGCGCGCGCAGATGCGCGCTGGCCAGCAGATCGGCGGAACTCGCGAGTTTCGCGGCCGGAATCCCCGCTCCGGCCAGCGCCGCCGCCGCCGCCGCCGCATCCTGGTCCTGAAACCACGCTGCCAACGTACCGCCGATCTTCGCCTCCCGCGCGATCCGTTCCGGGAGCCCGAGGCCCGGCAGCGGCCCCAGCCCGGGGACGAGGCCGCACAACGCGCGCCAGTCCTCATCGTTCCGCACCGCGACGCCGATCCACTCATCCGCGCCCGCGCAACGCCACGCGCCGTGCGGCGCATCCCGATCGGAGCGATTGCCAACCGGCTCGACCAGCGGCCCTGTTTGCGCCGCCAGCAAGGGCGAGGACAACGTCCACAACAGGGCCTCGATCATCGAGCAATCGACCCGCGCGACATCTCCGGCCGTCCTCCGGCGCCACAGGCTCGCGGCGGTTCCGAAGGCCAGCATCAAGCCCAGCATGGGGTCAAGCCAGGCGAAACCGACACGGGGGGCGATGTCCGGGTGGCGATTGAGGCCGGCAAAACCGGCATAGCATTGCAGCAAAGTGCCGTAGGCGACCGCGTGCGCTTCCGGCCCGGTGCGGCCAAGGCCCGACGCCGAGACATAGATCAGATCGGGGTTGACGGCGCGCAGAGCCTCAGAGCCAAGACCAAGCCGGTCCATGACGCCGGTCGCGAAGTTCTCCACCAGCACGTCGGACCTCTTCGCCAATGCGCGCGCTGCCTCCCGATCCTCGGGCTTTTTCAGGTCGAGAACGATCGCCTTCTTGGCCTGCCCCAAAGCAGTGTGCAGTTCGGAGGCACGACCTGGATCGCCGCGGCCAGGTGCCTCAACCTTGATCACTTCGGCGCCCATCGCGGCGAGATACCGGGTGGCGGTCGGGCCCGCGATTACCCAACTGAAGTCGAGCACTCTGACACCGGACAGCGGCAATTTCCCGGTGTCACGCGGTGTGGCCCGGCCGGTGCCGGGAGACAGGGTTATGCCCAACGGCGAGCCTGGCATTCTGACGGTCCGGCCGCTGGACACCGTGTCGCGCCAGAAGCCGCGATGGCGGAGTTGTTCCGATCCGAAATGTTCCACCAGCTCCCGCAACGGAAAACTGGGCACGTGCGCGGTCTGGGCTGTATCGGCGATCCATTGTTTGCCGTGGCCGCGGCTCCATTCCGACATCAGCGCATGCAGCGCGTCCCAGTTCGCGACGCGGTCCGCTTTGGTGGCGAACCGTGCCTCGGCGGACCAGGAGGGGGAGCCCATTGCCTCCACCCAGGAGGCCCATTGTTTGTCCTCGCGGGGGGAGATCGCGACATACCCGTCGCTCGCGGGCAGGATGCAGACTGTCGCGCCATTGCCATCGGTCAGGCGTTTTCGCGATGCCTCCCGCCCGGTCCGGCCCGCGCGGGTCAATTCGGTCATGGCCAAGGTCGCCAGCGCTTCTTGCATCGACACATCGACCGAGGCGCCGGACTCGGGCGCCAGCACCGCGTGCATCCCGGCGCAGGCGGCGGCGAGACCGGCGATGAAGGCGGATTGCTCGCCGACGGGGCGGATCGGTGCCTCCGAGAGGTCGTCAACCTGGCCTGTCAGCAGACGCGCGATGCCGCTGGCGTAAAGCAGGGTCAGATCGGTGGCGGGATCGGCGGCGTCCGGGCCGGTCTGACCGTGCGGGGAGATCGTCACGAGCGGCGCGGCGGGGTTATGGGTCCGGATCGTCGCGGCATCCGGCCAGTCCTGACAGAGGATCAGGTCCGCTCCGGCCATCGCATCGGGGCCTCCGATGTCTTTGCCCGCGTTCAGATGCGCGGCAAACGGCGTGGACAGGTCCGGGTCCACGCACACCACCGAGGCCCCGTGGTCGGCGAACAACCGCCCGCACACCGCCACCGCGAGGCCCGGTCCAAGCTGCGCGACTTTCAGGCCCGACAACAATGCCATGTCGAAAACTTTGCCTCCCCGATCGGCGCGGACGATGAACGATAAGCGGGCGGTGTGGCAACGCCCGGTTCATGGACAGCGGGTAGGACGCCTCCCTCATCGTCATCCTCCGGCTCGACCGGAGGATGACGACCGAGGAGAGGCCGGCGGCCAAAATAAGAGTTGCCGTGGCAACGCCCGGTTCATGGACAGCGACCACGGCGCGCGGCATGGTGCCAGCCATTCCGGTGCCGGCGCGTTCCAATGCGCATGCGTTTCGTCCCGGTTGCGTTCTGAACCTGACGCCGTATCCACCGGCCGGGATCGCCCTGCTGACCTGCTACCGGAAAGGAACTGTCATGCAAAACCAGGCGGCCGCTTTGAAGTCATTGCTCGACGAACCCGGGCTTCAGGTCATGCCGGGCTGTGGCGACGGCATGGCCGCGCACCTGATCGCGGAGGCGGGTTTCCGCACCGGGTTCGCCTCTGGGTCCAGCATCTCCGCGATGCGGCTGGCGATGCCGGACATGGATGTGCTGACTTTCGCGGAAATGCGGGACGCGGTCGAGACGATCATCGGCGCCGCGCCGGCAGTGCTGTGGCTGGCGGATGGCGATACCGGGTATGGCAACGCTCTGGCGGTGAAGAAAACCATCCGCGCCTATGCTCGCGCCGGTGCCGCGGCCGTATTGCTCGAGGATAAGATCTGGCCGCGGCCATTGGGTCATAACGGCGCCAAATTGGTCATCGAGCGCGACGCCGCCATCCTGCGCTGCCGCGCCGCCGTCGAAGCCTGCCGCGAGGAAGGTATTCTGTTGCTGGCTCGCACCGATGCCCGGACTTCGCGCGGTTTCGACGAGGCGCTCGCCCGGCTCAAGGCCTTCGTCGCGTTGGGCGCCGATATCTTGTTCCTCGATTCGCCCGCGACGGAGGCTGAAATGCGCGCCTCGGTGGACGCCTGCGAGGGGAAGCCGTGCATCGCCGTCAATGCGCCCGGCGGGAAATTCTTCATGCCTGGCAACGCGGAGTTGGAGCGGATCGGGATTAAACTCGTGGTGTATCCGCAGAACATTCTGGCCGCGACGGTGCATGCGGTACGCGCGGCGCTGGTGGGAATCAAGGGCGGCGAGATGCCGCCGATGGCAGGGTCCGCGGAGCTGGCGACGGCGTTCCGTACGGCGCATTACCTGGCCCAGGATGGGAAGTGGCCCGATCCGGGGTGACGGGTTTAATTGGAGGGCGCGCAGTGCCATGTTGTGCGCATGGTACCTCTTTCCGTTCTCGATCTCTCTCCCATCGCCGAGGGCAGCGACGCTGGTCAGGCGTTGCGCAATTCGCTCGATCTGGCACGCCACGTCGAAGCCCTGGGATTTCGCCGTTACTGGATGGCGGAGCATCACAATCTGCCCGGCATCGCCAGCGCGGCGACGGCGGTGGCGCTGGCGCATATCGCGGCGGGAACCAGCACGATCACCATTGGTTCGGGCGGGATCATGCTGCCGAATCACGCGCCACTGCTGATCGCGGAACAATTCGGCACCCTCGCCGCGCTGCATCCCGGCCGGGTTGAACTCGGCCTGGGCCGCGCGCCCGGGTCGGATCAGATCACGGCGCGGGCGATGCGGCGCAACCTGCACAGCGACGGCGACGAGTTTCCTGAGGATGTCGTGGAGCTGATGGCGTATTTCCAACCCGTGCAGGACAATCAGGCGGTTCAGGCCGTGCCGGGCGCGGGGTTGAACGTTCCGGTCTGGATTCTGGGGTCGAGCACCTATGGCGCGCAGCTCGCCGCTATCCTGGGGCTGCCGTATGCGTTTGCCTCGCATTTCGCGCCGACGATGATGATGGATGCGATCGCGATCTATCGCCAGCACTTCCGTCCGTCCGCGCAACTATCGAAACCCAACCTCATGCTGGGCTTGAATGTCGTCGCGGCCGATACGGATGAGGAGGCTCGGTATTTGTTCTCCTCCCAGCAGCAATCGTTTCTGAACATCAGGCGTGGGCGCCCTGGGCGGTTGCCGCCACCGATCCCGGACCTGGAGTCGCGCATCGATCATTACGGGCGCGCGATGCTGGCTGACTCGCTGTCGTGCGCGGTCGTCGGATCGCTGGACACGGTGCGCCGCGGGTTGGATGCGTTCGCGGAACGGACCGGGGCGGACGAACTGATCGTGACGGGCAATGTGTTCGATCACGCGAAGCGCATGCGATCGTTTGAGATTGTCGCGGAGGCGCATGGCGGGATGAAACAGGCCACGGCTTAGGCCGCGCCTGACAATAAGCGCGCCAAGCCGATCCCCATCTTCAACGTCATCTCCGGACTTGTTCCGGCGACCTATGCCGGCACAGTGCCGCGACCGGTCCCCGGGACGAGCCCGGGAATGACGTAGGAGAGAGGACGTGCGACGGAATGCGAGTCGATTCATTTATTGGTGAGCCACGCCTTAATTCGCGGTCATACCTCCATCGATCACCAACTCGCTGCCGGTTACCCAGGCCGCGTCATCAGACGCGAGATACAGGCAGCCCAGAGCGATGTCGCTCGGTTTGCCGAAGCGGCCAAGCGGGGTCGCGTCCATCCGCGCCTTGCCGCTTTCATTGCCCAACAGGCCCGGCCGCGCCATGGGCGTATCGACGAAACCCGGATGCACGGAATTCACGCGAATTTGGTCTTTCGCGTATTGCAGCGCCGCCGATTTCGAGAAAATCCGCACCGCGCCTTTGGACGCGTGATAGGCCGCGTTGGCGAACGATCCAACGATACCGCAAATGGAGGAGATGTTGATGATCGATCCGCCGCGCGCTCGTTGCATTGCCGGGATGACGCTTTTGGTGCCCAGAAAGACGCCGGTGGAATTGACTTCCATGATGCGGTTCCAGTTTTCCAGCGTTTGCTCGGCCAGTCCGGTGCCGGTCATCACGCCGCTGGCCTGCACTGTCATGTTCGCGGGCCGGCCGGAGATACCGGCGATGTTTCCCAGGATATCGATCTTGCCGTATTTGCGCTCGACATCGGCGACCAGGGCGATCCATTGATCTTCCTTGGTGACATCCAAAGTCCTGTATTCCGCGGCGCCGCCGGCGTCCACGATCTCCTGTGCCACGCCGGCGCCGAGGTCGTCCTGCATGTCGCACAACACCACGCTGGCGCCATGCAGCGCGAAGGTCCTCGCGGTTTCCGCGCCGATCCCCGAGGCGCCACCGGTGACGATGGCAATCTTGCCGGGAAGCCGTTTGCCTGGTTCCATGATGTTCCCTCCGGTCGGTTCAATCGGCGGCATTTCGCCGCGACCCACAGGTCGTTAGACCGGCCAGCGGCGCCCGGCAAATATGGTTCCCGTTCGTCAGGGCCCCCGGAGGCACGTTGCGGGGGCGCGGGAAATCCAACAAGGTGCCGGTCCCCACGACAATGGCTCCGCGATTATCCATGTTCCGCTTCGTTCGCCGCCGCGCCCGGCCGCCGCCCAGCCTGCTCGGGTCGCCGATACGCAATCTGGCGCTTGGCATCGGCTTCACGCTGAGCGTCATTGTTTGCGCCACCGTGGCCTATTGGCTGGCCGGGTGGAGCATCGGGGACGCGTTCTACATGGTGATCATCACCGTCTATACGGTCGGATTTGGGGAAACCCGACCGATCGATACGCACTTGCTGCGCGGCATCACCGTCTCCACCATCATGCTCGGTTGCACGGGCATGATCTTCGTCACCGGCGCGTTGGTGCAGTACATCACGCTCAATCAACTTAACCAGATTTTCGGTCTGAAACGCATGAGCACGCAAATCGGCAAACTCAACCGCCACGTCATTATCTGCGGACATGGCCGCATCGGTTCGGCGCTGGCGCATGAGCTGCATGCGGGCGGCGCCGATTTCGTGGTGCTGGAGCAAGACGAAGCCAGTGCCCTCCGCGCCCGGGATCTGGGGTATCACTACATGCACGCCGACGCGACGGATGAAGACGCGTTGCGTGCCGCCGGGATCGAGCGGGCCCGCATCCTCGCCACCGTGCTGGCGAATGACGCCGCCAACGTGTTCATTACGCTCAGCGCGCGCAGTCTCAACCCCAATCTCGAGATTATCGCCCGCGGCGAGTTGCCAAGCACGGAACGCAAGCTTTTGCTGGCTGGCGCGCATCGGGTGGTGCTGCCGACCCATATCGGGGCCGAGCGCATCGCCGAAATGATTTTGTTCCCGGCGACCGCGCGGTTCATTCTCGACTCAGATAAAATGCGCGATTTCGAACGCGTGCTGCGTTCCCTGGGTCTGGACCTTGAGGTGATCGCGGTGGAGGCGGACAGCCTCGCGTCGGGGCAAACCATCGCATGGGTTGAGCAACAAGCGCAGGGCACGTTTTTCATCGTGCGGATCAACCGGCGCGACGGGGACGCGATCTCTCAGCCCGCGCGTGAAACCACGATCGGGCCGGGCGACGGGGTCGTGATCGTGGGACGCGGCGCGCGGGCGCAAGCGGTGAGCGACCTGTTCACCGCGCGCGAGGTGCGTTGGCGCGTTCGCCACCGCTAACAACCGACCCGCCGCCGCCGGCTGATCTGGGTGTCAGTGTAAAAAAACTCCGTGCGCCCTCCATCTTCCTCCGTGATCTCCGTGCGGGATTCTTGCCTTTCCGAAGGCCCAACCGCGGTAGCCCAAGAAAAGGGTCTCGCTCGGAGATCACGGAGGAAGATGGAGGGCGCACGGAGCCAGTTTACAAGTCATACCAACGGCCCAACGGCTCGACTCTTTCCCCTCAACGTCATCCACGGGCTTGTCCCGTGGACCGGTCGCGGTACCGTGCCGGGTCCGGTCCCCGGAACAAGTCCGGGGATGACGTAGTAGGGATGACGCGATCGGTCGAGAGTCAAAGTTAAATCGCCCCGGTGTTACTCGTCGCCAGCCAACGTTCCCACGAAATCCTCGAAATCCTTCGCTTCCCGGAAATTCCGGTAAACGCTGGCGAATCGCACATACGCCACCTTGTCCAGCTCCTTCAGCGTATCCATCACCAGCTCGCCAATTTGCTTGCTGGGGACATCGCTTTCGCCGGATGCCTCCAATTGGCGGACGATCGAGTTGACGATGCGTTCGATCCGTTCCTCCTGGATCGGCCTCTTGCGCATCGAAATCCGAATGGAGCGGGCCAGTTTGTCGCGGTCGAAGGGCACGCGGCGGCCGTCGCTTTTCACCACGGTCAGTTCGCGCAATTGCACGCGTTCCACGGTGGTGAAGCGCTGGCCGCAGGTGCCGCAGAAGCGGCGGCGGCGGATCGCGCCGTTGTCCTCAGTCGGACGGCTGTCCTTCACCTGGGTGTCGTCGGAGCCACAGAACGGACACCGCATGACTGTTTACCGCCCGGAATAAATAGGGAAACGGGCGCACATCGCCTGGACGCGGGCACCGACCGCCGCCTCGGCCGCGGCGTTGGCGCCGTCGTTGGAGCGGCCAAGCGCGTCCAGCACCTCATTGATCATCAGCCCGATTTCCCGGAATTCCGCGGTACCGAAGCCGCGGGTCGTCGCGGCGGGGGAACCAAGGCGGATGCCCGATGTGATCGTCGGCCTCTCCGGATCGTAGGGGATCGCGTTCTTATTGGCGGTGATGTGGGCGCGTTCCAGACTGGCCTCGGCGGCTTTGCCGGTAACGTGTTTCGGCCGCAGGTCGACCAGCATCAGATGGCAATCGGTGCCGCCGGAAACGATGTCCAGGCCTTGTTCTTTCAGCGTTTCCGCCAGCACGCGAGCGTTGTCGCGCACGGCTTTCTGGTAGACGCGGAACTCGGGCCGGAGGGCTTCCGCGAAAGCGGCGGCCTTGCCCGCGATGACATGCATCAGCGGGCCGCCCTGCAGGCCCGGAAACACGGCGCTGTTGATCTTCTTGCCCAGTTCAAGGTCGTTGGACAGGATCATGCCACCGCGAGGCCCTCGGAGGGTTTTGTGCGTCGTGGTCGTAACGACATGCGCGTGCGGTAGCGGGCTGGGGAACTGATCCGCCGCGACCAGGCCGGCGAAATGCGCCATATCCACCATGAAATACGCGCCAACCTCGTCCGCCACGCGACGGATGCGGGCGAAATCGATGACCCGCGGATAGGCGGAGCCGCCCGCGATGATCAGTTTAGGACGTTCGCTCCGGGCGAGGCGTTCCAGTTCCTCGTAGTCAAGGATGCCGTCTTCCTTGCGGACGCCGTACTGCACCGCGTTGAACCATTTGCCGGACAGGTTTGGCGCCGCGCCATGGGTAAGGTGCCCGCCCGCGGCGAGGCTCATGCCCAGGATGGTATCGCCGGGCTTGCACAAAGCGAGGAACACTGCCTGGTTGGCCTGGGCGCCGGAATGCGGCTGAACGTTGGCGAAGGCGCAATCGAACAATTGCTTCGCCCGCGCGATGGCCAGGTCCTCGGCCAGATCGACATAGACGCAGCCACCGTAATACCGGCGGCCAGAATAGCCCTCGGCGTATTTGTTGGTCAGGACGGAGCCTTGGGCTTCCAGCACGGCCGCGGAGACCAGGTTCTCTGAGGCGATCAACTCGATCCCGTCGCGTTGGCGGCCAAGTTCCAGGCCCAATGCGGCGGCGAGTTCGGGATCGGTTTCCGCGAGCGAGGCGGAGAAGAAGCGGTCCACGCTGGTAGCGGGGGATTGCTCGTTCATTTGGGTCCTGTGGAATTCGGAAGGTCAGGCGTCGTCTAGCACGCGGCGCGGCGCCGGCAAGATCACCGGGCGGGTGGCGCTCCATTTTCCAGCCAGGCAGGCACCCGGGCATAGGCATCCTGGCGGGCGGGTTCGTTGGTACCGGCATGGGCTCGCCCGCCCACCGCCGTCGCCGCCCCCTCCCTCACCTTGACCGGCCGATCCTGGGCGTCGAAGTCGTGATGGGCGCCGGGATAGCCGATCATGGTGACCTGCCCGGGAAAACGGGCTGCCAACGCGTGACAAGGCGGCGCCGGAGTCCAATCGTCGTCCTGCCCGACCAGCACCATGACCGGCGCGGAGGGCCGCCAGCCTGAATCCCCAACCGGCCCGGCGCAACCCGGATAGAACGCGACGAAGCGCCGGAACAGGCCTGGCGGCAAACCCGCTGCGACTCGGGCGGTCGCGAGGACCGTGCTGCCGCCGTTCGACCAACCCATCAGCGCCACGCCCCCCGGAGGTGTACCGGGCTGTGCCATGAGCCAGCGCGCGGCGGCGATTGAATCGTCCCGTCGCGCCCCGTCATGGGTGACCCCTCGTTGGCCCAAAGGCACCCCGCATTGGGAGCCGAGGCCTCGGGAGCCGAAACTGTCCGGCAGCAGCACGGCATGCCCGGCCCTGGCCAGGTTGACGGCCCAGGGACCGTCGCGCATTGGAAAGGGGCCGCCGCAGCCATGGAGAGCGATAATCGCTGGCGCCCGCGACACCGGTCCGGCCGGCAGAACCAGCGCGGCGTCCAGGTTGACCCCATTTGGGCCGGGTACGGCCACCCGTTCAACATGCACACCAGCGGTCTGAAGCAACGCGAGCAGCGCGAGAAACGCGGCCATGAACAATACCCCCCAGACGCCCCGCCCTTCAGGGCGGCATCTTCACCATCAACACTTCATCCAAATAGCGGCCTTCGATTTTCAGCGACCGCGCCTCGATCCCATAGGGCTCGAACCCGAGCGAGGCATACAGGGCGCGCGCAACGGCGTTATCCGCGACGACTCTCAACTGGATCAGCTCCACCCGCTCCCTCGCGTGATCGAGCACGGCTTCCACCAGTCGCCGCGCGAGACCCGACCCGCGTGCGATGGGCCGCACATACATGCCCCAGAGCAATCCTTTGTGCGCCTGTTTGGGGCCCGACTCGGCGCGAAACCCGGCTGTCCCCAGAAGTGTTCCGTTGTGGACCCCGGCAAACACCGCGCTGGCGGTCAGGCGTTCCGCGAAGAACGCGACGGGCCGCGCGGCTTCCGCGTCGAACGAGGCGCCGAACGCCTCGGGGTGCGCGCGCAACGCCTCCAGCCGGATGCTTCGATACATCTCGGCGTCGTCCGCGTTCAGGGGACGGATCACGAGGTCCATATGGAAGCCTATCGCTTCTGGTGGCACGGCGCGACATCTGCTTGATACCTGCCCATGAGACTTTGTTCGCCGCTTCGCCTTCTGGTTTTGCTGCCTTTGCTGCTTGCGGCGTGCGGCGATCTGCCCGCTCCGTTTCAGGGCAATCCAGGCGCCACCGCGCGGCGTTTGGCGGTGCCGGTGTCGCCGATGCTCGCCGTGCCACCGCCGCGCGATGCCTTGATGACGGCGACGGCCCGCCAGGATTTCGCCGATCTGCTGGCGCTCAGGTTACAACAGGAGGAAGTTCCCGCGCTCGCCCGCGAGCCGCGTAACACCGATTGGCGGCTGGCGGTCACCGCGGGCCGGCAGGGCGATCGCGTCGTGCTCCGGTATGCGGTGCAGGATCCGGCGGGCCGCGAGCAGGGCGCGATTGACGGCGCACCCCTGCCCGCCGCGGGCTGGTCGGCCGGTTGGCCCGCGACGCTCGGTCAGGCGGCCCAGGATGGGGTGCCCAGAATATTGGCGCTGATGACAAGCATCCGGGCGACCCGCGATCGCTCCGATCCCAATGCGCTCGTGAACCGGGTGGCGAAAGTTTACGTCCCCGAGGTAACCGGCGCCCCCGGCGATGGCAATTCAGCCCTGACCCGGTTGATTCGCGCTCAGTTGAGGGAGTTCGGTCCCCTGGTGCAGGCGGTGCCGGAGGCTCCCGATTTCACCGTGGGTGGCGTGGTGACAACCGTGCCGCTGCCCAAGGGCCAACAGCGGATCGAGATCGTTTGGACCGTGACGCGGCCCGGTGGGGTTGTCAGCGGCAAGGTCTCGCAGATCAACAGTATCCGGGCGGGGAGCCTGAACACGTTCTGGGGCGATGTGGCGATCGCCGTCGCGCGCGAGGCGGCGGGCGGCATCTTTCGGGTCGTCGAGCGCTTCGCGGGCCGTGATCCCGACAAGCCCGGGGCGAAATAGCCCATGGCGCCGCCAGACGCGGATCTTCCGCTGGCCGTGGTGATTTTGCCCCCGCGGGAGGGGTTTGGCCCGGGACGCGCCGGCGCTTTGGGTTTGCTCGCCCGGCGGTATGCCACCGCGCCGGGCTTCCGGACGTTGGTTCTGGGGGGCGCGCAGGAGGGACCGCCGTTTCCGGAGGTGCCGTTCCAGGTGATCCGGCCCGCGGCATGGTGGCCAGGGAACATCAATCTGCGTTTCGTGGCGGGGATGCTCGGGACGCTGCGCCGGGCCCGGCCCGCGTTGATCGAGGTGCATAACCGGCCGGAGATCGCGCTGGCCTTGGCGCGGCTGTTTCCGCGGGTCCCGGTGGGATTGCTGCTGAACAACGATCCCACGGATATGCGCGCCGCCCGATCCGCCGCCTCACGGGCTCGATTGCTGCGGCGGCTGCGGCCGGTGATGGCATCGTCGGATTATCTGCGGCGGAGGTTCATGGAGGGGGTCGAACCCTCCGCCGGTCAGGTCGAGTTACTGCATAACTGCCTGGACCTCGCGGCGATTCCGGCGCCGATGGCGCGGGACAACACGATCCTGTTCGCAGGCCGCGTGGTGCATGACAAGGCGCCCGACGCCTTTATCAGGGCTTGCGCCAAGGCATTGCCGGCATTGCCGGGATGGCGGGCGGAGATCATTGGCGCCGATGGCATGAGCGCCACCAGCCGGGAAACCGATTTCGTCCGCCAGGTCCAGGTCATGGCGGCGGCGGCGGGCGTTCATATGGCGGGATATCGCGATCATCCGCTGGTACTGGAGGCCATGAGCCGGGCCGCGATCGTCGTTGTCCCCAGCCGATGGAACGAGCCTTTCGGCCTGACTGCGCTGGAGGCCATCGCCTGCGGTGCCCCGCTGATTGTCTCCCCGCGTGGCGGCCTGCCGGAGGTCGCGGGGGACGCTGCCGTGTATGCCAACCCCGACGATCCCGGGGAGGTGGCGGCGGCGATTCTGGCTCTCGCGGGCGATCCGGCGCGGCGTGCCATGTTGTCGTCGGCGGGGCGGGAACGCGCTCGCCGGTTCGACACGCCGGTCGCGGCGGGACGGCTGGCGGACTTGCGGCGGCGGGCTCTGTCCTGAACCAGGAGGTCTCAATGTCTCCCTTCGCGTTGATGAAGACACGGCGGCTCGGGCCATTGGTGCTGGCGCAATCCTGCGGCGCGTTGAACGACAACCTCGTCAAGAACGCCATGGTGGTGCTGGCGATTTTCCAGCTTCAGATTGGCGGCGCCGGATTGTCCGCGCTGGCGGGGGCGTTGTTCATCGCGCCCTATGCGTTGCTGTCGGCGACCGCCGGGATCCTCGCCGACCGGTTCGAAAAACCGCGGCTGATCCGCCTGTACAAGGCGCTCGAGGTGGGGCTGATGGCCCTCGCCGCGCTGGCGTTCCTGTCCGGCAGCGTGCCCGCGTTGCTTGCGATCCTGATGGGTCTGGGCGTGCAGGCGGCGCTGTTCGGCCCGGTGAAATACGGCGTGCTGCCGGAACTGCTGGACGGCGGCGAGTTGATCGCCGGCAATGGCGCCGTCGAGGCAACCACGTTCATCTCCATCGTCCTGGGAACGGTCATGGGTGGTGGCCTCATCTTACTGGACAACGGCGCGGCGATCGTCGGTGCTACCGGCATCATACTGTCGTGCCTCGGCTTTTATGGCTCCATGCGAATCCCGTCCGCCGCCGCCGCCGATCCGGCGTCGCGGGTGCGATGGAATCCGATCGCCGAAACCATCGATTTGTTACACCGCGCGCATGGGCAGCGTGGCATCTGGTTGTGCATCCTCGGCCTGTCCTGGTTCTGGACCGTGGGCGCGACGCTGATAACCGAATTTCCGGTGCTCGCGCGCGACACGCTGCACGGCGACGGATCGGTGATGACGTTGCTGCTGTCGGTGTTCGCGGTCGGCGTCGGGGTCGGCTCGATCGGGTGCGCGAAGCTGCTGCATGGCGAGGTTTCGCCGCGCCTCGTGCCGTTCGCGGCGCTGGGGATTTCGCTGTTCTGCTGGGATTTCGCCCAGGCCTGCGAGGCGGCGGGTACGCTGGCGAACGCAAGCGCGGTGTTGGAATCGTTCCATGGGTGGCGGATCGGTCTGGACCTGTTTCTGCTGGCGGCGTGTGGCGGCGTGTTCTCGGTGCCACTGTATGCGATCATTCAGGACGCCGCGATGCCACGGGAACGGTCGCGCATGGTCGCGGCGAACAACGTCATGAACGCGTCGTTCATGGTATTGGGCGCGTCGGCGGCGGCGGCGATGGCGGGATTGGGGTTCAGCGCGCCCGCGGTGTTGATCGTGACCGCGGCGGCGAACTTCCTTGTCGCGCTGTGGATCGTCCGCATTCTGCCGCGCGAGGTTTATCGTTCTCTGTTCCGCTGGTATTTCCAAACGTTCCACGGCGTCACCGTTCAGGGTCTTGAGCATTACCGCGCCGCCGGTGCGCGCGTGGTGATCGTCTCGAACCATCAATCGTACTTCGATGCCTGCCTGATCGCGGCGTACCTGCCGGATCACCCGACATTCGCCATCAATACGGCGCAGGCGAAAAAATGGTGGGTGAAACCGTTCCTCAACGCGGTCGATACGTTTCCGGTCGACGTGCAATCGCCGTACGCTCTGAAACGCATGGTCGAGGCGGTGCAGGACCACGACCGCAAACTCATGATTTTCCCGGAGGGGCGTCTGACCCGAACCGGCGCACTGATGAAGGTGTACGAAGGCGCGGGACTCGTCGCCGATAAGGCGCATGCCAGGATATTGCCGATCTCCATCGATGGGCCGCGGTTTTCCCATCTGGGCAATATGGCCGGGCGGCTCCGGCGGCGCTGGTTCCCGCCAATGACCGTGCACATCTGGCCGTCCGTGGATCTGACGCCGCGGAATGCCGAGGCGATGTCGCCGCGGCAACGGCGGGTGGCGATCGGCCGCGCTTTACAGGATGTGCTGGTGGACGCGGTGTTCCGCGCGAAACCGATCGATCGTTCCTTGTTCGCCGCGATCCTCGCCGCGGCCCGCACGCATGGCGGCGCGACCGTGATCGCCGAGGATATCGCCCGCGCGCCGATCGCATACAAGCGGCTGATCCTGGGGGCCGCCGTGCTTGGCCGCGCTTTGGCCAAAGAAGCGCCCGCGGGAGGCCGGATCGGACTGCTGCTTCCTAACGCGGTTGGCTCGGTCGTGACGTTCGCGGCGTTGCAGGCGTTCGGCCGCGTGCCCGCGCTGTTGAATCCCTCGGCCGGGGCGGCGACCGTGCTGGCCACCTGCCGCACCGCCGGGATCGAAACAATCGTGTCGAGCCGCGCGTTCGTCGAGCGCGGCAAACTGACGGGCCTGATCGAGCGTATCGCGCCCGAACTCCGCATCGTCTGGCTGGAAGATATTCGCGCCAGTCTTGGCGTGCGCGAAAAACTCCGCGGGAAATTCGATAGTTGGTTCCCGGGAAGTTTGCCGGGCGCGTCCGCCGATCCTGACAGCGCCGCGGTGGTGTTGTTCACGAGCGGGTCGGAGGGAAACCCGAAAGGCGTCGTGCTGACTCACCGGAACATTCTGGCCAACTGCGCGCAATTGTCGTCGGTGATCGATTTTCATGGCGGCGACATCGTGTTCAACGCGATGCCGATGTTTCATGCGTTCGGACTGACCGGCGGGACGATCCTGCCGCTGGTGTCGGGCGTGCGGACATTTCACTACCCAAGCCCGCTGCATTACCGGATCATTCCGGGCCTGATCTACGACACCGACGCCACGATTTGCTTCGGCACCGACACGTTTCTCAACGGTTGGGCGCGATACGCGCATCCCTATGATTTCTACGCCATGCGCTATATCTTCGCGGGGGCGGAAAAGGTCCGGGAAGACACCAAACGCCTGTTCGCCGAGCGCTTCGGCGTCCGCATCCTGGAGGGCTATGGCGCCACCGAAACCTCGCCGGTGATCGCGCTTAACACCGCGATGCACTGCCGTGCCAATACGGTGGGCAGGATGTTACCCGGGATCGAGCATCGTCTTGAGCCGGTCCCCGGCATCGACGGAGGCGCCCGGCTGCATGTGCGCGGCCCCAACGTGATGGCGGGCTATTTCCTCCATTCCGAACCGGGCGTGCCGCGTCCGCCCGCGGAAGGTTGGTACGATACCGGCGATATCGTTTCGATCTCCGATGACGGGTTCGTGTCCATTCTGGGGCGTGCCAAACGTTTCGCCAAACTGGGCGGCGAGATGGTGTCTCTGACGTCGGCCGAGGCACTGGTCTTCTCTCTGTGGCCCGACGATCAACACGCGGTCGTGCAGGTTCCCGACGCGAGAAAAGGCGAGCGGCTGATCCTGGTGACCACTCGATCGGGCGCGGACGCCGGCGCGCTGCTGGCCCATGCGCGCGAACGCGGCGTACCGGAGATCATGGTGCCGCGCGCCCTGCTGAAGGTGGCGGCGATGCCGTTGCTGCCGGCCGGAAAGGTCGATTATCCGGCCGTGGAACGGTTGGCGCGGGAGTTGGAGATGGTGTGAGCGATGAGCCTACATTCTGACTCTCGCCTCCTTCCGCGTTGTCATGGCCCAACTTGTCCGCGTGTGCGCTGAAATAACCACTCAAAGTGGAATGCGCCATCTTTTCAACGTCATCCACGGGCTCGTCCCGTGGACCGGTCGCGGCACGGAACCGCGGTTGACACGGCCTGTTCAGAGATGGTGCCGCTCCGGGTCCCCGGGACAAGCCCGGGGATGACGTCAAAGGGTGTGCAGTCTGACTTTTGGCGTTACCTTGGCGTCTATGCGGACAAGCAGCACCATGGCTGGAGAGGTAGCGTGCGAGAATCTATCTTTAAGTGCAGTGTCACCAGTCACGGCAATGGCGCGGGCGCGGGCGCGAAACCAAGCAACCGGGTGAACCGCTCCGAGTAAAGCGGCCATGCCTCCGGGTTCACCAGCCGAGGCGGCGCCTTGCCATGGAAGATGTCGATCCACTGACGCGCGGTGGCGGTCACCATTTCATGCACGGATTCCGTGGTCAGACCCGCGTTGTGCGGCGTCACGATGATGTTGTCGATGTGCAACAGAGGATGATCCAGGTCCGGCGGCTCCTGCAGGAACACGTCCAGACCAGCGCCCGCGATCTTGCCCTGACTGACGGCGGCGGCCAGCGCCGGTTCATCGTGAATGCCGCCTCGGGCGGTGTTGATGAAGTAAGCACTGGGCTTCATCAGGGCGAATTGTTCAACGCCCAGAAGTCCAAAGCTTTCCTTGGTGCGCGGGCAATGCACGGTCACATAGTCGGACTGACGCAACAGGTCCGGCAGATCGGTCTTGATGCCGCCGCGGGCGGTAATCTGCTCCGCGGTCAGATACGGGTCATATGCCAGGACTTTCATCTGGAACAGGCCGCGGCACAACTCCGCGACACGAGTGCCAATGTTGCCGATGCCGACGATCCCAATTGTTTTGCCGCGGATGTCGTTGCCCTCATAAAATCTGCGATCCATGTTGGCGACGGTGCGCATCGCTTTCTCAGAAACCGCGATCTTCTTCGACAGCGACAGGATCAGGCCAAGCGCGTGCTCGGCGACGCCTTCCTTGTTGGTGCCGGACTGATTAACCACGATCACTCCCGCGGCGGTGCAGTCGTCGACATCGATCATGTCGTATCCCGCGCCGGTGGAACTGATCGCCAATATGTTCGGGCAACGCGCCAGCAAGGCGGCATTCCCAAACCACGGCTCTTTCAGTTCGGTGCGAGGATGCGTCTGATATCCATGCGCGCGTTGCATCTCGTCGAAATTGTCGCTTTCCGGCGCGGCGTATTCCAACCGCACCAGATCGATATCCTCTCGCCCGCTCAATATCTCCACAGCCGCTGGGCTCATGAAATTCTCGAAATAAACCAGACGAGGAATATTGACAGGCACGATGGTGTCTCCTTGTTACCAGGCGCGCAAAGCAGCGGCGACGTCGCGCATGGCGTCCGGCCAGGCGCCGGGGGTTTGTTGATGGAACAGCCGCGCTGTCGGATACCACGGACTGGATGTGCGATTTCGTAGCCAGCGCCAGCACAGATCGAACCGGTTCAGTACCCAGACCGGTTTGCCAAGCCCGCCAGCCAGATGCGCGACCGAGGTGTCGACGGCGATCACCAGATCCAACGCCTCCACCAGCGCCGCGGTATTTTCGAAGTCATCCAGCTCATCGGTCCAGTCGTGCAACGTCATACCGTCGGGCGGGTTTTTCGTCTGCTCGGCCGGTGCGCCTTTTTGCAACGAAATCAGGGAAACGCCCGGCACTGACGCCAGCGGGGCGAAATGTGCCAGTGTCATCGACCGGCGGCGGTCGATCGCGTAGGAGTGGGGGTCCTCCGGCCTGGGCGCGCCGGACCAGACAAGCCCAACCTTCCGGCCGGGCAACGACGCGAGCCGGTCCCGCCAGCCGGCGGTTTGTTCCGGGTCCGCTCGTAAATATGGGACCGTGGCCGGAATGGTCGCGAGCGTGGTGCGAAATGCCAACGGCAAACTCATCATGGGGGCCCACGCATCGAAGGCCGGCCGCCGGTCTCCTGCCACGATAACCGCGGAAACACCTTCCAGCTTCGCGAGCAATCCCGCCAATGGGCGCGGGACCTCAAGGATAACTCTGGCCCGCGCCGCGAGCGTCGGCAAATATCGGCAGAATTGCAAAGAGTCGCCCAGGCCTTGCTCGCCAAGGACGAGGATGGTTTTGCCCTCGATCGGAGTGTCGCCAAGCCACGGCGAACCGGGAATGGCGGGTTTCGCATGGGCCAAAGCGGATTTCCACCGCCACTCGTATTTCTCCCAGCCGTGCTCGTAATCGCCCATCGCGAGTCTGCACAGGCTTTCGTCCCAGTGCGCGTCGGCGTAATTTGCATCCACGCCGGTGGCGGCCGCGTAATCGGTCAGTGCCTGATCGTGTTGTCCCATCGCGTAATTCACATTGGCCCGGCCGGTGAGGGCGCCAACGTCCTGAGGCGCCAACGCGAGAGCCTGGTCATAGGCGAGCAGCGCCTCATCGTAACGCGCGAGATTTTCAAGCGCGCCCGCGCGTCCCCGGTGCGCCTCCATGAAGACACCCACCAAAGCGGCAGCGCGGTCGTAACTGTCAAGCGCATCCTCGAATTGTGCCATGTGACCGAACGTCACGCCGCGATTGACGTGGTATTCGGCATTTCCCGGCATCAAGCCGATCGCCCGGTCGAAGCTCGCGATCGCGTCGGGGAAGCGCCCCAGATTGGTCAACGCGATGCCCAGATTGTTATGCGCGTGTCCGTTATCCGGCCGCAGTTCCACCGCCTTCCGGAAACTCGCCGCCGCGTCCACTGTTCGACGCAAGTTGGTCAATGCGATGCCACGATTGCTCCAGGCATCGGAGTCCCTGGGCGTGAGCGCGACGACCCGCTCAAAACTGGCGAGCGCTTCGTTCAGCCGCCCGAGATGAGCCAGCGCGAAGCCTCGACTGGTGTGCGCCGCCGCGCTTTTCGGCTCGGCCCGGGTCAGCCGGCCAAACAACCGTTCCGCTTCGTTCACCCGGCCGGCTCGCATGGTTAACTGGCCAAGCTGCCACAACGCCTCCGCGTTCGACGGCCGGCTCGCCAGCACCTCCCGTAACAATGCCTCGCCCTCGGCTACCCGGCCACGTTGGAGCGCCTCGGCGGCCGCGGCCAGTTTCCGCTGGTGCGCGCTGAGTGTTGGCGTGACCGGCACGGCTGTGGCGTGGTTCAGTTCGCCCGATGGAACGGCTTATCGCCTTTCACCGTCACGCGATAACCGGAACGAACCCGCGGGAAGTAATCCCACATGGCTATGTGCTGCACGCAACGGTTGTCCCAGAAGGCGACACTATCGGGCTGCCAGCGAAAGCGAACCTGCCAGTGCGGCCGGGAGCAATGCTCATACAGGAACTCCAGTATCGCCTTGCCCTCGGCTTCCGGCATGTCCTTGAGCCGGACGGTGAACACCGGATTGACGAAGATCGCCTGCCGCCCGGTGACGGGATGGGTGCGGATGACGGGATGTTCCGCGGTGGGAAAGGTTTTTTGAGTCTTGTCGCCGATCAGGTTGTTGGTGCGGCTGTAATTGGGCGCGCCGTCGTGGATCGCGGTCAGGCCGGCCAGGAATGTCTTCATCGGCGCCGACAGCGCGTCGTAAGCCGCGTACATGCTGCAGAACAGCGTATCGCCGCCGTTCTCCGGAAGCGTCTTCAGGTTCAGGATCGACCCCATCGGCGGCTCCGGATCGCACGACACGTCGGAATGCCACCGCTCCCCGGCGACGCGCTTCGAGTTCGCGTCGGCGTGGACCGGGAGGATTTCCGGATGCCCGTCCGGACCTTTGGTATTGGGATGGATCGCCAACTCACCGAACAGGCGGCCGAAGGCTTTGTGCTGGTCCAGCGTCAGTTTCTGATCGCGGAAGAACAGCACCTGGTGCGCCATCAGCGCGTCGTGAACTTCCTGGAATTGTTGATTGCCCAGGGGACGGGAGAGGTCGATGCCGGCGATTTCGGCGCCGATGGTGGGGGTGACGGGGATCACCTCGATGGTTTCGTAGGCCATGGCGCGTCTCCAGCTTTGTATCGTGCCGGCACAGGATGCCTGTTCCCGGCGTTCCGCGCAAACCTCTGGGCCGTCGAGCGCTTGACCGCGCATCCTCCGGAGCGCTCAGATGTCACCAGGTCGCTTTGGAATGAACCGTGGGAAGGACGCGTATCATGCAAACCTATGTCTATGCGGGCACATCCGCGCGTACCGGCGGCACAGTCAACGGTGTGTTCCGGCGCGCGGTCGATGACGGGCGGTGGGAGCGTTTGACGGACGGCATGCCGGAAAGCGCGCACGTCCACGCCATCGCCATCCATCCCACCAACACGTCCAATGTCTTCGCCGCGACAAGTACTGGCGTGTATCGCAGCCTCGACAACGGCGCGCACTGGTCGCGCGTGGTGGAACCGGCGCCGAGGGAGCAGATGTGGTCCGTTTTGGTGCACCCCACCAACCCCAGAACGATTCTCGTGGGCACGGCGCCGCTTGGCCTGTATCGCAGCGACGATGGCGGGGGCACCTGGCGCCGCATGCCAAAACCGGATGTCGGGGAGCGGATGGTTGGCTGCTTTCCCTCGCGAGTCATGCGGCTTGGCATAGCTCCGTCCCGTCCCGACGAAATCTGGGCTGGACTTGAGGTCAACGGCGCGATGCACAGCGCCGATGGCGGGGAGACCTGGACCGACCGGAGCGACTCGTTGGTCGCGTTGTCGAAGCAGCCGCATCTGGAAAGCGCCATACTGTCGAAGGACAACGCCGAGGGCATGTTGGATGTGCATGCGATTTGCGTGTCCCCGGCGGCGCCCGGCACGGCGTTCCTGGCGTTGCGGATGGGATTGTTCCGCAGCGACAACGGCGGCGCATCGTGGGACGATCTGGGGATCGGCGAACATGCCGCGCATCTTCGTTACGGCCGGGATATCGTGGTGGCGCCCTGGGATTCGAACACGATGTTCGCCTGTGTCTCGGACAAGGCGCGCGGCGAGGCGGGACGGATTTACCGCAGCCAGGACCTCGGGCGGAGTTGGTCGCAGTTCGATCATTCCATCGATGTGCGCAGCACCATGATGGCTGTCGCTCTGACGCCAGAGGACGCGGCGCAGGCGCATTGCGTGACGCGGGGCGGGCAGACGTTCAGCACGATGGATGGCGGCAAGAGCTGGCGGGAATACGATCTGCCGGATGGAGCCGGCGCGGCGGTCGCGGTGGCCTGCGGTTAGGCGAGGCCCTCACCCCGTCCTGGCCCGGACGAGCCGGGCCAGGACGGGGCATTGGAGGCCGTGTCGAAGCGGCAATATTTCGGTGCCGCCATGGAATGCGTATCGGAGGGAGACGAACATGGCACAGTACGGAGAAGCGAAGGGCGCGTACACGGGCCTTGCCGGGCGGAACAATGCCGATCTGAAGGCGTGGCTCGCGAAACGGCCCGGTGAGGCGGCGCTGGAGCCGGATCTGCCGATCATCGATCCGCATCATCACTTCTGGGATACGCCGGGACGCGGGCTTTACCTGCTGCCCGAGTTGCTGGCCGACATCGGCGGCGGACACAACATCGTTTCGACCGTGTTCCTGGAATGTCAGTCGATGTACCGCAAGGCCGGTCCCGAGGCGATGACGCCGGTGGGCGAGATCGAGTTCGTCAATGGCATTTCGGCGATGAGTGCCTCGGGCAACTACGGCCCTTGCCGTGTCGCCGAGGCGATCATCGGTTACGCCGATCTCAGGGCGGGCGCGGCGGTTCGGGACGTTCTGGAAGCGGAACTGGCCGCGGGCGGCGGGCGGTACCGGGGCATTCGCCAGGGCGTGTCGTGGGATGGCGATGACAGAATCGGTAAGTTCGCCTCCCGTTTCGTGCCGCCGCATCTGGTTCTGGACACTAAATTCCGCGAGGGGTTCGCGCAGTTGGGGAAACTCGGACTGAGTTTCGAGACGTGGCAGTATCATCCGCAACTACCTGATGCGATCGATCTGGCGCGGGCATTTCCCGGCACCACGTTCATTCTGAATCATGTCGGCGGTGTGCTGGGTGTTGGTTCTTACTCGGGCCGCCGGCAGGAGGTTCTGGCGGGCTGGCGCAAGGACATCAACGAGCTTTCGAAGTGCCCGAACGTCAATGTCAAACTTGGCGGAATGGGCATGACCTCGTTCGGTTTCGATTTTCACGAACGCGATGTGCCGCCGTCGTCGGAAGACCTCGCCGCCGCGTGGCGTCAGTACGTCGAGCCTTGCATCGAGGCCTTCGGTGTCAACCGTTGCATGTTCGAGAGTAACTTCCCGCCGGATAAGCAATCCTGTGGCTACACCGAGTTGTGGAACGCTTTCAAGCGCCTCACCGCCGGGGCGTCTGCCGAGGAGAAGACGGCGCTTTACAGTGGCACGGCGGCGCGGGTCTACAAGCTGATCGTACCCTGAATTACTCTTTGGGCTCCTTCAACCGCGGTCCCGCTTGTTTCGCGTTCTCAAAGCCCTGGGCCGCCTCAGCGGCGCGGCCCAGGGACTGGACTGCGAGGGCCCGGTTGTAGATGGCGATGGCATAGTTTGGATCCAGAGCGATGGCGCGGTCGAAATCCTGGATGGCTTTTTCGGCCTCCCCACGAGCCACGTAGGCGAGGCCTCGGCTATTGAACGCATCGGGATAATCGGGGTCCAGCATCAGGGCCCGTCCGAAATCCTGAATGGCGCGGTCGAACTCGCCGTTTTCGGTGAACGCGTGGCCACGGTTGAAGTGCGCGCGGGCCAGGTTCGCCTGCGTTTCCCGGCGGGATCCGATCAGCGCGGAACAGGCGCGTATCTGCCGGATGGGGTCCTCGCCCCGGCAACGGATCCAGTGGTTTGTCCAGCTATCGGCATCGGCGGGCGCGGGCGAAAGGGTGCTCAGGAGCGCCGCTGACGCGACGGCGCTCCATCGTCTGAACACGGCCTTGGTGGAGCGGTGGTTACGGATGGCCCACCTCGTTACGCTGAATGACGGCACTGGCAAAGCCCCGGGCCGCCGGTGCTTCGAGACTCATGTGTTGGAATCCATGCCGATGACGAAAGCGCTGACGACCTTGTGCCGGTCCGGACCGTCTCCAGCAAGGTCACGCCACCTCGCCGGCAGCGCGCCAAACACGGCCTCGCGGTCTTGCCGCATGTGCGAAAACCCGGCGATACTGCCTTCGGCGGTCTTCCGGCGTTCCCTCACCCCGGCCGTTCGAGCCTCCCGACGGGCCGGTCGTCCTCCACACTGATTCCAATCGCGAAATCGTAACGATCGACGTCCAACGCGATCTCCACATCTTCCGGATGTAGATGCGGGCGCAATGGATCGTGAAACCGCGCGACCTCGCCGCCCGCCAGGATCATCCCCTGGACAGCCGCGCGATCCCCCGGCCGGCCCTCCAGAAGATTCCGAAGATGCAAGGCGCAGATCTCGTCCTCATCGGTCCGGTCCAACGCGTTCTTGCCCATCGCCACCAGGGTGATTCGAGTTGGATTTCCTCTCAGCATCGCCTGCGCCGTGGCCTTTGCCGTGACCAGCGAGGCGCCGTACCGCCGTTCCGCCAGACCGGCCGCCGTCATCCCCTGAGTGCCCGCGCTGGTCCGTTGGATGATGGTTTTTCCGGTGAAGTCGATGCGGCTGGCTTCGAAGGGCGAATTGCCAAGGTCGAACCCGGCCGGAGCGCGGCCGTCGACCTCGCCCATGCAGACCTGGCCGTACCCGCGGTCACGGAGCGCCAGCGCTTCCTTCACTTCGCTGACCATGACGATCCGCGACGCGCCATTGGCCAGAGCGACCGCCGCTGTCGTGAAGGCCCGGAACACGTCGATAATGGCAACGACGCCGGTGGCCTGTCTGGCGCCATCGAGCAGGCTTTCCACGCGAATTTCCATGTCTGTTTCCCCAATGGTGCCCGAGCCATCCGGCCTGGCGCCGTCCGCGACGGGGGAGGGCGCTCCCGGCCCCGGGCCCGCCCAGTAGCTGACCGCGCTACGAAATTCGCCCTAACGCCTCCTCCAACCGCGCGGCCTCGGCCTGGAACGTCACCAGGCGTTCGCGGTTTTCCTCCACGACCTCTGGTTTCGCCCGCGCCACGAAATCCGCGTTGGCGAGCTTCTGGACGACCTTCTGAGCCTCCGCCAAAGCCTTGTCCAGGGTGCCCGACAGCCGCTTGCGCTCCGCCGCCAGATCGATCAGGCCCGCAAGCGGCAGCACGACCGTCGCCTCATCCAGCACCGCCTGCGCCGATCCGGCCGGCATCGCGCCGTCCAGCGCCTTGACCTCCGAGGCACGCGCCATGCGGCGAATCGCATGCATCCACCGCTCCGCCCGCGCCATCGTTTCGGGTGAGGCATTCCGCAACAATACTGGTGCCAGCGACGACGGCGGCACGTTCATTTCGGTGCGGACCGAGCGTACCAACCCGATCAATCGCACGACCCAATCCAGTTCCTCCCGCGCGGCTTCGGCGTCCGGCACCACCGTTGGCACCGGCCAGGACTCGCGGATCAGGGTCCATTCCGAGCCATAACCGAAACGATGCCACAATTCCTCGGTCACGAACGGCATCGCCGGATGCAGCAACCGCAGGATCGTGCCGAAGACATGTGCCGCCGTCGCCCTCACCTCCGCGGCGGCCGCGGCATCGGCGGTGGAGCCTGCCCCCGGGCTTGACCCGGGGGCGAACACCGGCTTGGCGAATTCCAGAAACCAGTCGCAATATGTATTCCAAACGAAACGATACCCGGAGCTGGCATAGTCATCCAGCCGGTAGGCTTCCAGCGCCGCCGAGGCATCGGTCACCGCCTGGTTCGCCGCGTCCAGAATCCACCGGCACAAAGGCAATCGCGCCGAGGCCGGATCGAAATCCGGATCGATCCGCACCTGGTTCATTTCGCAAAATCGCGCCGCGTTCCACAGTTTGGTGACGAAACTCCGAAAGTCCTTGACCCGCGCCTCACCCAATTTGACATCGCGTCCCGGACCGGTCAGCGCGCAAATGGTGAAGCGCAGAGCATCGGCGCCGTAGGAGTCGATCAACTCCAACGGATCCATCGCATTGCCTTTGGACTTGGACATTTTCTGCCCACGCTCGTCACGCACAAGGCCGTGGATGTAGACGGTCCGGAACGGCACATCGCCCATGAAATGAATGCCCATCATCATCATCCGCGCGACCCAGAAGAAGATGATATCGAACCCGGTCACCAATACGTCGCCAGGATAATACCGCGCCAGTTCTGGCGTTTTCTCCGGCCAACCCAGAGTCGAAAACGGCCACAGGCCCGAGCTGAACCACGTGTCCAGCACATCCTCATCCTGGACGATCGTTTCATTCCTGCCATAATGTTCCAACGCCAGAGCAGCGGCCTCACCGGCGTCTTTGGCGACAAATATCTCGCCGTCCGGACCATACCAGGCGGGAATGCGATGTCCCCACCATAATTGCCGCGATATGCACCAAGGCTGGATGTCGCGCAGCCAGGCGAAGAAGGTGTTCTCCCATTGTTTCGGCACGAAGACGGTCTTGCCGGTTTCCACTGCCACGATCGCCGGTTTCGCCAGCTCGGCGGCGTTGCAATACCACTGGGTGGTCAGCAATGGCTCGATCGGGACACCGCCACGGTCGCCGTGCGGTACCTGATGCGTGTGCGGCTCGATTTTGTCGACAAGCTCCAGCCGTTCCAGTTCGGCCACGATCGCCTTGCGCGCGGTGAAGCGGTCCTGCCCCTCCAGGCTCCGGACAAAGGCCGGGTCGGCGACGCCGTCGATGGCGCGCAGCACATCGGCGATTTCCGCCAGAGTCACGTGCGCGGTCTTATCCAGCACCGAGGGCATGGGCAGGTCGTGCCGCCGCCCCACCTCGAAGTCGTTAAAGTCATGCGCAGGCGTGATTTTGACCGCGCCGGTGCCCTTTTCCGGATCGGCGTACGTGTCGGCGACGATCGGGATCGCACGGCCCACCAGCGGCAGGATCGCGAATTGGCCGATGAGGCCAGCCATCGTGGGATGCTCGGGATGCACCGCGACGGCGGTGTCGCCCAACATCGTTTCGGGACGCGTTGTGGCGACAACGATGAACTGGCCGGGTTGGCTGGCGATGGGGTAACGCAGGTGCCAGAGCGAACTCCGGACTTCTTGATTCTCGACCTCGAGATCGGAAATCGCCGTTTGCAGTTTCGGATCCCAGTTCACCAGCCGCCGGTCGCGGTAAATCAGACCCTCGCGATACAGCGTGACGAACACTTCCCGCACCGCCGTGGACAGGCCGTCGTCCATCGTGAAGCGTTCCCGTGGCCAATCCAGGGAGGCGCCAAGGCGGCGTAACTGCCGCGCGATCGTGCCGCCGGACTCCTCCTTCCATTGCCAGACGCGTTCCAGGAACTTCTCGCGGCCCAGATCGCGCCGGTCGATTTTTTCCTCGGCGAGCAGCCGCTCCACGACCATCTGCGTGGCGATGCCCGCGTGGTCGGTGCCCGGCTGCCACAACGCGTCGCGCCCGGTCATGCGGCGGTAACGGACCAAAGTATCCTGCACGGTGAACGTCAGCGCGTGGCCCATATGCAGGGAGCCCGTGACGTTCGGCGGCGGAATCATGATCGTGAATGGCGTCGCGTTCGACGTTGGGTCGCAGGCGAACGCGCCTTCACGTTCCCATCCTTCGTAGAGCCCAGGCTCGATTTCGGTGGGGGTGAAGGTCTTGTCGAGTGTCATGAAAATCTCCCGCGGACCCCCTCGGCGTCAGGGGACGCTACGGATGCCGCGGGAGGGGGTTCAGAGCAAGCCGACGCTGAGGGTTGGGCGCTGGTTATTCCACCAGCACAATGAATGGATCGCGGAGGCGAGCCTTTGCCGCCAGGTCCGGGCATGCTCCCGCGAACGTGGGGGAGGGCGGCCCGCTCTGGCGGATCCAAGGGCGAAGACCTTGCCCCGTCAGGTCTCCGTGCGCGAGATCACCCGCTCAATTTCGGCCCGGACCAGCCGTTCCACCAATGGTGGAAGATTACTGTCCAGCCACGCCTTCACCATCGGGCGCATTTCCTCACGCACCAGATCGGCGATGGTTGGGCCGCCGGCGTGCACCTGCGCGTTGCGGTCCGAGGTCAGCGCGCGCACGAGGTTGGTCACCGATCCGGCGGCCGCGGCGGATGCTTCGGGTGAGGCGAGGCCAGTGGAAGGCGGTACTGAAGCGCTCATGGAGGCAGTCTCCGTATTCAGGAGGGGAGCGGCCGGGGCGGGTTCCGCGGGGGCCGGACTGTCCACCGGGTCTACCGCCGGCATGACGGAAGACGGACGAGGCGGCAAGGCGGTGAACGCCGCCGCCTTGATCGCCGAAACGGACGCCTTGATCGATGGCGGTTGGCCGGATTGCGGCACCGGTACCAGGACCGGGGCGACCGGCATGCGGCCAGGCAGGGAAGATGGCGGCGGTGAGGCCGAGACCGGCTCAGGCTTTGCGGGCGGGAGTACCTCAGGCGGGAGGTCTGGCACTTCAAGGTTGGGCACTTCAAGGTTGGGCGATGCCGTTTTCGGTGCGTGAAGAGCCACCGTCAGATCGGGTTCAGGCGCCGGTTTCGGGGCCGGACTCTCTTTGGGTAGCACTGACGGCGCGACGGAGGATGCCGCCGCCCCGTGCAGGAGCGATGGGTTTTGCACCTCATCCGGCACCAGCATCGAGTCGTCGAGGATCAGAACATCCTGCTTTTGCTCTTCGGGCTGCCTGTGCCACGCCTCGGGCCCCTGGGGAGACAAGCCGGATGCGGCGGCCGGCGTTTCTTCTTCACTCAGGATCCGCCGGATCGAGGCCAGAATGTCCTCCATTGACGGGTCCGCGCCGGATGCGTTCCCCGGGGTGTCCCCCTGGGCGGCCCCGTGGGAGGATGATCCGGTCGTCAGGTGCGAATGCGATCCGCTCATGGCTCTCCTTACTCCACGGTCCGGTCACCGGCCGGGCTGGTTCGTCGCGTAATCGCCGAGCCCCACCCATTTGTCCCTCACGGCGGTGTAATAGGCGGTCTCGTCGTACAGCGGCACCGGCAAATGCAGATCCCGCGCGGTCAGACGGCCAACGGCCGCCGCGACCGCATAGGACGCGTTGACCAATTGTGCCAGGTTCTGCACCAGAGACGTACGTGACAGCAGTAATTGCTGCTGCGCGTTCAGTACGTCGAGCGTGGTACGGCTCCCGACGATAGCTTCGCGCTCCACACCCTCCAAAGCGATTTCATTCGCGCGAATTTGTGAGCGCGTGCTTTGCGCCGCGGCGCGGGCGGCGGTCAGCGTTTCCCACGATTGGACGGCGTTCTGCACAGCGTTGCGCCGCGCGTCATCCAGCTGACGTTGCGCCGTCTGTTGTTGCTGCCGCGCCTGACGGACGGTGGCGTATTCGGCTCCACCCTGGAAAATCGGCACCGTCAATTGCGCGATAACCTGATAGCCGTTGGCCTGCGAAGACCATCCCGCCTGGTTGATTTGGTGGAACACCTGCGCCTGTAGCGCGAGCTGAGGCATCAACGCCGCCACCGCGACATCGACCGCGTCCTTGGCCGCCGCGTCCGCGAACTGAGCCGCGATTACCTGGGGATTGTTCGTCGCGGCCAGGGCGATCGCCTCGGTCTCGGACTTCAGCGGCAGCGCCAGTGGTTGAGGCGGAACCAGATCGGGCGGCGGCAAGACGCCGATCACCTGCTGAAAGACACCGCGCGCGGTTTGGAGCTGGCCTTCCGACGTCTCCCGCTGCGCCCGGGCGCCGGCGAGGGCGGCCTGCGCCTGCGCCACATCTGTGCGCGTGATCTCACCAACCCGGAACCGGTCGTTTGTGGCCTGTAACTGCTTGGTCAGAACCGATTCATTGTTGAAGTTCAGTTCAAGTTGCTGCTGCGCCTGAATCACGCCGACATAAGCGGTTACCGCGGCGGTGAAGCTGGCCTGTTCCTGCGCGATCAACGTCGCGCGCTCGCCCATCACCTGGTTTTTCGCGCGGTTGATGTTCGCCTGGGTCCTGCCGCCGTTGTAAAGCGTTTGCGACGCCTGAAACGTTCCGCTGGCGATATCGCGGGCGGTCGGCGACTTGATGGAGCGGCCAGGGGTCGACGCGAAGCTGTAAGCGCGGCTGAGACCGTCCCCATAACCGGCGGTGCCGTTGATCTGAACCGTGGGGCGCCAGCCAGCCAGCGCGATCGGCACGTTTTCATCGATGGCCCGCAGCTTGGCGCGTTCCGCCTGTAAAACCGGTTGGTTCGAATAGGTCGCCGCCAATGCCTCGGTCAATGTGCGCGGCACACCGGCCGAGGTCTGCCGAAGCGCGGGCGCGGGCGCCGCCCATACCGGTTTCCTGACGTCCGGTCTCGCCGCCATGGCGGCCTTCGCCGCGGGCTTCGGATTGGCGAGCGGCACTCGGACCATGGGCGGCGGAGGTACTGGGCTTGCCACTGGTGGGGGAACAACGGCACGTGCCGGTGCCACCTGGGGGGGTGCAAGCGAAATTGGGCCCTGTTGAGTCTGGGCCAACACCGGTCCGGAGACAACGGCGGCGAACAGGGGGAGGAACAGACCGAAACGCGAACCCATGCGACACCTTCGTTCAGAGGCAACGACCGTTAACCGGCCGCGTGTGCGCCACCGGTCTCAGCCCATCGTTAAAATCTTGCCACAGTCCGCACGCTCGCGCCATGATCTTGCACGCGCACGTAACCTGGTGCCCGCGAGTTATCGGCCCTTGCCGTTACAGAACCATTAACGCCGGCCGCTTTTTTTCCCTCGCGGGTTCAAATCCTGGTGACCATGTCAGAATACAAAGGCAGGCGCGGCGGCGAACCCGGGGATGACCGGGCACGGGCAATCGAACAGGGCCCGCATCGAGACACCCACCGGCGTTGGCCTGGCGAGGACGGCGTGGCTCGTGCCGCCGCCCGTGTTGACGATCGTCACGAGCCGGCCGGTTTGCCGGTTCAGCTGATTCATGAGGACCGAGGGAACCTCGGGCACCGCGCCATCGATCAGAATGAGGTCGTAGGGCGCCCCGGTGGACCAGCCCGCTGCCAGAGGGCCGCTGACCAGGGAGACGGAGGGCGCGACCTCGGTGAGGGCCGTTTTCGCGAGATCCGCCAGGACGCCAGGTTCTTCCAGCGCGATGACGGAACACCCGAGCGCGGCAAGCAGCGCCGCCGAATAGCCCGTGGCCGCGCCAACGATCAGAACCGCCTCGCCCTTCACCGGTGCCGCCGCCTGCGCCAGACGCGCGAGCGCCATCGGTTGCAACAGCACTCGGCCCAGGCCCAGTACAACGTTCTGATCGGAGTAGGCGAGCGGCAGGAGCGAAGGCGGCAGGAACCGCTCCCGCGGCAATTGCCGGGCCGCAGTCAGAATGCGGGTGTCGGTGACTTTATTTGGGCGAAGTTGGCTCTCCACCATCCGCTTGCGGGCATCGTTCAGGAATTCGTCGTTTGGGATCGTGGCCATCGCGGGCTCGTTCTGTCGGGGCTGCGGGGCTTATACAGAGGTGCGTCGCTGCTCGCAAAGCGCCCGGCCGCCCCCGTTCGTCATCCTCCGGCTCGTCCGGAGGACCCGAAGCGGCACGACGCCTCGCGTTTCGCCGAGCTTATATGCGGATTTGTGCCGCGACCGGTCCTCCGGACGAGCCGGAGGATGACGAACGGGGGGGCCGGAGGATGACGAACGGGGGGGGGCCGACGGATGACGAACGGGGTGGCGCCGTCGCCAAAACCAGAACTGCCCGGGCCCAGGGGATTGTCGAAGCCGGTGGCCGGTTAATGCGGGCTGCTCTTGACCTGGCACCCGTCGGCACACGATATACCGCTCGCCGCTCGGGGGTCCGGTGACAGAGTGGTGATGTAGAGGACTGCAAATCCTTCAATGCCGGTTCGATTCCGGCCCGGACCTCCAATCCTTTCCCTCGATCGGTGTGGCTGATCGCGCGTTTCCCGCTATGATGGGATGAACCATAACGAGTCGCGCATGCTTCCCCCGGATGGAGTTCTTCGCATCGGTGTCGCTGGTGCCGGTCACTTCGGCCGGTATCATGCCCTGAAGGTGGCGGCCTCCGCGCGCGCGCGTCTGGCGGGGATTTACGACCCAGACACCGAGCGCGCGAAGACCGTCGGCTGGGAAGCCGGCGCTCCCGATCTGGCGTTCGAGGCACTGCTGCCCGTGATCGACGCGTTGATTGTCGCGGCCCCGGCCGAGGCGCATCACGGCCTCGCGGCGGCGGCCTTGCGTGCTGGGAAGCATGTCCTGGTCGAAAAGCCCATCGCCTCCAGCCTGGCCCAGGTGGACGAACTGGCGGGGTTGGCGCGGGAGGCGGGGCTGGTGTTGCAGGTCGGGCATCTGGAACGGTTTTCCGCTGCCTATATGGCCTTGGCCGCGCGCACCCGGACGCCGCTCTATATCGAGGCGGTGCGCATCGCGCCGTTCAAACCCCGCGGAACCGATGTGTCGGTGATCCTTGATCTGATGATCCACGACCTCGATCTGGTACTGGCGCTGGTCGACAGTCCCATCGAATCGGTCGACGCCGTCGGTGCCCCCATCGCCAGCGCCTTCGAGGACATCGCCAACGCGCGGCTGCGTTTCGAAAATGGCGCGGTCGCGACGATCACCGCCAGCCGGGTATCGATCCGGACGGAGCGGCGGATGCGGATATTCTCGTGCGACACCTACCTCGCCGCCGATTTCTCGACGCGCAAACTGACGGTCATCGGGCGCGGGATCGGCCAGAAAGTGCCAGGGGTCGCGGATTTCGGGATTGAGGACACGTCGTGGGAAGACCACGACTCGCTCGCCGCCGAGCATGCCGCGTTTTACGCGTCGATCCTGGACGGCGCGCCGGTTTTGGTGGACGCGGCGGCGGGGCGGCGGGCGTTGTCGGCGGCACTGACGGTGGCCAACGCGATGAAGGCCTCCCGCGCGAAAATGGAGGCCGGGGGCTTACTTGAGCAACTCCAGAATGGCGGCGGCGGCGGCGTCTGAGGGCGCGCCATCAGGCGGACACAGCATCGCCAAGGGCGCGGCGAAAGCCTGACGCTGCGCGGCGGCGCCCTCGGGTTCCAGGATCACGCGCAACGCGGCGGCGAGTTTGTCCGGCGTCGCGTTGGTCTGTAGCAACTCAGGCACGATTTCGCGGTTCGACAGTAAGTTGAGGATTGAGAAATACGGCACCTTAACAACGGCCAGCACGATCAGAGCCGTGATCGGGTGGATCCGGTAAGTCACCACCATCGGCACGCCCGCCACCGCCAGTTCCAACGTCGCGGTTCCGGACTTCGTCAATCCCGCCGCCGCCGCCGCGAACGCGTCCCGCTTCTCCTGGGCGTCCTCCACCAAAATCGGACGCGGCGTCCAGGTCCGCGTGGCCGCCGTCACCGCGTCCTTCACCGGCTCGGCCAACGGCATCACGGGGATCAATCGCCCGCCTGAATGGGAGGCGAGACGGTCGAGGGTCGCGCGAAACAGCGGGAGATGCCGGGCGATTTCAATCCGGCGGCTGCCGGGCATGACGATCAGAATGCGATCCTCGGGCCGTAAATCGTGACGCGAGCGGAAGCGGGCGGCGTCGCCGGTATCGAAGCCGCTTTCCAGGACCGGATGGCCAACGAAGGTCGCGGGCAGATTGTGGCGGGCGAAGAACGCGGGCTCGAACGGCAGCAGGCACAGCAGCCGGTCCCACAAACCGGGGTAGTGTTTGACGCGGCTTTCCTTCCAGCCCCAGACCTGTGGCGCCACGTAATGGGCGCGCGGAATGCCCAACGGCGCGACTGCGCGTAGCACCCGTAGCGAGAAGCCCGGTGAGTCGATCGTGACCACGACGTCGGGACGCCGCGCCTCGATATCCGCGACCGTCTGGCGGAGGCGGGCTTTGAGTTGGAAAAGCTTGGGCAGGACCTCCATGAACCCCATCAAGGCGAGGTCTCGGAGCGGGAACAACGACTCGAAACCCGCGTTCGCCATCGCGGTTCCGCCAATTCCGGCGAAGGTCACGCCGGGTTGGCGTTGGCGGATGGCGCCGATGAGCCGGGCGCCGAGCTCGTCGCCGCTTTGCTCGCCCGCGATGAGGTATATCAACGGCATCGCCCGCCGATACCCCATTGACCCAGGCCGTGTCATCCTGTCGGGTGCCGCCCCGGCGGTCGCGCGTTTGGCGGGAGGCGGCGGCGGATCGTCATCCCTGGCGTCGCCCAGGACGATGATAGCGGTGCTACTCCCGCGAGCCGGACCCGCCATCGCCAGTCGCAGGGAGTTCGCCAGGCCCATGTCGCGCCTCGTCGTTGTGTCCAATCGCGTCGCTCCGATCCAGGAAGGGGAGGCGACCACCGGCGGTCTGGCCGCCGGCGTCCTGGACGCGCTCCGTCAGAAAGGCGGCATCTGGTTGGGCTGGAGCGGCAATATTCGCGACGTGCCGGAACAGCAGCCCGAGCACGTGGTCGGCGCCATTTCCCTGTTCACCATCGACCTGTCGCGGCAGGACTACGACCAGTACTACCGTGGTTTCGCCAACGGCACGCTGTGGCCGGTGTTGCATTATCAAATCGGGCTGGGACGGTTCGAGTGGCTGGAATACGAGGGCTACCGCCGGGTCAATCGAATGTTCGCGCAGGCGCTGGCGAAGCTGGTTAAGCCGGACGATCTGGTATGGGTGCACGACTATCAGTTGCTGCATCTGGCGGAGGCCGCGCGCGACACCGGTGTTACCAACCGGATTGGATTGTTCCTCCACACACCGTTTCCGGCGCCGGGTGTGCTCATGACGATCCCGGCGCACGCGGACTTGTTCCGGGCGATGTGCCAATACGATCTGTTGGGGTTTCAGACCGAAGTCGATCGCGCGGCTTTTCTGGATTACGCGATCCGTCACGCCGGTGGCGCGGTGCGTAACAACGATCTGTCGGTGTTCGATCGTGTCGTGCGCACGGGCGTTTATCCGATAGGGGTGCATGTCGACGAGGTCCGGGCCTCGGCCGAGTTGCCGCGCAATCGCCGCCAGGCGACCCGTATTCGCGCCGCGTTGCTGGACCGGTTAATTCTGAGTGTGGACCGGCTGGATTACTCGAAGGGGTTGCCGCAACGCTTCTCGGCGTTCGAGCGGTTCCTGGCTGACTATCCGTCGCATCACGGGCTGGTGACGTTCATGCAGATCGCGCCGCCGTCGCGGTCCGATATCGAGACTTATCAGACGATCCGCCGGGAACTGGAAGGCGAGGCGGGACGCATCAACGGACGGTTCGCGGAGGTGGACTGGGTGCCGTTGCGATATCTGAACAAGAGTTTCGAACGGAACGTTCTGATGCCGTTGTACGCGGCGGCGCAGGCATGTTTGGTGACTCCGTTGCGCGACGGCATGAACCTGGTGGCGAAGGAATTCGCCGCCGCGCAGGACCCGGACGATCCGGGCGTGCTGATCCTGTCGGAGTTCGCGGGCGCGGCGCGGGAATTGCGCGATGCTTTGCTGGTCAATCCGTACGATGAAGCTGGCGTGGCGGCGGCGATGGATCGGGCGCTGTTGATGCCGCTGGAGGAACGGCAGGAGCGGCACCAGGGCATGCTCGCCGCGATGCGGGAGAACAGTCTGGAACGGTGGCGGGACCGGTTCGAGGCTGATTTGCGCGGGTAGTATCGGGGCGTTGCTCCGAACCCCACCAAGAGGCTTTGCCTCCCCCGCCTTCGCAGGGGCATGCTTGGAACTCCACCAAGGGCAGTGGCCCTTGGAACCATGACTGTTGGTTGGGACTCAGGAGAGGGCCTACGCGGATGTTGAAACATTCGAGCAGGCCCTCTCCTGAGTCCCAACCCAATAAATCGCGGTCCAGGGACCGTGTCCCTGGTGGGAGTCCAGAGGGCGACGCCCTCTGGCGGGTTTCAGGGCAGCGCCCTGATGCTATCCCCGTTCAAGCCGGCGACGGGACCCCTTGCGGGGAAATCGATAAAGGCGTGAGCTACCGGGCAAGGCGGCCGTTCAAAGCCGCTCATCTGAGGAAACCGGCGTGCGCTGACGTCTCGCGAGGGCCGGAGGGAGAAACAAATGACCAAGAAATACCATGTGCTCATCATGGGCGCGTCGTACGGCTCATTGCTGGCCGCGAAATTGGGCCTGGCGGGCCATTCCGCCCATTTGATCTGCCTGCCCGCCGAGGCCGATCTCATCAACGCCGAGGGCGCCATCGTGCGCATGCCGGTGAAGGGCCATGAAGGCCTGGTCGAGGTCAATTCCCGCGCGCTGCCGGGCAAGCTGACAGCCGGCGGGCCGGCCGGGGTCAATCCCTCCGATTACGATCTGGTGGTGCTGGCGATGCAGGAGCCGCAATACCGGTCTCCGGGCGTGCGCGAGTTGCTGGATGCGGTGGCGAAATCGCGGGTGCCCTGCATGTCCATCATGAACATGCCGCCATTGGCGTATCTGAAACGAATCCCCTCGATCGATGCCAATGCGATTCGCGGCGCCTATACCGATGCGTCGGTCTGGGACAGTTTCGATCCGGCGACGATCACGCTGTGCAGCCCCGATCCGCAGGCGTTCCGTCCGCCCGACGATAAGGTCAATGTGTTGCAGGTGAGATTGCCGACCAACTTCAAGTCGGCGCGATTCGTGTCGGATGCGGATACCGCGATCCTGCGTCAGATGCAGGCGGATATCGAAGGTGCTGTGTTTGTCAGCGGCGGCGAAAAGATCGAATTGCCGGTGAAGCTGAAAGTGCATGACTCGGTGTTCGTGCCGCTGGCGAAATGGTCGATGTTGCTGGCCGGGAATTACCGTTGCGTGCAGGCGGACGGGATGCGGCCGATCAAGGAGGCCGTGCACAGCGACCTGGAAGCCACTCGCGCGGTTTACGACTGGGTTCGCGATCTCAGCATTTCCCTGGGCGCCGCGCCTGGCGATCTGGTGCCGTTCGAGAAATACGCCAACGCGGCGTTGTCGTTGCTGACGCCGTCCTCGGCGGCTCGGGCGTTGGCGGCGGGAGCGCCGAATATCGAGCGGGTGGACAAGCTGGTGCAGACGATCGCCGCCGGAAAGGGAAAGCGGCTGGAGGTGCTGGATCAGACGGTGGCGCTGGTGGACGGCTGGGTGGCGAAAAACCGGGCAAAGGCGGCGTAAATCGCGCCTGATTTTTGGGGAACGCTTACCCGGACGCGGGGGGCACGAGACTTTCGAGGATCGTGGCGAGAATGGCGTCGGGTGACATGATCACCGGGGCGGCGGAACGCCCATTCAGCCCAAGCAAATGGGGGGCCTGATTGTCCGGCGGCATGGGCGGTTGAGGCATTGGCGCGGCGGGTGATCTCAGTTGGGGAGCCGGCATCGCGGGTTGTTCCGGCGTGGGGGCAACCTGCTTTGCCGCTGCAACGCGGGCTTTGGCTGGATGTTGAAGTTTTTCCAGTTGCCGATGCCATTGCGCCAGGGCTCGGGTGATCGACATCGCCGAGGCGCTGAGTTTCCGCTGAAGCGCTGGCTCCAGATTGGTGTTGCTGGCATCGCGTATCGCGGCGTTCAGCAGAAATTGTATCGAGACGCAGTTGCTCACGATCAAGGCTTGCATCGCATTGGCCGGAGCGTAGGCCTTGAACAATTCCTCGATCGCTTCACGGCGTAATTGGGCGGCGGTGGCGGTCTCCCCTGGCGGCGTGGTGGCCTCGACGACGTTGTTCCGAAGATACGCGTAGACGTCCATGGCATTGGGTCCGGATCGGGGTGGCGATGCGGTGGACGTTATCCCGCATAGGTTGTGGAGTCAAGAACAAAATAGGAACATGAGGTGATTGGCGCGGGATACCTTTGGGGCTGCCGCGCCTGGTCGCGGTGCGCGGTTTTGGCTCGATGGGAGGTCGTACCAGTGGCTCCACGGTTCGGCTCCTACGCCTCAACGTCATCCGCGTCCCCGTCCCGTGGACAGGGCGCGGTACGGTGCCGCTTCCGGTCCCCCGAACAAGTCGGGGGATGACGTCGTGGGGTCGGGGGATGACGTTGAGGGGTCGGGGAAGACGTTGAGGGGATGATGTCGAGGGGATGACGTCGTGGGGGCGGCGCGACCGGTCGATCATCCGTGCCCCAGCTATCATGCGCGGCGGTGGCATTTGAGCGAGGGCGCGTACTGGTCATTGGGTGAGTGCGAATCGGCCTCGGCCGGGGTGTGGAAGACCGGCGCATGGTGGCGTGGATGCCATTCCCTCGCACGGGGTTTGGCCGCCTTATGGCGAGGTTTCCGCTGGCGTCTGGGAAAGTAAGATTTTCGCACGGAGGACACGAAGCCGGCAGGGAGCGTCACGGAGGTTCGGATTGCGCATAGGTCTGTGCACGTATTGATGCGTGGCGGCGGGTCAGGTCTTCTTCGCTTCGTGTTCCTTCAGCAGGCGAAGGATGTCGGCTTCGAACGGGAACGGCTCCATCTTCGAGGGGTCGTAAGCCGGCATCTCCGGCACGGGCTCATGCAGTTGTTCCAGCACGGCGCGGCAGCGCTGCAACTTCCAGTGAACGGTGTAGGGGGGACCGTCAGCCCAGTATCGCTTGTAGCCCGCCAGCGCGTGGTGCCGCGCCTTGTCGTGGTCGCCCAGGGTCAAATAAAGCTCGGCCAGGGTCGCGCTGGGCGGATCGCGTTCCGCCGAGGCGGCGGCGGCGGCGGAAGCGGCATCTGCGGGACCGCCGAGACGGGCCAAAGCGAGGCCTCGCCCGGCCTCCGACTCCGTGTCGCTTAGTCCGGCCGCGCGGGCCATTTCGATCGCGCGCGCGAAGTCCGCCTCCGCTGCCTCGCTCCTTGCGTTGGCCAGATGCCAGTGGCCGGAGAGGCGCAGGAGGGAACGTTCGAAAAACGGTTGGCGAAGATCGTGCGCGCGGCCAATGGCGGAACCGAGAGTCTCAGCGGTCAGCGCGCCTTCGTCGAACAGCAACGACGCCTCGTGAATCAGCGCCTGGGCTTCGAGTTGCGAGTCGTTGCCAGTTTCCTTCGACAAATGTTCCGAGAGCCGGCTCCAACCCGCGCGAGCGTCCGCCACGGCGCCGCGGTTACGTCGGCAGTTGACCAGTTCCAGATCGCACGAGAATGTCAGGTTCGTATCCTCCGCCGCCACGGCGACCGCACGGGCGAGGGTCAGAATCTGTTCGGCTCGATCTACTGACAGGCGCTGCCAGAAGGTCGCCGCATAGATCTTCAGACTAATGCTGAGATTGACGCTCACGCCTTTCCTGATGCTCTCCTGGATGAAGAAAATCTGCTGGGCGACGGCTTCGTCCGACAGGCCGACGGCGACCAGCGCGAGCGCGGCCAAGTTCGCCACGTGATCGGGGTCCTCGACTCCTTCCGGCGGTGCGAGCCAGCCACGCGGGAACAGCGGCCGCAGCAGCGCGAGAAGCTCGTGATAACGTTCGAGTCGGTAAAGCGCGCGGAAGAGGTCACCTTTCAGCGCAGCCCAGGCTTCTTTGGTTGTCCCGGCCAAATTAAGTGTTTGGACAATCTGCATGGGAATGATGAGATCTTGCAACGACTCAGCCGCCTCGAACGCAGGTTCGGGGCGTGAGGCGAAGTAATCGGCGACGCGTTGACCGGTCAGGGCACGCAGCGTGGGACTCAGGGAGGCAATGGCATAACCACGGACCACGGGATGCAAATCGAACATCCCAGTTTGCCGGTTACATTGCAGCAGACCGCGAGTTTCCAAATCGGTCAACGCGGCGTTCAGCCATCGCTCCGCTGTGCGGACGGCGGCCGATTGTCGATAGGCAGTGAGTGAAGCTTGATAGGCGGCGTAGGCGCGGCGGATGACTTCGGTGGGCCTTTCCAGCACACGGTGACGCGCGGCGATCTCCTGTAGAAGCCTAAAACGTTGCTGTTGCATCACAGTACCTGCCAGCCGGTGCCGCAGAACTTTCAGTTGCATGTCTCCCTCAATATCCGGCGGAACTGGCTGTTCCACTGCCTCCGGCTGGGGCGGTAGTGCGGGGTTCAGCGCCGCCAGCACGTCCCACGCCACCGTTGTCGAGATCATGGCGATGCGCGTGAGCAACTGATGCGTCATCCCGTCCAGCCCATCGAAAGCCAGCTTCAGAATATGTTTCCGCCGTTTTTCGATGTCCGGATTGGCCAGGTTCACCGCGCCGCCATCGCTGGGATCATCCACCCAAATGTCGAAATGTCCGGGCGCCCGCATGTATTTCAACACCAGCCCACCGACGATCCCTACCAGCAACGGGTGGCAGCCAAACCTCTCCTCCAGATATCGCCGCATTTGGTCCGAGTTCCCGTCAATGCCGGCATCGCGCAGCATCTGCTCGGCGTCGCGCGGATCGAGGCCACGCAGCATCGTATGCCGCACGCCCGGCACAGGCTGCCCGAATGCGTTGAGTAGCGCCCGCGGCATCAACCGTGAGGAAATCAGGATTTTTGACGGCGCGGCGGTTCGCAGCCAGCCCAAAAACTCGTCGTCGTCAGGCCGGATGCAATCTATCGGGGATTTGCCGGTTGCGCCGAGACTTTCCTCCGCCTCGTCATCGGACAGTTGCGCGGCGTCGGAGCGGTTATAGGCCGCCAACACCCGCTCCAACCCGTCCAGCACGAGCAGATACCGTTGCTCGCGCAGGTGACGCAGCAGTTCCTCCGCGAGATCCCGTATCGGCCGGGTCACGAACTCCTGTCGCGGCCGGCCGGTGATATAGGTCAGCGCGGTGACACAGAAATCGCCCATGTCGGCGCCGCGTTCATAGAAACTGTACCAGAAGAGGCCCGCCCAACCCGGACGATCCTGGTCCGCGTGGTTGGTGATCCATTCCCAGGTCACCATGCTTTTGCCCATGCCGCCGATCGCCTCGAACAGCATCATCGGCTCGGTGGCGCCGGCCCAGTCGCGGAGGGCGGTCAACTCCGAGGCTCGGCCGTGGAACTTGTTGCCCGGGAGGTAGGGGGGATGGGCGTAGAATGCGGGCGACGCGGGGATGGTGGACGGGGTTGGCGCGAAGGCCTCCGGCTCATCCGGCGGCGTCGGCCGATCGAGCGTTTTCGCCAGCTCGGTAAGCGACTGGACCGCCAGCGCCTTCAGGTTATCGACCGACCGGAACTCGGCACAAATCAGATCCTTGCGGACGAGTGCGATGAAGGCGTTCAGCTTGTCCTCGGTTGGGCGCGCTGCGTTCACCATGCTGCGCGGAATGCCGGGGGTGTGGTCGTCGTGCATGGTGAACATGCATCTTGGGATGCCCCGCTCAACGGCGCGGCGGTATTCAAGTTCGGTCAGCGAAAGCCCGTTTGGGTTTCGGATCGGGTCATCAACGATCTGGCCATAGCGGTAACTGATCAGGCCGATATATGCGTGCGCTTTGTTCACCTTGGCCAATGACGCCTCGATGAGGTCATGAGGCAGAGAGGCATCGTTTGCCATGTCCAACGGGAACATTCCCTGGCCAAGCACGGCCGAACTCACGGCGGCGCGGTGGTCCCGCAGTTCCAGCCATGTGCTGGAAATCATGACGTTATGATGATGCGCGGATGGAGTGTTTTCCATTTGGTGCCACGGCGGTCCAAGAAGTCACGATAACATTGCAACGAAGACCCGGGCATGTCCACGTACGAGGATCGATACCCCGTGACTTTGATGAGGAACCAACGCCTGAGCGATTTGCCGGTCGCGTCACCCTCATCCGATCATCCCCGGGGCTTGTTCCGGGGACCAGACCCGGCACGGTACCGCGACCGGTTCACGGGACAAGCCCGTGAATGACGTTGGAGGTGAATGACGTTGGAGGTGAATGACGTTGGACGTGAATGACGTTGGAGGTGAATGACGTCGGAGGTGAACGGCGTTGGAGGTGAACGGCGTTGGAGGTGAACGGCGTTGGAGGTGAACGACGTTGGGGGGGAACGACGTTAGAGGTGAACGACGTTGGAGGTCAATGGCGTTGGAGGTGCACGACGTTGGAGGTGAACGACGTTGGAGGTGAACGGCGTTGGAGGTGAATGACGATGGAGGTGAACGACGTTGGAGGTGAATGACGTTGGAGGTGAACGACGTTGGAGGTGAATGACGTTGGAGGTGAACGACGTGGGAGTGAATGACGTTGGGGCAAGAGTCAAACCGCGGCACTGCCACGATTCCCGAACAAATTGCCGACCGCGTTGGGGCGCCGCCAATCTGACGGTCCTTAAGGCCAGCGAATGTCAGAACGGTTGGCTGATCATTACCCCTATTTGTCTGTCCACACGGATGGCGAGTCCGGCTTCCGGGTTGTGC
>SHWL01000118.1 GCA_009693865.1 Acetobacteraceae bacterium | reverse complement strand
TTGCACAACCCGGAAGCCGGACTCGCCATCCGTGTGGACAGACAAATAGGGGTAATGATCAGCCAACCGTTCTGACATTCGCTGGCCTTAAGGACCGTCAGATTGGCGGCGCCCCAACGCGGTCGGCAATTTGTTCGGGAATCGTGGTGGCCCGATCTCCTTGCCGCGAGCCAAGGATCGCGATAACGTCACGGGCAATAATTCGCGGTGTCCAGGCGATGGAGTTCGAACCCATGACGCCAACAATGCAGGGAACAACATGTCCGGCGCGAACATCCCGACCGATATCGAACGCCCCGCTGGTGAGCCAGCAGGTGGAGCCCGCTTCGGCAGCGATATCGCCGCCGAGACACTTCGACTGCTCGACATACCCTACATCGCGCTGAACCCGGGATCGAGTTATCGCGGCCTGCACGACAGCATCGTCAATCACCTCGGCAACGACCGGCCGCGCATGCTGGTCTGTTTGCATGAGGAAAGCGCCGTCGCCCTCGCGCACGGTTGGGCCAAGGTGACAGGACGGCCGATGGCGGCGGCGGTCCATTCCAATGTCGGATTGTTCCACGCGACGATGGCGGTGTTCAATGCGTGGTGCGACCGGGTGCCCCTGCTGCTCTTGGGCGCCACCGGGCCGGTGGACGCGCCGAAACGCCGCCCCTGGATCGACTGGATTCACACCGCCCAGGACCAGGGCGCGGTACTACGGAATTTCATAAAGTTCGACGCGCAGCCCGCTTCCCCGGCGGCGGCACAGGAGGCGCTCGCGAGGGCCACGTGGCTCGCGGGCACGGCGCCGATGGGTCCGGTTTACGTGAACCTCGACGCGGGCATGCAGGAAGCCGCGTTGACCGAGCCGCTGCCGCCTCTGAACGTCGAGCGCTTCAAGCCCCGGCCCGATGGCGGGGTGTCCGCCGCGGCGATCGATCAGGCGGCCACAATGCTGCGGGAGGCTCGCGCGCCGCTGATCCTGATGGGCCGCGTTTCCCGCTCCACCGCCGCCTGGGCCGCGCGGCTGGCGCTGGCGGATGGGCTGCATGCGTTGGTTGCCACCGACATGAAGGTGGGCGCGGCGTTCCCGACCGAGCACTCGTTGCATATCGGCCAACCAACCACCTTCACCGGCCCGGATCTGACCGCGGCGCTGGCGGAGGCGGACGTGATCCTGAGCCTCGATTGGGTCGATCTGGGTGGAACGTTGCGCGGTTGTCCCGGCGGGATGCCGGAGGGGAAGGTGATCCAGGTCTCGCTCGATCACCATTTGCACAATGGCTGGAGCATGGATCATCAGGCGTTTCCGCCGGTGGACCTGCTGCTGGAGGGCACCCCGGACGCCGTCGTTTCGGAACTGGTGCGCGTTCTGGGGATTATCGTGCCGCCGTTTCAGGAGAGTGTCGCGCCGTTGCCCACGCTGGCCCCGGGTAGCGGGCCGATTACCATTGGGCGGATGGCCCAGGAGTTGCGGGTAGCGGCGGGCGAGAAGGTTTCGCTGCTGCATCTGCCGTTGGGGTGGAACGCGGCGGACTGGCCGTTGGCGCACCCGCTGGACTACCTCGGAGGGGCCGGTGGGGCAGGGCTTGGGGCCGGTCCTGGCATCGCGGTCGGCGCGGCGCTGGCGCTGAAGGGGACGGACCGCCTGCCGGTCGCCGTACTCGGCGATGGAGACTTCCTGATGGGCGTCACGGCGTTGTGGACCGCGGCGCATTACCGGATTCCTTTGCTGGTGGTCGTGGCGAACAACCGGTCGCTCTACAATGACGAGATGCACCAGGAGCGGATGGCGCGGGCGCGCAACCGGCCGGTGGAGAACAAGTGGATCGGGCAGCGCCTGTCCGACCCGGACATCGACCTGGCGGCGATGGGTCAGGCGCAGGGCGCGATCGGCTTCGGCCCGGTGGCGGACGCGGCGGATTTGCCGGAGGTTCTGGCCAAAGCGGTCGCGGCGGCGCGGGCCGGAGCGGTCGTGGTGGTGGATGCGCGGGTGCTGCCGGGATACGCGCCGGCGATGGCGGGATCCGCCGGCGGCGGATAGCACCGGTCCGCGATTCAGAAACGCGGCGATTGGCACGGGAATTTCGCGTGCGCACAATTTATCCCTTCCGGTCAGTGGCGCGGAATTATTCCGCTGACCTGGTATGCAACCGAATGCGTGGCATCATCGAGGGGACATCGGCATGGGCAAGATCGCCATCCCAGGTTCCATGAGCGAATGGTGCTCGGGCCTGTGGGATTTCGGCAAACTGGGAAATACCGACACGGGGCAAATTTTCGACATGCAGTTGCATGCGACGATCACCAAGAGCTCAGCAGTCGCGGGTCTTGGGTTCCATCTGTCCGCGTATCTTCTGGGTGGTGGCGGTTATGTTCTGAGTGAGTTCAAACCGGAAAACGCCTACGCAAAGTCTTACTATTATCCTGGAGCCCTCGCGTCAGGGACTTGTGACGTTCATTCTGGCGCGAACAATTGGGGCCCGAAGGTCGCGGTCATTTCTGGCATGCCGGCCTATCAGAGGCTGGTGAACGAAGGCTGGGCTTATTTTCTGGAAATCAATCCTGGATATAAGGTTCCCCCGAAACCGCCAAGCTTGACGGTGGATAATTTTCCGGCGCCGGGGCGATAAGGATGCCATCGTCCGGCCGATTGGGAGACAGGCCTGACCACCACCTTCACCAGCCAGGGCCAGGCGGAGGTTGTCATCGCCACGTAATGTGTTCCGGCCGCATGCATCGGCATCCACTGATCCGTCCATAATTATATTCATGTTTGGGGGGATGAGGAGGATGGGTGAGAAACCATGGATGTATTTGGCAAAGCAAGGGTGAATCACGGATTACGCGGATTCGGGCACGGATTTCACGGACAGGAATCGAACAGCGGAGAACAATTTCTGCTGCCATGAGGTTATCGTTGGCGGTTCCGGCGCGTTCCGCGCAATCCGTGCCCGAATCCGCGTAATCCCGGAATCATTGCCGTTTCAGACGCACGTCCTCCAGCGGAGCCGACCACGGATACGGATCGATCCTCATCAGCGAGGCCTCCTCAACCCGCGGCCCCAGTCCACTTGGCCAGAAATAGTCGAAGATCGGCGCGTACCGCGTCCGCTCGTGCAGGGTTTTCTGGATCTGGTGCAGCAACACCTCGCGCTTCACGGGGTCCGTTTCGGCAAGCTGCCGCTTGTACAGTTCATCGATGTCGGGGAACCCGCCATAGGCCAGGTTGCCGGTGGACGGCACGATCACCGTCATGCGGGTGGAGGCGTTGCCGTAATCGGCGATGGCACAAAAGCACACGCCCTTGAGCTTCTTCGTTCCGAGCGCGGCGAAAAACGCGGCCCGTTCCATCGAGCGAAGCCTGGTCTTGATGCCGATCGCGCGGAGATAGCCGATAATCGCCTCGCCAGTGGCGAAGTAGGGTGGCACGGGAATCAGGTCGCCCGCATCGAATCCGTTTGGATAGCCCGCCTCCGCGAGCAGCTTCTTCGCCGCCACCGGATCGTAACGGTCGGCTTCGATCGGTAACGCGTATTCGAAGCGCTTGAGTACGATGTTACCATTGGGCTTGGAGGCGCCCAGAGTGTCGGCGTCGCTCAGCGCCTGCCGGTCGATCGCGAGGCTCGCCGCCTTGCGCACGCGCGGGTCAGCCCAGGGCGATTTCGGGTCCCACATATCCAGGAAGTCGAGAAAAAAAGTGCCGATGCCGCCGGAGAAGACGAGCTTGAATTTCGGATCGTTCCGGATCGACTCGCCGAGCTGTCCTTCCAGCAGGAAAGCGACATCCACCTCGCCGGTCTTCAGCATCGCGAGGCGGCTGGTTGCTTCCGGTACGCTGAGATACACCAGACGTTTGACCGATGGCACCTTGCGCCAGTAATCCTCGTTCGCCTCCATCACCAGTTCGATGCCTGGCTTCATGCTGACGAACTTGTAGGGGCCAAGGCCGATCGGGTGTTTCTTGAACGCCTCGGCACCGACCTTTTCGAAGTGGTTCTTTGGCGTGATCCAACCGGCGGCACTTACCAGCGTGCCATAGAACGCCAGGAAGTCCGGCCACGGCTCATGCAGCACGAACCGCACCTTGAAGGGGTCGACGATCGTGACCTCCTTCATCCTTTCCTGAAGCTCAACGCCCTTCGAGCGCTTGAAGCTGAAGACCACGTCTTCGGCGGTGAACGGGTCGCCGTTATGGAATTTCACGCCCTGCCGCAAGGTGAATTCGTAAGTGCGCTGATCCTGGCTCATCGTCCAGGATAGCGCGAGGCTCGGCGCCATGGGATTTCCGGGCATCGGCTTTACCAGCGCGTCGTGCAGTGCGTACAGCATCCAGAACGGCGTGAGATTGCCCAGGATGACCTCCCCTGGATCCAGCCAGGCGGGCGCCAGGGTTACGTAAAGCGCGAACCGCATCTCGCCTTCCGGCTTGGTTTGCGCCGCGGCCGGGCCCGCGCCGCCCGCCGCGATCAAACATGAGAGGATCGCGGCCGAGGCGAATTTCTTCCATCGCTTCATCGTCGGTTTTTCCTTCATTCGGCTTTGTGTCAGGCTGTGCCGCCTCGACGAACCGTGATCGAGGGCGGCAAGCGTCTCCAGGCGACCGTAGACGGCCGCGAGTAAAGACACCAGCGCACTCAACAGGTACTGCAGGGGAGTCGCACTTCGTTTGACCGCGGCTGCGCGGACATCCGGTGACGAAGAACGCGGCGAAACCGGACAAGCTGGCGAGGCAACACCCGGCGGTGCAGGCGCGGACCATGCGGCTGATCACACAGGCGGAGAAGCCCGCGAAGAACGTGTCCGAAGCGATCCGGGCGTTGAACGACGCGCCGGTCGAGCGTGCGTCACGCTTGCTTGCGGTGCTTCCACCACTCGGACACGAGGCCGCCGCGCGCCTCTGACCTCGTGGGAGCAAAATGGCGACCTGGCACCTCGATGGTCGGTATCCACGACTTCGCGGGCGATAAGCGGCACACAGACGCGCGTATGGCTAACGGTGACGCAACCCCGGCGCTTTGATGAATCGCGGTTGAACAGCCCGCGTGTCGTTGATATACAGCCGCGCCTTTGTATATCTGGAGTCTTCTCATGCAGGTCGCCAAGTGGGGCAACAGCCTCGCCATTCGCCTTCCCGCCGCGGTGGTCGAGGCACTGGAACTGAAACCGGGCGACGATATCGAGATCCATATCGCCGGACGGCGGGAGATGGGCGTCTCGCGCAAGCCCGGGCGAGAGGAACTGTTGCTAACCCTGCGCGCCTTGCGCGGCCGCCTACCCGCCGATTTCGTCTTCGACCGGGAGGAGGCGAATGCCCGGTAGGTTCTTCGATACCAATGTTCTGATTTATCTCGTCTCCAGCGATGCCGGGAAAGCGAACAGGGCCGAGACGCTGCTGACTGAAGGCGGCACAATCAGCGTGCAGGTGTTGAATGAGATCGCGAACGTGGCTCGCCGGAAGATGCGTTTGTCGTGGGAGGAAACGCACGCGTTGCTGACATCGGTGCGCGGGTTTCTGGTGGTTCGGCCCCTCACCCTGGAAATCCACGAAACAGGTCTGGAGATCTCCCAGAGGCACGGGCTCTCGACATACGATGCCATGATCGTCGCGTCCGCGTTGGATGCCGGATGCGACACGCTCTGGTCGGAGGACATGCACCACGGGATGGTCTTCGAAGGCCGGCTTCGGATCGTCAATCCGTTCCGAGGGCCAACGCCATGACATCGGCCACGAAATCGTCATTCGCCTTGACCATTCGCGCTCCCGGGGGCTAATCGCGCCTGTCCTACCGCCCAAAGGAACAGGCGGCAGGCCGGATCGCAACGTCTGACAAGGGTTCATTCGCATGTACAGCAAGATTCTCGGCGCGTTCCTTGCCGTCAGCCTGCTGGCGGCTTGTTCGTCGTCGTCCGACAACCCGGCCAGCGCCCGCTCGGGAACCGGCACCGGAGCCGTGGACGCGCGCGACCCGCTGGCGGCTGGGGGAGACAAGATATTCTTCGACCTCGACCGCTCCGTGGTGCGCGACGACGCGCGGGCGACCCTGGACTTCCAGGCAGGCTGGCTGAACCAGAACAAGACGGTGAACGTTGTTGTCGCGGGCAATAGCGATGAGCGCGGCACCCAGGAATACAACATCGCTTTGGGCAACCGCCGGGCCTTCGCCGCCGCCTCCTACCTGACCGCGAAAGGTGTCTCCGCCAACCGGATCAGCACCGTCAGCTACGGCAAGGATCGTCCCATCGCGCCGGGTTCAAACGAACAGGCCTGGGCGCAAAACCGTAACGCGATCACCTCGGTCCGCTGATCCATGCCCGGCCGCCGGCGGCGAGGTGCCCTGGAGTTGTGGTCCCGCCGCCGACGAATTCGCTTCGCGGAGGACAACTGATGCGGTGGCCATGGCTTCGGCGTGCGTGCCTTCTGGGCGCGCTGCTGCCCGCTCTGGCCGTGCCCGTGGCCGGTCACGCACAGGTTGAAACCCGCGAAGGGATCGCGCTGCAAAACCAGCTGTATCAGTTGAAGCAGGAGATCCAGGTGCTGCGCGCCGATGTCGCCCGCGCCGGCGGCGGCAACATGGGCGGAGGCGGCGGCGATATCGCGGCGCAGTTGCTCTCTCGCGTTCAGGCGATGGAGGAACAACTCCGGCAGTTACGGGGACGGATCGATGAGACGCAGAACCTGGTAAACCGCCAGCACGCGGATGTGTTGAAGCGGATCGACGATCTGACGTTCCAGTTGAACCTTCCCGGACGTGGCGCCGCCGCGCCCGCTCCTGCCCCGGCACCATTTCCCGCCCCGCCGCCGGTGCGGGAGGTCACGCCTCGACCCGAACCGGCGCGTCCGCCCGAGCCCATCCCCGCCCGGCCCGAGCCAGCGCCGAAGGTCGTGATCCCGGCGCCCGTCGTGATCCCGATGCCTCCGCCTCCGCCGCCGCGGAGTTTCACCTTCAACCAAATCCCCGAGCCGATGCGGGAAGCGCCGCCCGTCGTTCCCACGCCAGCCCCGGTGCCCGCTCCGGTCATGGTTCCCCCGCCAGCGCCGCTTCCACGTGCGTCCGTCGACCCGGTACGGCCGGTTCCTCGCCCGGCTGAGCCTGTGCCGGCCCCGGCGCCAACGCCCCTTGTCGCGCCGAGACCGGTGCCCGCGCCTGCCCCCGCGGCGCAGCCGGACGCGACTCCATTGGCGCCGATCCCGCCCGGCGGGAAGCGGACGCCGGAAATGGCGTTGCAAGAAGGTCACGCCGCATTGGCCCGGCGCGATTATGCCGGGGCCGAGCGGGCGGCGCGGGAGGTAATGGGCAACCGCGCCTCACCCCGGGTGTACGACGGGCAATTCTTGCTGGCGCAGTCGCTGGCGGGCCAGAAGCAGTTCGCGCAGGCGGCGATCGCGTTCGACGACTCTTACAACCGCGCGCATAAGGGACGGCATGCGCAGGACTCGCTTCTGGGGCTGGCGAGCGCGCTGACCGCGATCAATGAGAAGCGGGCGGCGTGCGATACTCTGGGACGATTGCGCACGGAATTCGCGCAGGTGCGGGCGGACCTGCAAGATACGATCACGAAGACGAACGAACGCGCGGGGTGCGGGCGGTAGAGCCGCGTGGGCCGCGCTGAATCAGGCGACGCGCGAATGCATCCGGCGCGGTTGGTCGCGAGGGCCCTGAGTGGCGGCCCACCGCGCCGGCGCCCGAGGCCATCCGCCGGGACCGCTTACCCGGTTGCCGCCATCGGGTGCATCAGCGCGATCGGAACCCGGCCATGTTTCCGGTAGACCGTGAAATCGGAATCCAGGGTCAGAACGGAATGGTTTTCATGAATCTCCGCCATGCGAACGACGCAGGCATCGGCCAGCGACATCGGGGTGTCGCGGTATTTCCGCATTAGCCTGTGCAAGGCGCCAACATGTTCCTCCAGTCGAAACGCCACCTTGAGCGCGCCATTCTGGAGCAGACCGAACATCGCGTCCTGGGCTGTTGGGAATCGCGCGAGAAGGTAGCTCGCTTCGGTGAGGACCGGCTCGCAGACGAGCAGCGGGGCGTCGAGTTCGGCGATGCGCGCGGCAGTCCAGAGATGATGCCGTTCCGAGCGGTCGAAGAAGGCGACGAGTGGCCCCGTATCAACGATGGCTCGCATCGCGCCCGAAGCCCTTGAGGTGTTCGGGGTTCGAAGCAAGGTCGGGAACGCCGGACTCAACCACCCCAAGCGCGTGTTGCATCAGCCCGGAGAGGTCGGGATGCCGCGCCGGGTCAGGCGGCGCTTCGAGTACGAGGCGCAGTCCCTCCTCGACCAGATCTTTGAGCTTGCGGCCGCGTAACGCCGCCTCGGCCTTGGCGAGGCGGTACAGGGAATCCGGCAGTTCGACGGTTGTCTTCATTGCCTGGGGTCACCAATGACATAAAACCATAAAAAAGTATTTATAGTGTAGCACGGCCCGTTTCAAGCCATGAACAGGGGCCGGAACCGCCAGCAATTCTCATTATGGCGCTGACGCTTGCTTTTTCGTCATCCTCCGGCGTGACCGGAGGATCGGTAGCGGCACATATCCGCATATCATAGCGCCAAAAAGCGATGCGTGGTGCCGCTCCGGATCCTCCGGTCGCGCCGGAGGATGACGATTGGGGAGAGGTCAGCAGCCAAAATGAGAATTGCTGCGGAACCTCGGCCGCTTCTGGCCTGACCTGGCGCGACTCAAACCCCCGGTTCAGAGGTGTCCGTCGTGCCCAGAGAGAATTCAGAGATCGCGTGACGGCCGATCCAATGGATCCCGCGCTGTCGCGCTCGTACAAGACCATTCAGGAATACGGGGGTCGTGTGTTAAGGGTTGTCCATCGCCCGGACGGCGGCGATTTTTTCGTGGTGACCGCGCATTGGGACAGAGGAGCGAGACTGTCGTGATCAGGACCAATTACGATCCGGAAGCTGATGTCCTGCACGTCTCGTTCGGTCCGGAAACCGCGCGCTACGATAACGCGCGGGAGGTGGCGCCCGGCGTGTTCGTGGAGTTCGACGCCGCGGGAACGCCGATTGGCGTGGAGGTCATCAGCGTCCGCCATCGCGCCGCCGCCCCGTCGGTTCAATCCGTCGCGGCCGAGTAAGCCGGATGCCCAGTCGCCGCGCGCGGGTTCAAGGACACTCCGACAGGAACAAGGCCCCATGAAAGCCATTTTCATCATGATCGAATGCGAGATGGGACAGGCGTATCGCGTCGCGCGGGAGGCCGCGGACACGATCCCGCAGATGTCGGAATTGTTCTCGACCTCCGGCCAGTACGACCTGCTGGGAAAATTCTATCTTGAGCCCGATCAGGATCCCGGTTTGTTCCTGACCGAGCGGGTCCAGCCGTTGCCTGGCGTGCGGGAGACCTACACGCTGATCGCGTTCAATGCCTTCAGCGGTGGGCCGGTGTGATGGTTCGATGAACGCATGACGACGGGGTGGTTGAAGCCGTTTCCGTTGACGGCGTTCGCGCCCGAACGAAACGCCACATGACCCGGGCCATGGATTCGATCGATCAACAGGCTCTGATCGATCGGTTTTCGGCCGCCATGGACCGGCTTGGCCCGTTCGAACCGTGTCTTCGCCTCGCGGTGGCGGTATCCGGCGGGGCCGACAGCATGGCGTTGGCGCTGTTAGCGCATGAGTGGGTCTCGCGCAGGAGTGGGACGGTCATCGCGCTGACCGTCGATCATGGGCTGCGCCCGGAGGCAGGCAGCGAGGCCGATCGCACGCTGACCGTTCTGGCGGCGCGCGGTATCCCAGGCCGGAAACTCACCGTGACCGGCCTCGCTCGTGGTGCGGCGCTGGCCGAACGGGCGCGCGAGGCCCGCTACCGCCTGTTGCTCGATGCGTGCGCGACTGGCGGTATTCTCCATCTTCTCCTGGGTCATCACCGAGGCGACCAGGTGGAAACCGTGATGATGCGCGCGTTATCGGCCAGTGGAGGACTTGGGCTCGCGGGGATGTCCGCGCTGGTGGAATCCCGTTTTTGCCGCATGCTCCGTCCGTTGCTGGACATCTCGCCGGGCGCATTACGGACATTCCTGTCCGCTTTGGGCGCGCCATGGGTCGAGGATCCGTCCAACCGCGACCTCGGTTCTCTCAGGGTGCGTCTGCGATCCGCCCAGGCCGATCCGTTGGGGACGGGACAGGGTTCGCTGGTGGTCGCCAAGGCGGCGCGGACCGCCGGGACACACCGGGCGAAGCGGGAAGACGCGATGGCGCGGACCCTGGCCGCGCGCGCCACCGTCCACCCCGAAGGATACGCGCTGCTGAGCCGGGGACCAATCGACCCCGATTCTCTGGCAGCCTTGCTTCGGACCATCGCCGGCACGGCGCACGCACCGCCGATCGACCGCGTCGCCGCGCTGGCCCGAGATCTTCGCCCCACGACTCTCGGCGGCGTTCGTCTGTTGGCGGCGGGACGCCTGGGCTCAGGTTGGCTGCTTGTCAGGGAGACGCGGGGGTTACAGGCGCCGGTCGCCGCTCACCCCAACGCGATTTGGGACGGACGGTTCCGCCTGGCAGGCGCGCCGTCCAGCGGCTTCCCGCCCGGACTGACCCTGGAGGCTTTGGGCGCCCACGCAGCCCAATTCAACGACCGGAGAGGCCCTCCAGCGGCGGTTTTGCATGGCTTACCCGCGTTGTGCGTGGGTGGGACACTGATCGCGGCACCCCATATCGGTGTCGGATATCCCTCCTGGCGGATCGTTTTCGACCCGGGCCAACCCGCCGCCGGCGCCCCATTCGCGATTGGGTAAGGAGCACGATATGACCTTCGAGACAGATTTCCCGGCCAGGGGGTGCGTAATGCTCCCGCGCATGCCTATATTTATCTGGTTGCTCATCGCTCCGGCTGTGTGCGACGTTGTTTCACCGTGACCCTGAGTGATCCCACATGAGTAATTTTGGCCGCAACCTGGCGCTTTGGGTGATCATCGCCCTGCTTCTGGTCGTGCTGTTCAACCTGTTCCAGCCTGGTGCCACACATACCAGCGCCACCCAGATGGCCTACTCGGACTTCATTTCCGAGGTAAATGGCGCACGGGTCCGCGACGTCGTGATCCAGGGCCGCACGGTATCCGGCCAGTTGACCGACGGGCGGACCTTCCAGACCTACACCCCGGAAGATCCCGGCCTGGTGTCGCGGCTGACCGACAAAGGCGTGCGCGTCATCGCCAAGCCGGAAGACAATGACGTCAACCCGTTGCTGCATATGCTGCTGAGCTGGTTCCCGATGCTGCTGCTGATCGGCGTCTGGGTGTTCTTCATGCGCCAGATGCAATCGGGCGGCGGCCGCGCCATGGGCTTCGGCAAGTCCCGCGCCCGCATGCTGACCGAAAAACAGGGCAGGGTGACCTTCGACGACGTCGCCGGCATCGACGAAGCCAAGGCCGAGTTGCAGGAAATCGTCGAATTCCTGAAAGACCCGCAGAAGTTCCAGCGCCTTGGCGGCAAGATCCCCAAGGGCGTGCTGCTGGTCGGTCCGCCCGGCACCGGCAAGACGCTGCTGGCCCGCGCCATCGCCGGTGAGGCCAACGTGCCGTTCTTCACGATCTCCGGCTCCGATTTCGTCGAGATGTTCGTCGGCGTCGGCGCGTCCCGTGTGCGCGATATGTTCGAGCAGGGGAAGAAAAACGCGCCCTGCATCATCTTCATCGACGAAATCGATGCCGTCGGCCGCCATCGTGGCGCCGGCCTCGGCGGCGGTAACGACGAGCGCGAGCAGACGCTGAACCAGATGCTCGTCGAAATGGACGGATTCGAGTCGAACGAGGGCGTCATCCTGATCGCCGCGACCAACCGCCCCGATGTGCTCGACCCCGCGCTGCTGCGGCCCGGCCGCTTCGACCGCCAGGTCGTGGTGCCGAACCCGGACGTGGTCGGGCGTGAGAAGATCATCCGCGTGCATATGCGCAAGGTGCCGCTGGCCGCCGATGTCGATCCGAAAACCATCGCGCGTGGCACGCCTGGCTTCTCGGGCGCCGATCTGGCGAACCTCGTGAACGAGGCGGCGTTGCTCGCTGCCCGTCTGGGCAAACGGGTCGTCGCCATGGCGGAGTTCGAGTTCGCAAAAGACAAGGTGATGATGGGCACCGAGCGCCGCTCTCTCGTGATGAGCGAGGCGGAGAAGCGCATGACCGCTTATCACGAGGCGGGCCACGCGTTGTGCGCGATGCATGAGCCGGAGTGCGACCCCGTTCATAAGGCGACCATCATCCCGCGCGGCCGCGCCCTGGGTTTGGTCATGAGCTTGCCCGAGGGCGACCGTTACTCGAAGTCCAAGTCGAAGCTGACGTCAGAACTGTGCATGGCGATGGGTGGCCGGGCGGCGGAGGAAATCATCTTTGGCCCGGACAAGGTATCGAATGGCGCGGCGGGCGACATCAAAATGGCGACCGATCAGGCGCGGCGGATGATCACCGAATGGGGCATGAGCGATAAACTCGGCATGATCGCCTATGGCGACAACAGCCAGGAGGTGTTCCTCGGCCACTCCGTGACGCAGAGCAAGAACGTGTCCGAGGAAACCGCGCGGCAGATCGACGCGGAAATCAAGGTGGTGATCAGCGCCGCCTATGAAAAGGCGCGGCGCCTCCTGACAGAGAATGTGGAGGAACTGCATCGGCTCGCGTCCGGGTTGCTGGAATACGAGACGCTCAGCGGCGACGAACTGCGGACGGTGCTGCGTGGCGAGAAGGTGATCCGGACCGTCGTGGACGAACCGGCACCAGAGAACCGGCGCGCTTCCGTGCCGACGGCGGGCCGGCCGTCGATGCCGCCCGCCGGCGGTCCCGCGCCGGCGCCGCAGCCGGGGTAACGGGCCGGGTGGGGTCAGTCTCCATAGGGCGACGGCCGGTGGACAGCCATCCCCGTGCAGGCGTAAGGGGCGATTTTCGACAGGTAGAGGCGCAGTCCTCGTCGCCGGAAATGGGAGCCGCCGGACCTTCACCAGGTTGTTCAAACGCGAGACCGGTCTGACATTTTCGATCTGGCAACGGCGCGCCTGTCTCTTGTCAGCAATACCGCGCCGGCTGGATGGGGAGCGCGTCACCACCATTGCTTACGACCGGGGCTACGCCAGTCCCGCCGCTTTCACGACGATGTTCCGGCAACTCATGGGCACCTCACCGGATCGCTATCGCGGGATGACTGTCCGGGCAGCTGAGGATCGCGGCGGGTGCCGAGGGGGCCTGAGCAATGGACCAGCCATGGATCCTGCCCGGCCGATTTCTCGTGGGAAAGCGTGCGCCAGACTGTGCTATACAGGCGGCTGACGGCAGGGGTTTCCGCATGGACGACATCGTCATTCGGCCAACGTCCAAAAGCAGCTCCGCGGAGACCGAGCGCCGCCGAAAATTCGTGCGTCAGGCCGATGCCAACAACCGCATCGAGGGCATTTACCGTGACGCGGCCAGCGATGCCGTCTTCGACGCCTATGTGCGGGGCGACATTGAGGCGACCGAGGTCATTCCTCGGCTGAAAGCGCGAATCGATCCGCGTTAGACGGTGCCCAACTACACGTACTCGGATGATCCGGACTCGGCCGTTAAAAATAAGCTCGGGGCTGTCACCCACGACGAGCTTGAGACTCTGGAATCCGCGATGGTCGCCGCGCGTGACATCGAAATTCAGGCGGGCGCCGGCCCCCACGGTCGATTCGACATCACGCACCTGAAAGCCATCCACTGGCATCTGTTCCAGGACGCTTATGAATGGGCTGGCCGCACCCGCGACGAGCGTGTCGTGCTGTCCGACGGCTCGGTAGCCTCGGAACCCTTGTTGAAAAAGATGGCTCTCATTGCGTTATTTATTGGGAAGTGTTAACCGCGAATGGCGGCTTGGGAACGGCGGTCGACACCCATGGACAACAAAGCATTCGAAGCGTGGCTGGAAGTGGTCCGGAGCCTGACCTCGGAACAGCGCCAGCAGGTGA
>SHWL01000117.1 GCA_009693865.1 Acetobacteraceae bacterium | reverse complement strand
CTCTACACATTGATGCAGGTGTTTTCGGTGACAGTATTTGAAAAGGCCTCGATAGAATCTGTGATTTCTCAAACAGCTGACAGTTCCGAACATGTCATGGACGATAACCAATTGAATTTATTCAGCTATTGACCGGACAATAGTGATTCTTCGTGTTAAAATCTTACTTCCCTTCTTGAGACGCCATGGTACTTCCGGGCGCAAGGCCCTCACAACCAATCGCACCCGCGGCGCCGGAGGGACGGGAGGTCGGACGACGCGCGGTTGTTTGGCGTTACCTAAGTCCCCCTCACGTATCGCTTCGTCAAAATCCGCAGATGATCCCGGAAATGCGGCCGCAACCGCGCCGACCACGGCGTGCCCGCGCCCTTTTTCCAGGCCTCCGTCAGGGTTACATCAGGCGACTCCAGGTGATACAGCGCCACGTAACGGTGCGATCCCGTCATGTCCCGGAACCGGCGCGCGCAAATCGTGCCGGGCACCTTCGACAACGCGGGAATGTGTTCAGTATCGTACCACTCGTTGAACTCATCCTCATGCGCGGGATCGACGTTCATCGCGTTGACCAGCAGCCCGCCCGCTCCGGCTGGCGCCACCAGATCGCCAGGCAGAGTCTGCGTCCCATCGTGCCGCATCATTCGTTGCGCGATCTTGCCGATGCGTTTCGACCAAATCGACAGATTCCCGTAAGCGATCGCTTTATACGGTTCGCTCTGCAACACTGCCAAACTGTCCAGCTCATAGCTCGCGACTGCATGTTTGGGGTTGGCGACACTGATCCAGCGCTCGCAGGTGCCAAACCCCGGCACGCGTTGCCGCTCCGGGATATGTTCCAGATCGTACCAGTCATGAAACTCGTCGGCCTGGGCCTTCGAGTAATCGAACGCGACGAGAAGTAGTCCCTTGGCCATGGCATGCCCCTCCTGTGTTGGGAGGAACCGTAAACCCCAACGGGCGAAACGCGAAACCGGCGTCCTCCAATCTCAGTCGCCGGCCGGCGGCGGCGCGGGCTCCGCGTGCTCAGGAACGGGGCCGGCCGCGGTGGCGGTCCTCGAACCGAGGCCTCGCCGCATCGCGCGCCGCAGTGCCGCCGCCGCGCGGGTCAGATCGGTCTCGATCACCTCGGCCGCGCCGTCGATCGTATGCAGACGGCGTTCCCGCACCGCCGCCTGGATTGCCCGCAATCGCGCCTCCAGGACAGCCATGCCGTACCCACCGGCGATACCGACCATCGTATGACACTGCACGGTGATGGCCGCCGGAGCCGCCGCCGTCAGCGCGCGGCGCAGCGCCGGCAGACGGTGGGACAGGTCGGAGATACATTCCTCCGCCATCTCGCGCAGTTCGTCCGCGGGGATATTGGCGCGCAGTTCCTCGATCCGCTCAACCGACAGGATCGGGATTCCCTCCTCCATTTCGTCTTGCCAGGCGGCCATCGAGCCGAAGCCTCCGGTCCGCGACTTTGCCAGCCAGACATTGCGGTCGATGGCCTCGGTCAGCGCCGCGAAGGTAGCGGGGCTGACCAGAATATCGTCCACCCCGGCGGCCTGCCAGGCCCGCGTCTCGGTTTCATCCTGCGTGGGCGCGAGCGCGACCACCGGCACCGATCGCGCCGGCCCCATCAGTCCACGGATCGTGGCGGCGGCGGTTTCGATGGTCATATCGGCGAGGGCGGTGTCGATGAACACGATGTCGTATGGCGTGTTCTCCAGGGATTGCATGGCGTCTTCCCCGGTCTCGACCGTTTCCACCATGTGGCCGTCGCGGCGCAACATGGTCGCGGCGGCGAGGCGCAACCCGGTCCGCTCGCCGGCCATCAGGACGCGCGTTCGGGGCGCGGGCCGTCCCGCCGCGGGGATCTGACCGGGTGCCCGCCCGGTTTGGCCGGGCAGCAGGCGCGGCGGCAGGGTCAGGATGAAATCGTTGCCGGTCCGCCCGTCCAGGGTGGACCAGGTCTCGCATTTCAACTGGCCGCCCATCAGGCCGGTCAGATGCCGGGCGATCGTCAGCGCCAGGCCCGTCCCCTGGTCCACGGACGCCGGACGTGAAGACCCGGGGGCCTCCGTCATAGTACCGCTGTCGCGCGGCGCGGCGACGGCGTCGAACGAGCGGAAAATGCCGCCGCCCGGCGCTTCCGGGATCGGGGCGCCAAAGCCGCGGATGGTCACGCGCAAGGCGACCTCGCCATCCTCGCCGGGACCCCCCGGGTCCGCCATTAGCCACATCGTGTCGGGCGCGGCGAAACGCACGGCCTCGGACAGCAGCAACGTCACGATCTGGCGCAGGCGAGCAGGATCGGCGATCAACTCCGGCGGGGCGCCTTTGTTGACGACCAAATAAACCATGAGGCCCCTGTCCCTCGCCTCGGGCTGGATCTTATCGACGATGTCCCGCAGCAGCAGGCGCATTTCCAGCATCGCCGGCCGCAGTTCAATCGCACCCGCCTGCATCCTGGGCACCTCGGCGGTGTCCGCGGCCAGGGTTTCCAGAGCGGCTGTAGCGCGTTGGGCCCGATCGAGCGCGTCATTTGGCGCCGGAGGCAAATCCACGGATCGCAGCCATCCGATCGATTGAAACAGCAGCGCCGCCCGCTCGCGTATTTCATGGCCGATCGCGCCCAGGAACCGGATTCGCGACGCCTGCTCCCGTTCCAACCTGTCGCGAGCGTCGCGCAGCGCCTGCCGGGCCTGCCTGGCTTCGGTGACATCCGTGTAGAGGGCGACGAAGCCGCCTTCGGGCAACGCCCGGCACCGCAATTCGATGATGCGGCCGGACGCCTGGAAACTCACGTTGGCGCCGAAATTCCCGGCACGGAGTAGCGCGGCGCGCCGCTCCACCTCGACCTCGACATCCACGTCCTCGCCGAAATACCCCGCCCGCGCCTGAGTGCGCAGCACATCCTCCATCGTCATCCCGGTGCGGACCAGGCTGGCGTTGACGCCGGAGCGTTCGTGGAAATGCCCGTTCCACTCCACCAGATTCAAATGCGCGTCGAAGATGGCGACCCCGTCGCTAACAGCCGAAAACGTCGCCTGCAATCGCCGCGAGATGGCGTCGGTCTGGGCGCGGGAGACCTCTGCGAGCGCGTTGGCGGCGGCGAGGATGGCGTGGCTCTCGCGCACAACCGCCTCACGCCGGCGGGCGGCGCGCAGGACCAGCAGCAAGATCGCCGAGATGAGCGTGGCCAGCGCGGTGATGGCCGCGCAGAACTGCCGTGATTGCGTTTGCCAGGTCTCGGAGGGGCCGAGAACCTGTTGCCGGTCCAGGCCGGCAATGACGGCCAGATCGCGGCCCGGAATGCGCCGGAAGGCATGCAGGCGGACGACAGCGTCGGCGGCGGAAGGCCCGGACCAAAAGCCGGTTTCTTTCGCGTCCACCGCCTCGAACATCGGGGTTTCGGCGATGGCGGTATCGGGGGTCACCGTGACCGGACCGAACGCCGCCCGCAGCTTGCCGTCGGTCAGGTTGATCAGTCCGGCGAAACCGTTGCCGGGCGGAGGCGATGCCTCAAACACGCCCGTGATCGCGGCTACGCGATAGTCGGTGTTGATGATTCCGGCGAAGGAACCATCCGGGTAGTGCAGCGTCCGGGCCACATCGAGGTGCCATTGGCGCATGATCGCATTGACCATCGCGCCGCCCACGTAAAGTTTGGGTTTGTCGTTGGTGTGTTCAGCCGCGTTACGGAAGACGCTGAGGTCGGCGATACTTTGACCGACGAACTCAGGCACGGAGGACTGCCGGATGACGCCGTTTTCGTCCGCGAGAAACATGTCGCGGGATATCCCCGTGAGGACTCGCGCGCGGGCGCGCATGGCCTCGAGATTGAAACGGCGGGAGTCCGCTTCCCACTCCTTCACCATCAGGTCCATGGTCTGGTCGAGCGCGAGGATCTGACGGGTGATCTGATCGGTGTAAGCGGCGGCGAGGCCGCCGGCGATCCCATTCGCCCGGACGAGGGCGTCCTCCCGCTGCGCGGCGGTGGATTGAATGGCGGCGTACCAGGCGTACCCGATCACGCCGGCCGCCGCGGCGAGAATGAGCAGAATACCCACGATGTAACGGGCGGATCGGAGGAAACCGGGCATCATCGCGAGGGCTGAAACTCCAGACGGCGGGTTAACGGACCAGGCACGCCGGGGTCGGCTTTCTGGCGGTGTCCCCGATACAAACTTGTTTCATCGGGGGTTTGGGTTTCCATCTCGTTGACATCGCAGCCAGAATCCGAGGTCATTGGCACGCAAGTGCATGGTTTTTGTCAAGTGGAAGGCTCGCCAGACAGCAATTCTCATTATGGCTGCTGACCTCTCCCAAATCGTCATCCTCCGGCGCGGCACCACGCCACGCGTTCCGGCGCTATTATACGCGGATATGTGCCGCCACCGATCCTCCGGTCACGCCGGAGGATGACGAAAAAGCAAGCGTCAGCGCCAAAACGAGAATCGGCGCCGCTTCGGTATCGCTGTTGCGGAAAACGCGAATTGGTGACCATCCCGCGCCCAGAGCGACCGAGGTGCGCGTTCATTGGAGCGGGACCGATTTCCTCGGCCAAATGCCGGGAGCCTGCAACCAGGATCACCCAAAATGCGTGGACCGTCTCTTCTGACCCGTCTCCTTCTGAGCGTGATCGTGGGCGGATTGACCGCCGCGGCGGTGACGGCATGCACGCCGCCGCCACCGCCCGTCAAACACAGCCAGCGGCCGGTCCAGACGGACGAACCGCCCGCCCAACCCGCGGCGCGGCATGCGGCGGCCGGCGAGCCCGCGCGATTTGCCGGCATGGCCGACGCCCATAACGGAGTCCGGCGCCAGGTTGGCGCCGGGGATCTGCAATGGTCCGATCACCTCGCCGGGACCGCTCAGGGCTGGGCTGACCGCCTGGGCGGAGAGAATTGCGCGATGCGCCACAGCAAGACCGCCGGCCTCGGTGAGAACCCGCACGCGGACCGGGGAACGCGGCAAACCCCGGCGGACGTGGTGGCGTCATGGGCGCGGGAGCAGCGGTTTTTCAACCCGGCCACGAACACCTGCGCGCCGGGCGAGGTTTGCGGCCATTACACCCAGGTCGTGTGGCGGAACACGCGCATGGTCGGTTGCGGCATCACCACGTGCGGCAACAAGGAAGTTTGGGTCTGCGATTATTCGCCGCCCGGGAACTATAACAGACAGAGGCCATTCTGAGCGCGTAACTGAACCGCCACGATCCAGAGACCTGGGTTGTTTCCGCGTGACACTCGCTCGCCGGCGCGATCTCGATAAGACCGGTCAGGTGCGTTCCTGTTCTTCAACCTTCGCGAAAGAGATTCGATCGTGCGGCGCCACACGATAAACATGGGTTTCATCGCCGGAGCGTTTCTGACAATGGCCGCGCTTCCATCGGTTTCTCACGCCCAGACATCCGGCGATTCCGCCGCGGTCGAACGGGAAATCAAATCCTATCTCACCAAGGGAAGCGGCATCAAAATCGCACAGATTCACGTCCGGAACGTCAGGATCGAAGGCGCTTTCGCGACCGCGGACGTGGCGATCGACAAACTCGATTCCCCCACCGTCTTCCTCAAAAAAACCGGCGGGGCCTGGCATGGCATCTTTTCGGGCAGCTGGACCGGGCCGGGCGACTGCGAATCGATGGGTTTTCCGGCGAAATCGAAAATGTGTCCAAGGTAGGAGGCGCACCGCGCGCATGACGCGCGAAGGACTTGTTCCAGCCCGCGGTCCACCCAACTCCGCGTCAGAGCGCGGCGAGCGCGGCGTTCAGCGTCGCGCTTGGCCGCATCGCCGCCGATGTCCTGACCGGATCGGGCACGTAGTAACCGCCGGTGTCCACCGGCTTGCCCTGCGCGGCGATCAGTTCCGCGTTGATCTTCGCCTCGTTGGCCGAGAGCGCCTCCGCCAGCTTCTGGAAGCGGGCTTGCATCGGCCCGCTATTGCCCCGCGCGGCCAGCGCCTGTGCCCAGTAGAGTGCCAGATAGAAATGGCTGCCACGATTGTCGAGTTCGCCAACCCTGCGCGCGGGGGAGCGGTTGAATTCCAGGATCCTGCCGTTGGCCGTGTCCAGCGTCTCGGCGAGAACCTGCACGTCCGCATTCCCACTGGTCTGCGCCAGATGTTCGAGCGACGCGCCCAAAGCAAGGAACTCGCCAAGCGAGTCCCAACGTAGATAGCCCTCTTCCTGGAATTGTTCCACGTGCTTGGGCGCTGAGCCGCCGGCCCCGGTCTCGAACAGGCCGCCGCCCGCCAATAGCGGAACGATCGACAGCATCTTGGCGGAGGTGCCAAGCTCCATGATCGGGAACAGATCGGTCAGATAATCGCGCAGCACATTGCCGGTGACGGAGATCGTGTCCTGCCCCTTGCGGATGCGATCGAGCGAGAACTTTATCGCCTCGACCGGCGCCATGATGCGGATGTCCAGGCCCGCCGTGTCGTGATCCTTCAGGTATTTCTCGACCTTGACGATCAACTGCGCGTCATGCGCGCGGTTGGCGTCAAGCCAGAACACCGCCGGGGTGCCGGTCAGGCGTGCGCGGCGCACCCCCAGTTTGACCCAGTCCTGGATCGGGGCGTCCTTGACCTGGCACATCCGGAAGATGTCGCCGGTCTCGACCGCCTGCGACAGCAACACCGTGCCGTCATCGGCGACCACGCGCACCGTTCCGCCCGTGGCAACCTCGAACGTTTTGTCGTGGGAGCCGTATTCCTCGGCCTGCTGCGCCATCAACCCCACATTCGGCACCGAGCCCATCGTTTTGGGATCGAATGCCCCGTGCGCCTTACAGTCCTCGATGGTTGCCTGAAACAGCGTTGCGTAGCAGCGATCCGGGATCGCGGCGATCACGTCGTGCAGCTTGCCGTCGGCGCCCCACATGTGCCCGGATTCGCGGATCATTGCCGGCATCGATGCATCGACGATCACATCGCTTGGCACGTGCAGATTGGTAATCCCCCGGTCGGAATTGACCATGGCGAGGCCTGGCCTGGCCGCGTAGGTGGCCGCGATGTCGGCCTTGATCGCGTCCCGTTCGGCTGCCGGCAAGGTCTCGATCCGCGTCAGCATGTCGCCCACGCCGTTGTCAGGATCGACGCCGAGGCGCGCCAGCGTGGCGGCGTGCTTCTCGAACACATCGGCGAAGTACACGGAAACGGCATGACCGAAAATGATGGGATCGGATATCTTCATCATGGTCGTCTTCACGTGCAGTGAGAACAGCACGCCATCCTGCTTCGCGGCGTCGATCTGCGCGGCGAAGAAGGCGCGTAACGCCTTACGGCTCATTGCCGACGCATCGATGATTTCGCCGGCCCGAAGCGGCGTCTTTGCCTTCAGCACGGTGACCGCGCCGTCCTTGGCGACCAGTTCGATACACGCGTTGGTTGGTGCCGCGACGGTGGTCGCGACTTCCGAACCGAAAAAATCGCCGCCCGGCATATACGCCACATGCGTTTTGGAGTCAGCGCTCCAGGCGCCCATCTTGTGCGGATGGTTGCGGGCGAATTGCTTCACGGCGCCGGCGGCGCGGCGGTCGGAATTGCCCTCGCGCAACACCGGGTTGACGGCGCTGCCAAGCACGCGGCCGTAGCGGGACCGGATGTCCTTATCCGCTGGCGTCGCGTCGCTGTCCGGATAGTCCGGCACGTCGTAACCCTTGCCTTGCAGCTCCTTGATCGCGGCCTTGAGCTGCGGGATCGAGGCGGAGATGTTGGGCAGCTTGACGATGTTGGCCTCTGGCCGCATCGCGAGTTGGCCAAGTTCGGCGAGTTCGTCGTTGATCCGTTGTGCTTGCGTCAGTTTCTCGGGGAAATTGGCGAGGATGCGGCCGGTCAGCGAAATGTCCTTCAGCTTCATCGTCACGCCGGCCGTGCCGGCGAAGGCCTGGACGATCGGCAGCAGGGAGAACGTCGCGAGCGCCGGAGCTTCGTCGACCTTTGTCCAAACGATTTCGAGATCTGACATGCTTGCACCTCCGCGCGCCGGGTTGGTTTCGGCTGGTTCCAACCATCCGCAAATTCAGCGCGCCTTGTCGCATCGGCGTGCGGGAAGGGCAAGCGGGGGCGGCCCCTCGCCCGCACCCTCTCCCGGAGATGAGAATGAGCCGTGAACCGGCATTCCCCAGATGCAAGGCCAGTCCGGGCACTCAGGCGACCGATCCATCGTCGCTGAGCGCGCGCCACAGGATCGACGGCACGACTACCCGCCCGAAATCCTCATGACCCGCGATCTTTCGGTCCTGATTGGCGCCGATCGACCCTGGATGAACACACAGGCGTTCCTGGCGAAGCTGGACGAGAACCTGCAAAAGGCGATGAAGTAACGACGCGTCTTCGAGCTTGGTCGAACCGCGCGATCCGTGAGGCCCGCGCGGTTTTCGTTTGGGGTGGGTTCAGCCCGGATGCTCGGTCGTCGGATCGATCATCTTCCGCACCTCGGTGATCTTGCTCGCGGGAAAACCGCTGATCTCAGCGTGCTTCTTAATGATGTCCTCGTCCTTCGCGAGGTAAACGCAGAAGGTCTTGTTCGCGGCCACGAAGCTTTCCAGCCACTGAATGTCCGGTCCGAGCTGGCGCAACACCTCGTTGGATTTCCCTGCCGCGCCGCGAAGCTGCTCCCGCTCCAGAGAACCGACGTCCGGGATATCGCGTTCGATGATGAACTTGCGTAGTGGCATCGGTCATTCCCCCAGGTTGATCATCGGACGAGCCTGCCGCATCCTGGCGCGAATGTCCATAGAAACGGCGTGGCACCAGCAGTTCTCATTTTGGCCATCGGCCTCTCCTTGGTCGTCATCCTCCGGCGTGACCGGAGGACCCGAAGCGGCACGACGCATCGCTTTATGGCAGGCTTATACGCGGATTGGTGCCGCGACGGATTCTCCCGTCACGCCGGAGGATGACGAACAGGGAGGCGTCGCCGCCCGCTGGGTGCGTCGGCGTTCATGCGCGGCGATTGGGTGAACGCGTGCCATCGGGGAACTCTGGCATGGGCCGGCGAAAGCAAGAATTTTGCCACGGATAAGGCAAGCGGATAAGAAAGGATGTACACAGATATTCATTGGTGGTGTCGGACATTTTCTCATTCCGGCCGACGGTGTGGGTGGGCTTCGACCGACGCACAAGGACATCTGCGTACATCCTTGCTTATCCCCTTGCCTTATCCGTGGCAAAATTCTTCCTTTCACCCGGCCCGCGTCTGACCCATTGGCCCCTATACGCTCGATCCTGGCAAAGCTGGTATCTACCCGGTCAGGGCTGCTCGATACGCGTCTCTTCCCTTTTGGTAATTGGGCGTGATGCTCTCCAGGATCGCGGCGGGCGCGCGATCGGGGTGGCCTGTGTTAAACGGCGGCGCGGGATCGTATTCGATCCCCAACTGGATTGCCTGCGCCACCGCCTCGCCCCCGATTTCCGCGGTCAGGGTCAGCGCGAAATCGATCCCGGAGGTCACACCGCCGGCGGTGACGATGTTACCGTCCCGCACCACGCGCGCTTTCTCGAACGTCGCGTCCGTCAGAGGCAGAAGGTCCGTGTGTAAGCCCAGTGCGTGGTGACTCGCCGTCCGCGCAGCAGCCCAGCGGCGCCGAGAACGAAGGCGCCGGTGCAGACCGAGGTAATGTATTGCGAGCCCTCCGCCTGACGGCGCACGAAGGCGATCGTTTCGGGATCGGACATTGCGCCCGCCACACCGGATCCGCCCGGCACGCAGATCGGATCAAGCTGAGGGTAGTTCTCGAACGTCGAGGTCGGCACCAGACTCAATCCGCAATCGCTGGGAACGGGGCCAGCGATTTCGCGACGATATGCGTCTTCGATCCCGGCAGGCGGCTGAGCACCTGAAGTGGTGATGTTTCTGAGATGGAATGGATACAATACACAAGCGTCGAAAATGGTGATCGAAGGCTCAAACGCCATGGCGCTGCCTGAGGTCCTCCGCATCGTCCGCGAGTGCCTCCATCGCGGCCCGGCCCGCGTCGATCTTTGTTTTCAAGACGAGAACATCCCTCAGCTTCGCGCGGCGATGTTTACCGACATAGCGGAAGGGTAGGTCACCGATATCCATCCGATGCACGACGAGCGGACGAGAAATCCCGAGAACATTCGCCGCCTCGTTGGGATTCAGCTCCTGGTCCTGGGCCAGGAGCGCGACCCGCTCGCCGTTAACCAAATGGCCAAGGAGGACTTCAATCACCGCGGCGGCGCCGGGTGGGAGGGTCACGGTCTGATCGCCGCCCGCGCGGCGTCTGACCCTCATTTCAACCCCATCGCCAACGCCAGGCTTTTCGAGACGTCCCGTTCGCCGCCGATCCCGATCTGAAAGTTCCACAAATTGAAGCACCCGGGTCGTCATGGCGAGCCTCCTTCACCGACGAATACAGGAGAGGTTCTCTTTAAGTGCAATAAGTGAAAATTAGCCTGAGATGGCCCCGAATGAGTTGATCGCCATGGACCGGGTAAGATCGCGATATCAATGGCGTCCATGCCAAGACCACCGCGGCACTCGGGGGTTGCGGCTCCGTCTGGCAGCTTCCTCAAAACCCCGTATGCCCAAACCCCGCGCGCAGCACCGCGTACAGCACCCCCCCAACCAAAAAACCCACCAGCGTTCCGTTCATCCGCACATACTGAAGGTCTTTCCCCACCCGCAATTCCAACCGGTCCACGATCGTCCGCGTATCCCAGTTCCCCACCACCTGGGCGATGAACGTCGACAGAGTCTCCCGAGCCGATGGCAGCAGTTCGGCCGTGATCCCGGCGACCGCCGTCTCCACCCGCGCCCGCGTGCCAGGGTCCGATTGCAACATCGCGCCGAGGTTGCCAAGCGCGCCTTCAAGATAGGTCACCGCCCGTCCATTCGGCCGTGCCGCGTCCGCCTCCATCGCCAGCCGCAGCCGCGACCAAACATCCCAGATCCAGGCTTGCACGGTCTCATGCGCGACCACCCGGCGGATCGCCGCGCCGATCTCCGCGGCACGAGCCGGATCCTCCTCCATCCGGTTGATTTCGCGCCTGATCCACTCGTCGAAGGCAGCGCGCAGTTCGGATCCGTCGGGGCTCATTTTATCCAGTTCAGCATTGATGGTCGTCAGCACGCGCCGCGCGATCGAGGCGCCCAAAGCCCAACCGATCAGGCGCCCGCCTTGTTCGCGCACGCGTTCCTCAATGGCACTTCGAAGTGTTTCCTCCTGGGCGCTCAGCAAGGTTTTCAACTGCTGCAGAATGAACCCGAACACCTCCTGATGCCGCCCGCCCTCGACCAGCCCGCGCATCGCCCGCGCCACCACAACGCCCGCGCCCGCGCCGCCAAGCACGCGAGGAATGATCCGGCTGGCGACGCGGCGGGCGCGTCCGTCCTCGACCGTTGCCAGGATGCGCGGCAGCAGCGCCGCCAGCGTCACCGCCGCTGGCTTCGCCGAGGCCGGATCGCTCAGGTACCGCGCCAGTATGCCGGGCACATCGAGCCGGCCCAGTACCGAGGAGACCTCAGAGGCAGTGATGACATGGTTGGCGACGAAGGCGCCCAACGCGCGGCCCAGGCGTTCTTTCTGGTTGGGAATGATCGCGGTGTGCGGGATGGGAATGCCGAGGGGATGGCGGAACAGGGCGGTGACGGCGAACCAGTCGGCGATGCCGCCCACGAACCCGGCCTTCGCCGCCGCCTGCAGCAAATCGGTCCACTCACCGGGCGGCAACCAGTAGCAGCCAAGCGTGATCCCGCCCATCAGCACAAGCAAAAACGTCGCGAAGGCGCGGTGACGGTTCAGTTCGCGGCGGTCCCGGGCGTCCGAATCGGTCTGGGTCATGCGCGGCGAGGATAGGGTGCCCAGGCCGCGCGCGCACGCGCCTTTGCGATCTCCTCTTTCCCGGGCGGGTTTTGGAATGTTATACTGTAACGATGGCTAACCCGTTGTCACCCACGGCTGGTACTGGCGCCCGGATCGCCCTCGCGAGCGCGGTCCTCGGAGTGGTGTGGCTCGCCGTGTACTGGGCGATGACGTGATGCCAGGAAGTCATCTCCCCGGACCGATCCGGCTGACCCATCTGACCCTGCGCCGCGGCGGGAGGGAGGTCGTGCGCGATCTCAGCGGGACCTTCGCGGCAGGCTCCCTGACGGCGATCGCCGGCCCGAACGGGGCGGGGAAATCGACGTTGTTGCACACGTTGCGCGGGTTATTGCCGATCGCGTCGGGGCAGGTCGACCTCGGCGGGGTTGAGGCACGGAACATCGCGTTGCTGCCGCAGGAAGGCCGCCTCGACCGGTCCTTTCCGATCACCTGCCGCGATGTCGCCGCGCTTGGCTGGACCGGCCGGATCGGCCTGTTCCGGCGCATTGGGCCCGCGCATTACGCCGCCGCCGGCCGCGCGTTGGAGGCGGTGGGTCTGGACGGTCTCGGCCAGCGGTCCATCGGCGCCCTGTCAGCGGGCCAGTTCCAGCGGGTGCTGTTCGCCCGCACCATTGTCCGCGATGCGCCGGTCATCCTGCTGGATGAGCCCTTCAGCTCTGTCGACGCCGCGACCGAGGCCGATCTGATGGCAATCGTCCAGGCCTGGCATCTACAAGGCCGCACCGTCGCCATTGTGCTGCACGACCTCGACCTGATCCGTGCCGAGTTTCCGGAAACGCTCGTACTGGGCGGCGAGTCCCACATCTGGGGCGCGACCCGGGACGTTCTGACGCCCGCCACGGTGCGTCAGGCCCGCCTGCGCGCTCAGGTTCCGGTTGCCCGGACGATGGAGGCGATCGCCTGATCCAGGATCTGATCGTTTCGCCCTTTGGCCTGAGTTTCATGCGGCGGGCGCTGGTGGGATGCCTCGCTCTGTCCGTCGCGGCACCGCCGTTGGGCGTGTTCCTCGTGCTGCGGCGCATGAGCCTCATGAGCGACGTGCTGCAACATGGCGTGCTGCCGGGCATCGCGCTTGGTGCCGCCGTCGGGGGTTTGTCGGTGTGGGCCATGGGCGCCGGCGGAATCGTGGCGGGGCTGGTTGTCGCGCTGCTGGCGGGCTGGCTGGCGCGGCGGACCGGCGGCGGTGAGGACAGCCAACTCGCCGCGCTTTATTTGATCGCCCTGGCGGCCGGCGTCGCCCTGGTATCCGCGCAACGCGGGGTCGATCTGACGCATTTGCTGTTCGGCAGCGTGCTGGCGGTCGATGACGCGGCGCTGTTGGCAATGGCGGGGGCGGCGAGCCTGACATTGCCTGTACTGGCGGCGATCTGGCGGCCGCTGGTGCTGGAAAGCCTCGATCCCGGCTTCGGCGGCGGGATCTGGCACGGGTGTTTCCTGGCGTTGGTCGTGCTTTGTGTCGTTGCCGGTTTCGCGGCATTGGGGACGCTGATGTCGGTGGGACTGATGATGCTGCCGGCGATCGCGGCGCGTCACTGGTCGGACTCGCTGGCGGGGCAGATCGGTATCGCGGTGGGACTGGCCATCGCCGCGTCGGTGCTGGGATTGCTGATTTCATACAACGTCGAGATCCCCGCCGGCCCCGCGATCGTGCTCACCGCGGGCGCGTTCTGGGTGGTCAGTCTTGGTGTGGGACCACGCGAAGGCTTGCTGCGGGGTGGCGTCGGCCGGGGTTAAGGCGGTTTCCATGCGGTCGTTCCGGCAACCGCTCGCGACGATCACGCGCGCGGAATGTCTGCTCATGAAATGCGGCCGTCACAAATGTTCGGGTGAGTATAAGCCTGTATTGTGTAACAGTCGCTCCAGGCGCGCGAATCCGGTCAATGGGCGAGTTTACGCCGGAAAATACCATCGGAAATGAGCAAACTCTCCCTCGGGCGTCGAAATCCGCGGCGGGTCACGTCTGGATCGGGCATCCGGGCAGTTGCAATTATTTACCTATTGCTAAAAACGATCGGCCTGCTTCGTGGCTTCTGTCAGGAAGCCGGAGAAGCATTGTCACAATTGCGCCGGGGCAAATCCGAGCGGGTTTGAGTCTTTTGAAGAACAGCGGATCAAGGAGTCCGGCCTTGAACTCTCCTGCCGTGTCGTCTATAAATTAAGTCATAGTCTCGCGGGGATTTGTCATGTGGCAAATTGGTAATATCCGGGTGCCGGCGGGACCAGGTCCGCGCTTCTGGAAGGCCGATTCCATTCCAACCGCCCCCGAGACCGATTCCGATCATAGGCCTCAGTCATCCCCTCATTTTTATCCCGTAATTTCAATGAGTTGAAATAGAGGTCCCCGACATCGAAACCAATCTCGTTCTGGCGTGGCCGATGGGCCGGGCGCTGTGTGGCAGTAATCGGGCCGTCGCGCGCTACAACGAGAGTCAA